>NZ_JBISHB010000037.1:0-14099 GCF_045064175.1 Pseudoalteromonas sp. Ld20
TCATTCGAGGTATTATTCACAGTCGAACGCTGTTCATCACTATCACAACACGGTGATCTATGTGAATTCAAGTTCATTTGTAGTATCTCCTCTGGTTAAGATGTTCAGGCCTTCACCGTGTCCCCTCCATTACGATGGGCGTTTGGCTACTCGGCAACTGCTCCTGCGTTGCTCTACCTTCTGCATCCATGCAGTCGTATGCCGTCTGCTGACTTCTGATAAATCACTCTAGCGATTACTCGATAAAGCGCGTCGAAACTAACGCTTGTTTACTGCTATTTCGCTCGCTGTAGGTCGCAGCAACCAGAGCGCCAAGGGTTGAACAACCAGTCCCTAACTGGTAATCTCCAAGCGTTAGCGCGGATGCGTGTTTATCAGATCCCCCCCCCTTTTTTACCAATAAAGAACAGGTGCATCGACTTTCTCTGCACAACTGCATCATTTACGGTGGCCGTTAGATCACATGACTTCGCTATCTTGTGCTAGCTCATCTCCAGCCTACGCCTCATATGATGTTTTTGTTCATCAGCTCGCACTTATTTTTATAAAGAATGCTAGCGGCTTCCTCCAGACTATCTCTCACGATTTAGCCCTTGCCATTTGCGAGTGTCTATCGTTTAATAACAGTGTGTTATTTAAACGGTGATCTTCCTACAGAGGACTTTCACCTCATAAGTCAATGCCCATGTCGGGCGTACACAAGTTGCTCAAACGGACGCTAAACAGTTGGTTGGTGTTCGTTCCTCACTATTTTAACCAACTATTTTTCGCCGCTTAGCAAGGCGTTGAGGCTGTAGAATTACTCTTTTTTAAGAAAAACAGCCTGTTTTATGGGTTCCAAATGCATTACCTAATGCTTTAAAAACGCTTAGAGTTAATTATAGGAGCTCGTTTTTTAATTGAATTTGGCTGTTAGAGTTATTCTACAGCCTCGTTGTGGCTGTAGAATTACTCTTTTTTAAGAAAAACAGCCAGTTTTATGGGTTCCAAATGCATTATCTAATGCTTCAAAAGCGCTTAGAGTTAATTAAAGGAGCTCGTTTTTTAATTTAATTTGGCTGTTGGAGTTATTCTACAGTCTCGTTATATTCCTAGAGGTAGTATGGACGATACGGTAGAAATAAATAGAGAAAACCTTCTTCGTTGGGGTCGCAACAATGATGTATACATAGATTATTGCGAAGTAGATAATTAACTCTTTCTCAGACTTAGCTGCCATTCGCTAGGCGATATTAAGTAACCTGTGATCGGCTTAATAAAGGGTTCTCTAGCAGTATTTATATAACATCTTCGTTAAATTTACTTGCAATAGGTTAGCTATTGACGCGAAATTCACCTCAAATTAAGAAAAACTATCAAGCTAGATATCCATAAAAATAACTTTCCCGATATGTCCACTTGTTAAATATCTCTTAAACCGAGTTCAGGTTAAGTAAACTGATAATGGTCTGCTTGCCAAGTCTTTGATAAAATAAACCATACACTTGGCTTTAGTAGTTTATTTATGCATCCACGAGGGCGTATCAAACTTACTATACATTAACGAATTTTTTATGCGCTATTATTTTGAAAAGTATTATTTTGATCAAGATACTTTTACACTTTACTACAACGAAAAACCCAAAGCTTTAAAAGGTAATGAAGCAAAACTATTAGCTTTATTTATCAAAAATACCGATAAAATTCTGAGTAAAGAAACTATCCTCGATGAAATTTGGGGGCAGCAATCAGTTTCTGAACAAGTTGTTTTTCAGAATATTAGTCAATTACGCAGTGTTTTTGGGAGCAGTGCGATTAAAACCTTTCCTAAAAAAGGCTATCAATGGCAGTTGCCTTTTGAAGTCAAAGAAGCAAGTGAAGCAGAAAAACTAAATGAAGTAGCGACTAAAAGTAGAAAGCCTCAAACTTATTTGTACTTTATTGCCTCTTTGCTTTTAATTGCAATGTCTATCCTTTTATTTTGGCTCAGTGATAATGCCTCTCAAAATAAAGTCGCCAGTAAACTATACCTGCTCCCTTTTTCGATATCTGCCGAGTTAGATAAAGAAAGGGTTGCACATTTTGAAAAACGAATAGCCGAAAATGCAAATTATCTTGGCGATAATCCGCGGTTAGCTTCACTAGATACAACTGCTTTATTTCGCTATTCAGATATGACGAGAGAAAATGCAAAACTAGATGACCAGTCAATGTTGATTTCGGGTTATCTATCTTCTTTTAATGAGAGTTTACTTTTTGAGTACAAACTACTGGGAGTTAAACGGGACTGGCATGGTTTTGTTATTGCTAAAAACGAAACGGACTTGGCTAGCTCACTTAATGATACTATTGAGAATGTTCAGCGAACAGGTTACTTGAATGAGCCTAACCCAAGGGTATTAAGCGCAAAGTTGCAATTACTGTTAGAGCAACAACCTCAGGTCCCCTCCGTTATATATCATGTTATTAAACAGCAGATTGGTAACCAACAGTATGATATTGCGAAAGCTTTAATCGAAAAACTGATTGAATTCCCTCATCAAGGACCACATTCACCTTACATTGCACTCGGGTTGTACCTCAAAGGGGGGGTTTTTCACCAACAAGGAGAATATCACTATGCGTTGAAGTATTATCAGCGTGCATTAGCTAAAGTAAAGGAATCAAAGTTTTCAGATATTGCTTATAAAATAGAAATATCATTAGCGTGGCTTGCCTATGCAAAACATCAGCCTGCTCAGTTACAGAAGCATATAAAAAAGGCGAGTGAATATGCTAGCAAGAAAGGTGATGTTATAGCACAAGTCTCAGCCCACACAACAGGATCAATTTTGTCGCATAAGTTGGGAGACTTGGTAAACCGTTATCAATACTTAAATACTGCTAAGTCACTACTAATTACTCATAATATTGATGACGCTTATTTTGCTACTATTTATTATCATCTAGCGTTATTCGCATCGAGTCCGATTGAAGCAGAGTCATACTATTTAAAAACGTTAAGTTTACCTAAATTATCAAGTTATCAATGGCTTTATGAAAGCTGTGTTGAAGATCTATTCACTTGGTATATAGACAATGAAAGGTGGAAAGATGCATTATCTTTGTCAGATTCGCAGCCAAAAAATAGTTTTAACCTTAATCAAAAAGCGAAGCTATTGCGTGCTCAAAAAGATAATGTTGCGGCAATTAGCGTAGCTAAGCAAGCGTTTAATAACGCAAGATTAACTTACCAGCACAATAATGCGTTGCATGCTTCACTGCTCCTGTATCAACTGCAAAAGTTTACTAGTGACCCCAACACGCCAGAATACAGGAACTATATTAGGGAAAATGCGTCAGTGTTTTGGTTAGAGAAGCACAAAGCAGAGCTGATAAAGCTAGACTATTTTGAGACGTAGTTGCTACGAACTACGTCTCAATTTTGCTAAAATATATTGCTGTGTCAGCTTTTAGTTGAGCTAAGTAGCTTATGGTAATTTAAGCTTTCACCCATTTTTAAGGTTTTTACCGTAAAGTTTGGTGTCGACTGTTTAATCGCTAAATCGAGTCGTCTTAAAGGCTCATGCACATGCTCACAGCCTAAGGTCCACGTGCCATAACCCCAAGGAACAAAAACCTTACAGCCTAAATCTTCTGCGGCTTGTATTGCGTCTTCGGGAGACATATGTACACGTCGCTTTCCTTCATGGTAAGCGACTATTGGCATTAGGCAGACATCCATTGGACCCATTTTAGCTCTTATATCTTTGAATACATCGCTATAACCTGTATCTCCGGCAAAATATACTTTATATTCACCATCATCCAGCATCCAGCTCCCCCATAAACTATCATCGGTATCAAAAATTCCTCTTGAAGAGTTATGGTTACTAGGTAAAAAGTGTACTTGGGTTTTACTGTGTTGGGTTTGCGTATACCAATCCATTTCGGTTGTTGGTCCAACGCTGTAATCTACGTCACTACTACTGTCTAACGGTAAGTACAAATGTGTTCTTTCACTGAATTCATTTAGAGTTTTATTACTTAGGTGGTCGAAATGGTCATGTGAAATCAACACACCAGAGACAAAGTCTAACTCTTTAGCTTTAACAGGGGCCTCGCCAAGGCGAACAAACGACGTACTCATACTTTGCCCTAACCAACCTAAAAAACCATCAAACTCATGAAAAACAGGGTCGGTAACAAACGCATCATTATTCATTTGTTGAATTAAAAAGCTGGCATGTCCTAACCATGTTATTTCACCTTGCTTATGCTCATCAATTTTAATGTCTGAGTAAACTAAATCTGCGAAGTTGTAACCATAACTTTTACTGTATTTATGCGATGGCACGGGATCAAGAAAAGCTCTCTCAACCACCATTTTTTCTTCTGGTTTTAGTAAATCTAAATCATCATTGATGTGGTGCGGGCCGTTTCCAATAAAGTGGCTTGGAAAAAGGTTCTCGTAAGGTGCAGTACTTGTTTTTCGTTCTGGGTTTTCTATCCGCTCGATTTGGGAACTACAACCCGTTAATAGCATAAGGGAAATAATGTGAGAGAGTGTTTTTAATTTCATGATAAGGCGCTCTTTGTTAATTTTTCATCGAGGATAAAAAAAATAACAAATGAAGTCTTATTGAAAACTTATTTTAAGTTGAATAGAAAATGAATAGTTTTTTAATCCTTTAAAAACAGTTTGTTATGTTTTTAAAGGATTAAAAAGAAAGTAAAATAAAACCTTGTAATTAACTGCTTATCATATAAGTATTAGTCGGTATTATCTGTTGTTACAGCGCAAAGCGCCCAACTGATTGCATAACTGACTGCTAATTTTAGTCATTATAAATCACCTTCAGTGAAAAAGAATTAAACATGTTAAAACGTATTTTTGTAGTAGCTTTTGCTTGTTACTTTATACTTGGTTGCGCTAGTTCAAATCAACCCAGTGGTGTCTATAACCAGGCTGAGGCTAATGCCATAAAAGGTAAACATTGGTTGAAAATGAATCTCAAGCGCGAAGGAGTTATTGCTACCGATTCAAACTCATTGGGGTCGCGTCTTGCTTTTTGCCTTTGCCGCTCAAAAGACAAAATTAGGACTGAAATTAGTTTTAAAATATAAACCTTTCATTTTCAACATTATTAAAACATATAAACATTATTAACTTGTAACATATATTTAACCCCGATGCAGCACGAAGTGCCTCTGTGATCTCTGTGGTAAATTTGAATTATACGCCCTAAAAAACGACCTACAATTTAAACCAACCTACCAATCACACGCGTCAGCAAGCTCAGCGCCTACGCTTGACAAGATAATAGGACAGGCACAATTTTTAGAAAATTAGCGTTCTCACATTCAACCTTGTGGCTGTCCTTTTTTATACATAAATCCCTCTAATTACGCCTATTTACATTTTGCAAATAGCGTTTAGTTTATTTTCCTTGTTGATCATACCTAAATCAAACAGTTGCTGCGCTGTAGACTTGAGTAATTGATTTTCCTCTGGCGTTCTAGATTTTTTAATAACCAAGTTTGCATAGCTAATTTCAGCCGGTTTATTGCACGAGTTTTCTTTCTGCATTCAAAGCACTTTATCGCATGTGCATCAATCCAAAATTTTAATTGTTCAAACCAATATTGCTGCTCTTTGGCAACTGTACTGCCTTGTTCATAACATAGAAAAGCTGCAAAACACGATGCATTAAAAAAGGGGAACCCTTTTAAACCGAAATATGCCACTTAGCCACCTGTAATCCACTCTAAAACAGCCATTAAAACAACTGCACATTCTCTTTTTAAATTTTATGTAAACTAGCGATAACTGATTGAACCAAAATAGGAACTCAGCTATGGTTGATTCATCAATAAAAATAAATTTAAAACGAGTTAATCTACAGGCTCGTTAGGCATTTAGTATGAATCATCACGTTGATCATAAAATCGAAGCGTTTGTAAAAAAAACTAAACGGCCGCAGTTAAATGTAGCTATTTGGGATGACGGTACACAATCTCATGCCTCTTACGGTTTTAATAAAAATATTAATGTTGATGTATTTGAAATTGGCTCTGTAGGGAAAACCTTTACAGCTACTTTATTAGCAATACTTGCCAGGAACGGTGTTGTAGATATAGACGATAGAGTTGGGAAATATTGTCCTAATTTACCTATTGTAAAGGATATTACACTCAAACAACTAGTGACACACACTTCGGGCCTTCCTTCAGATCCGATTAAGGAAATAAATCTTTCTTATTCAAAGTTTATGTCAAGCGTGCTTAGCTTCAATAAGTCACAAATTGATGACTTTTTAAATGCCATTAAAAAGCCTCTTAAAACAGGTAAGTTTAAATACTCAAATTTAGGGATGGCACTGCTTGGAAATATTTTGGCTGAATGCCAAGGAACAACATACGAAGAAACTGTTAAAAAACATTTGTTAGATCCACTAGGTATGGCTGATACTCATGTAAGTGGTAAAGCTTATAATGCTCAGCGTTTAGCTAAAGGGCATAGTGCTAGTGGTAAAGAGTTACCTGATTTTAAATGGGATGGAATGGAACCAGCAGGTGTATGGCGATCAACAACTAATGATATGCTTCAATTCCTAAAGGCTCATTTAGGTTGTTTTGGTAACGATTGGAAAGCTTTGCTACAAGAGACAACATCACCTGTTTTCAACGAAGCCAAAATGGAAAGTATTGGATTTGCTTGGGCACTTGGTGAAAGTCAAGAATTAGGTGAAATAGCATGGCACAATGGTGGCACTTTTGGCCAGCATTCAATTGTTGTGTGTTGTAGAGATAAAAATATGGCAATAGTCATTCTAACTAACAAAGTACCAAAGCTATGGCATAGTTTTTTTTCTGGTTACAGCCTAGAGTCGCTATCAACAGGTATTTTGAAGTTGTTAGTTACTAATAAAGAAAGCATCGAGTAAATGCCTAATCTGGTAGCCGGAGGTCTCTAACCTCCAGCCCCCACACCACCCATCATGCGCTTTTTATTAACAGGAAGTGCAATGGGCGGTTCATCTCCCGTAATGAATATTGATCCAAATATCTCTCAATGACACTAAACCTTGTGACGCTAAGTAGTCATTGCCTAGCGCAATATTAATTCCTTTTGTTTTTGAGCTTCTAAAAGGGCCTTCGCTTCCAAGCGCCTACTTTTGGTACTGGTGATACCACAGGCTATGGCGAGTCGTTCGCTAACACCCAATTTCATTAAACTGCGTACTTTAGTGCGGGCTATTCCATGTAAAAATCGCCACTGCCGCCAGTAGCACATCCTTATCCTACGGCGGATCCAATGATCTAAATCCACTGTTAGTTGATAAGCGTTGGCTATTAGGTAGTAGTGTCCCCAGCCACGTAAATACTGTGTGAGTTTATGAATTTGTAGGGTCATTGAGATCCCCCAGTTGCGGTTAGTGAGTTCCCTGACATTTGCTTTAAATTTCTTTAGCGCCTGTTCGTGAATTTGCACTTGACCGTAACGAAAGGTAAACCCGAGAAATTTCGAGCCTGTTACTGGACCGACTCGACTTTTCGATTCGTTCACTTTGAGCTTTAATCGCTTAGTGATGAACGCAGTAATTTCCCGTTGGATTATTAGCCCTTCGCTTTTCGTTTTTACTAAAATGATTATGTCATCAGCGTAACGTGCAAACTTAAGGCGTTTGTAGGTTAGCTTCTTATCTAATTCATCGAGTAAAATATTGGAAAGTAAAGGGGATAATGGCCCACCTTGAGGGAACAGCAAATCCTCTTTTTATATTTTCACGTGAAAGTCAGTTGTCGATTGAATCAAAATAGGAACTCAGCTATGGTTGAAGCATCAATAAAAATAAATTAAAAACGAGTTATTCTACAGGCTCGTTATCTGATTCGGATAGTTTGTCGCAAATAAATATATAATTAATGGAATATCTATAAATGAATAAATTGAGTAAAGAATATTTAGCTGAATGTAAAAATGCTCTTAATATGGAGCAAACTCACAGCTTATCAACAACAGATAATTGGGCGCATGTTAATAGAGAACTTGTCCATCAAGACTGGGATATTCTGTATAAAAAATTAGCAGAGTACGTTGATGAAACAGCCGTTGATAATGAAAGTGTTCAAGCATTAATGAAAGAACACTTTGAAATAGCTTGTCGTTTTTATACCCCATCCAAAGAAGCATATATAGGCATGGGAATATTTTATAAAGAAAATGACGATATGAAAAAGTTTCATAATTCGTATCACCCAGAAATGGTTAATTATTTAGGTGATGCAATTGTCCATTACGCAGGTAGCCACTTATAAAATCACATAATCGGGTAGCCGGAGGTCTCTAACCTCCAGCCCCCACACCACCCATCATGCGGGTCCGCAATGGGCGGTTCATCTCCTGTAATGAATATTGATCCAAATATCTTTCAATGACACTAAACCTTGTGATGCTAAGTAGTCATTGCCTAGCGCAATGTTAATTCCTTTTGTTTTTGAGCTTCTACAAGGGCCTTCGTTTCCAAGCGCCTACTTTTGGTACTGGTTATACCACAGGCTATGGCGAGTCGCTCGCTAACACCCAATTTCATTAAACTGTGTACTTTGGTACGAGCTATTTCTTTGGAAAGAGCGCCACTGCCGCCAGTAGCACATTCTTATCCTACGGCGGATCCAATGATCTAAATCCACTGTTAGTTGATAAGCGTTGGCTATTAAGTAGTAGTGTCCCCAGCCGCGTAAATACTGCGTGAGTTTATAATGATCTTGTAGTGCATGACTACATATCAACGTGCTTACAGCACCTTGCTGAGCAGCCCGGTGACCTTGAACCGCTATTACCTTGGAATATTAAGCAAGGCTAGGTGTCGTTAGCTATACGCTTACAGATGAATTAATATCTTCAACAAAACATACTCCGTTCGCCGATGACTGGAAGTCTGGATTTCCAAAATATGGTGGTGTATATGTTTTATGGAAAGGTGAGTCTCCTAGATATGTAGGAGAGACATCAGGTGTTTTCAGTCGTATGTCAGATCTTATGCGACCTGTAAATCATGCCTTCACTAAAAAGATTGGTATCGAGGAAAACATTACTGACTTACAGTTATTAAGAAAGCACATATCTACTAATTACACATTATCATATATCTCAGTAGATATTGGACGTTCAGAGATCGAAGAATATTTAATTCTTAGGTGGCGTAATACATTGATAAATAAGCCGACAACGAGGTTGTTGGAAGGTGCGCAGTATTCTTGGGTGCAAGCCATTTAACAAGGCGTTTAAACGGAACAAAAACAGTGGGTTACGTTTCGCTTCGCTACACATTATAACCCACAATTTTTGTCCGCTTAACGCGGCGTTGTGGCTGTAGAATTACTCTTTTTTTAGAAAAACAGCTTGTTTTATGGGTTCCAAATGCATTACCTAATGCTTTAAAAACGCTTAGAGTTAATTACAGGAGCTCGTTTTTTAATTGAATTTGGCTGTTAGAGTTATTCTACAGCCTCGTTAGCAGTCAGGTTTTAGGATTAAGTTAAATGGAATTTTTTAAGCAAGTAATATATGAAATGTACGGTTTTACTTTACTGGAATTTCTTTTTTACGCCTTAGATGCACTTGTCATCTGCGCTTGTTTTATAGCTTTGTTAGTGGGCTCAGTTAAATTAAATCGTCGCGTTAACTCCAAGGATTCTCGGCTGCTCGTTTTCTCTTGTCTAACGGTACTGGTTCTAAGTGTCTTATCAGGTGTCGTATCAGAATATAGTTATCAAGAAAATGATTCCTTGTCTTTGACGGAGCTGCTAATGATTTACTCTCCATCAGTTGCAGTTGTATGTCTTACAATTAGTCTTCTTCGAGTTTTAAAAAGCTTAAGAGGTAATTTAAACAATGACTGCTAACAAAGCGCTTAAGCCTCTCCCTTCGGTCGCTGGGACGCCTATACGCGGGGCGGCTTCGCCATTATGCCCCACGTATCAGCACCCCTTAGCTTAAAGTTATACGCAAATATGAATTCGAACATTGTGCCACAAAATAAACATGATTTAGATGCATGCATTAACTTACAAGCTATCTCTAATTCGGAGTTGCCATTATATTTTGAGCAACTACTTCCATGGCTTAAAGATATTAATTGGCCAGTGGCATTACCTGTTGCGGAAAAACTATCACAGGCGAACGATGATTTAGTTCCGTTTATCAATGAAATCTTACTGGGTAATGATGATATCTGGAAGTGTAATGCCATTGAGTATTTAATTATGAAACTGAAACCACAAGTAATGGAATCAGCTTTAGTTGAGGTTGTTAAAATCATTAACTCTCCTACTCAATCTGAAATAGATGAAGGTGTTAATTTAATTGCAGGAGAAGCTGTGTTCTATTACAGTCATTGCGTATAATCGGTTAGCCGGAGGTTTCTAATCTCCAGCCCCCACACCACCCATCATGCGCTTTTTATTAACAGGAAGTGCAATGGGCGGTTCATCTCCCGTAATGAATATTGATCCAAATATCTCTCAATGACACTAAACCTTGTGAGGCTAAGTAGTCATTGCCCAGCGCAATGTTAATTCCTTTTATTTTTGAGCTTCTACAAGGGCGTTCGCTTCAAAGTGCCTACTTTTGGTACTGGTGATACCACAGACTATGGCGAGTCGTTCACTAACACCCAATTTCATTAAACTGCGTACTTTGGTGCGCGCTATTCTTTTTATCAAGAGCGTCATTGCCGCCAGTAGCACATTCTTATCCTGCGGCGGATCCAATGATCTAAACCCACTGTCAGTTGATAAGCGTTGGCTATTAGGTAGTAGTGTCTCCAGCCGCGTAAATACTGCGTGAGTTTATGAATTTGTAGGGTCATTGAGATCCCCTTGTTGCGGTTAGTGAGTTCTCTTACCCAGAGCAGTGGTGTAGTATCATTGAAGAACAACAAGCTAGCGATTTAACTATCACTGACTATTGCCAGCAAAATACTTTATCAAAAACAACTAGCGTTAATTACAGGAGCTCTTTTTTAATTGGATTTGGCTGTTGGAGTTATTCTACAGTCTCGCTATATTCTCTCACCTTCCGGTAGTTTTCCGTACGTATTGAATCGGTTCATTAAGTGCACTATAATCTACTCGTGATTACGGAGTTGTTCCGTACGTAGGAGGCATTATGGCAACAGCGCGCTTAGATATTCGTCTTGATGAAGAGATTAAAGCAAAAGCAGAAAAGGCATCGGCGTTACTTGGTTTAAAAAGTTTAACTGAATATGTGGTTAGGTTAATGGATGAAGACGCTACGCACGTAATTGAAGAACATGAGAGTATCGTTGTTAAGGACAGCGTCTTTGATGAATTTATGCATGCGTGTGATAAAGCTAAAACGCCAAACCAGGCTTTGCTTGAAGCGGCGAGGTTTACAGATGAGAGTTGCATTAAGTGAGTTGGGGTAAAGAGTTTGTTGAACTGAGTAAATCGAAACATGATCGCAATTCTTTTGATTGTGGTCAGCAAGAGTTAAATGTGTTTATCAAAACTCAAGCGGCTAAACATATGCAAGCGGGTATTAGCCGAACAATGGTGTTACCTAGTGTTCAGCCATTACTCAATCAAAAGTATGCGATTTGTGCGTTTTACAGTGTGGCGGCAAGCTCAATTTGCCGCGAAACCTTACCTGTGCAACTTGCAAAGAAGCTCCCTCGTTATCCCATACCTGTATTTTTACTTGCTCAGCTTGCTGTACATAAGGAGTATCACGGCTCTGGTTTGGGAAAGGTTAGCCTAATTCGGGCACTTAAGTACTTATGGGAAGTCAATCACCACATGAGAGCGTATGCCATTGTTGTTGACTGCCTTACTAACTCTGCTCAAGCCTTTTACACGAAATTTGGCTTTGAAGTGCTATGCGAGCATAATGGTCGAATTCGTATGTTTTTGCCAATGAATACGGCAGAACAGCTTTTTACTCAATAAGTTACGAACATAATCGGGTAGCCGGAGGCCTCTCACCTCCAGCCCCCACACCACCCATCATGCGCTTTTTATTAACAGGAAGTGCAATGGGCGGTTCATCTCCCGTAATGAATATTGATCCAAATATCTTTTAATGACACTAAACCTTGTGATGCTAAGTAGTCATTGCCTAGCGCAATGTTAATTCCTTTTGTTTTTGAGCTTCTACAAGGGCCTTCGCTTCCAAGCGCCTACTTTTGGTACTGGTGATACCACAGGCTATGACGAGTCGCACGCTAACACCCAATTTCATTAAACTGCGTACTTTGGTGCGTGCTATTCCTTTGGAAAGAGCGCCATTGTCGCCAGTGGCACATTTTTATTCTATAGCGGATCCAATGATCTAAATCCACCGTTAGATAATAAGCATAGGCAGGCTGAAAATGAGCTACATTGATAAGATGAAGGTCAAAATAGACAGTCTATTGGAACGACGACAATGTTTTATAAAGTAATGGTAAAAGACTCGGCAGTATTAAGCCTGTCTTTCTTGAGGTAAAAAGCGCAATATTACAGTCAATAAATAAAGGCATGAATAAATTGACCTTACGGACAAACGAATGTGAATGCATTCACTTTATTCTGCGGCAACTGTATTGCCTTGTTCATAATATAATAGAAAAGCTGCAAAACACGATGCATTAATAAGGGTAACCCCTTATCACTTTAAATAAACCACTCACACACCTGCAATCCCTTTTAAAACGCCCATTAAAACAACACCAAATCCTCTTTTTTATATTTACGTAAAATCGAAGTAACCGATTGAACCAAAATAGGAACTCAGCTATGGTTGATGCATCAATAAAAATAAATTAAAACGAGTTATTCTACAGGCTCGTTAGGCCTCATCTATTCCAGCATAGGTGCACAAGGATAATTAAGTGGATAAATTAAAGCACCAAATAAAAATGCAAGCTACCGCAAACGTTTTTCAAACTATGGGAAAGGAAGGCGCTGGACATAAAGTTATTGAACAATTTAAAAGCATGACTGATGCTCAGTTAAATATGCTTGGATCTTATGCAGGTATTAAAAATGAACACTTACCGATATATAGAAAATTAACTCGTGGTGAAGAAAGTGAGTTTATTGAAAAACTAAAAACCTTTCAAGATGAGCTGAAAACAGGAGATATTATTCTTGTTACAGGCACTTCGAACTCATCAAGAATATTAGCAAGCCTACAAAAAAGGGTTTACTCAAACGCCCGTTCGAGTCATGTAGTGATTGTTCAAGCTGATTTTATATGTATAGATGCAATGCCTAAAATAGGTGTTTCTCTCAAACTAATCCCTGAAGTTTTAAATGATGTAAAAGATGATTGGCGTATTATTAGATTTAAAGGTTTAAAAGAGAAAGACAATGAGGTACTTGGTAAGACATGCGCTTATTATATTGAGCAACCATATGTGATTTTACCAAAAAGAAAACCCGCCAAAAAATTCTCATATTGCTCTGAATTAGCACGTAAAGTTTATGTTGATAGTAAAATTAAAAATACTGGAATTCCGAATAATATAATTATAAAACCATGCGACTTCGATAAAATCGCTGACCAAAATAGTCAATGGCTAGATATAACAGACTCTGTTAAACCATACATAGAGTTCTGTAGAGAGTATGAAGATATATTAAAGTTTATATCTAAGAGCTTTACACAAGGTATAGACCTAAATCGACAACGATTTAGTGAGCGCAGAAAAACAAAAGAAAGCATATCAAAAATGCATAAAAAAGGTGAAATCTCATCTTCAGGCGCAGCTCAGATTAAACATAAAATAGAATCCCTTGAAAAATCATTAAACTATAAGTTTTGGGATAACCAATAAGGCCTAACAAGCCAATTCAGCAGGACAAGAAACAGTTGGTTTTGCTCCTGCGTGGCTAATTTTAACCAACTTATGTGGACTCCCTCTTGTCAACAACAAAAACTTTTAACACAAAGAAATAAATGCATACTTATGTACGAGCTCTAAACTGAGAAGCTATCTCTGGCTCTTTGATATTTACGCGAACTGGTTGTCAAATCTATAAAGCGAGCTAAAAGCTCTTAGTTGGCTACTGACTAAACCAGTTGATTTTTATCTTCGTTAGTGCATTTTTGTTGTTTGAACTCTTTTTAG
>NZ_JBISHB010000038.1:0-197696 GCF_045064175.1 Pseudoalteromonas sp. Ld20
AGGACCTCGAGCACGATATAGAGGAATAAGACTCAATGAATATGATTTAAATCGTACAGCCATGATCACTAATTTACATATATCACTGAAATTAGCTGCATGATTTTTAAACTATATGGTGCTCTAGGAAAAGCCCAATCAACTCGGCGTTTAATTCACTACTGTGGGTTAGGTTGAGAACAACGAAACCCAACGATGAAAGATTAAACTAAATGACGGCTTTGAGTGATAAGCGGCCATCGAGATTGGCTAAATATCGTAGTTAATTAATTGGCCAAACAGCCCTTTGCGCATATATTCATGAAAATGAGCGCTGAGCGCATATTGTTCTGTTTAACTTTGCTTTAAAGTTTTAGAAAACTTCGTGATAGTAATACCTTAGGTAATTTGTTAAAACTATATAAAGTAGATAAATGAGCGTTAAGTCGGCAGAAATATGCCCGATGAGCGCACTATTAAATTGTTGAACTAAGCCGCTACGCGGAGATCCTATTCTGAACATTTGAGCCACACTTACCTTGGGGTTATCCCATAACTTGGAGGTAAGTCATGAATACACTCATTGAACAAGTCAAAACAGAAATAACCTATCGAGGTTATTCACAAAGTACATGTAAAAGTTACTGCGAGCATTTACTTAAACTCAGCCATTATTTTAATAAACCACTCGATTTAATTACTGATGATGAGCTGAGTATCTTTTTTAAAGATCCCGCCATTCGCAAGCTCTCCAGAGCGAGTCAAAAAATACAAATAAACAGCATTTGGTTTCTGTTTAAGAATATTTTACATCGCCCACTGAACTTAGACATAGCCTTGCCTAAAGCGAAACCTCGGGCACCTACTTATTTATCGCGTGATGATATTCGTCGACTTATAGAAAGTTGCACGGATATGCGTTTAAAAACATTGATAGTGGTGTATTATGGATGTGGTTTGCGTATTGGCGAACTGCTGCGCATCAAAGTGCAAGACATCGATGGACAGCGTAAAACCATTTTAATTGAACATGGTAAAGGAGATAAATCGCGTTACGTAGTTGTATCAGATAGTGTACTGAATCAATTACGTTGTTACTGGAAAATGTATCACCCAACGGGTTGGATGTTTTACTCGCGATTGTTAATGGATAAACCTATGTCAGCATCGACCTTCAGGAAGCCATTGAGAAAACACGCACAAGCGTGTGGTTTAGCGCACTGTAATCCACATGCCTTACGCCATGCTTATGCAACACATCAACTTGAATCAGGTATGCCACTTCATCAACTGCAACACCAGCTTGGTCACAGTGACATTAGAACCACGCAAAGTTACTTACACTGGTTACCTGAATTAGGGCAGGACCTCGAGCACGATATAGAGGAATAAGACTCAATGAATATGATTTAAATCGTACAGCCATGATCACTAATTTACATATATCACTGAAATTAGCTGCATGATTTTTAAACTATATGGTGCTCTAGGGCGTGTTGACCTTTCGTGATTGATTTTGCAGCAGTCTATTTGGTATTTAGGCAAGCCAGCGCCTATGCTGTGTGGTTGCTCCCCATAAATAGGCGATAACGCAGTATAAATGCCAAATATGCGCTGCCCAAAGGGTTTTTCCTAGGGGCGATTAACTCTTTGTTGCATACACGGACGTAGGTAAGGGGCGTGAGCAGGACGCGGAAGCTTTGCTCGATTTTTACTTATTCTCACATGGATGTGAGCCAGTAGAATAACGCAGGAGCAGTTATCGAGCCCGCTAGGTTACAAACCTCGCGCCGCGATTAAATCGCCCCTAGATTGAGCAAATTTCAATCCACAAAGGTCAACACGCCCTACCTAGTATCCATAAAATTTTAATAAACAGCCTAAACCTCACCGTTAGTTATAAAAATGCCTGATAATGTGATGGTTTGTGTTACTTTTATTGTTTGTGGTACATGCCACTAACACATTAGGAACTCATTTTATGGATCTTTTTCTTTGGCTTGGTATCGTTTTTTGCATTTCGCAATCAGCCATATTTTCAGGTCTAAATTTAGCTTTTTTCTCTTTGAGTCGTTTACAACTCGAAGTAGAGTCAACAAAAGGTAATAAAGATGCGAAAAAAATACTCGCATTGAGAGGTGACTCAAACTTCCTTTTAACCACTATTTTATGGGGTAATGTGGGTATCAATGTTTTATTGACCCTATTATCTGATTCTGCTTTAGCAGGTATCAGCGCCTTTTTATTCTCCACAATTGCAATCACCATTATTGGTGAAATTATTCCCCAAGCTTATTTTTCAAGAAACGCACTAAAAATGGGAAGTTTATTGTCCCCGGTAATCCGCTTTTATCAAATATTGTTTTATCCCGTAGCAAAGCCAACGGCTATTATATTAGATCTATGGCTAGGTAAAGAAGGCATTACCTACCTCGCTGAAAGCGAACTAAGCAGTATTATCAGAAAACACATTGAAGCCGAAGGTACCGATATCAATCATGTCGAAGGGATTGGCGCACTTAACTTCTTTAAACTAGATACCATAACCGTTGCTGATGAAGGCGAGTTAATTGATCCTGATTCAATTATCGCGCTAAAAACAAAAATGGATTTACCGATTATTCCCGACATCACAAATTCAGCAGAAGATCCCTTTTTAAAAAGTATTAATAAATCGGGTCATCGTTGGGTGGTAATCACCAATTTAGATGATGAACCTTTGCTGGTAGTGGATGCTGATGGCTTATTAAGAGCTGCCTTGTTTGAGTTTGATAGCTTAGACGCGTATAGTTTTTGTCACCGCCCTATTATTATTACTGATGATAAAACCAGTTTAAGTGACGCTGTGATAAAAATGAAAATGAGTCAATCGGTGGATAAAGCATTCGATGGTGCTATTGATCAAGATGTGTTGCTTGTTTGGGGAACTACAAACCGTATCATAACTGGCGCTGATATTTACGGCCGACTACTAAAGGGCATGCAGCCTCCTGAACTATTATTACCCGCACAAAAACCAAACGTACAATAAACATAAATAAGCGAGCAGACTACTTATAGGCACTGGTTTTAATCAGTGCCTATAAGAGGTTTAACTACCACTTAAAAAAGTGATGCATTCAACCAAAGATGTACCATGATACTTGCGCCATAACCTAAAGCGATAACAGGTGTCCACTTTAAGTGCCCAAAAAATGTATAGTAACCGCGCGCTTGCCCCATTAAAGCAACCCCCGCCGCAGAGCCTATCGACAATAAGCTACCACCTACACCTGCTGTAAGAGTGATCAAAAGCCACTGCCCGTGTGACATATCAGGCTCCATAGATAGTACCGCAAACATCACAGGTATATTATCAATGACTGCCGAGATCACACCAAGAAACACATTAGCTGTTGTTGTAGACCAGTTACCATAGAGCATTTCAGACATTAGATTTAAGTAGCCTAGAAAGCCTAAACCACCTACACACATTACAATTCCGTAAAAGAACAATAAAGTATCCCACTCGGCACGTGACACTTTACTAAACACATCAAATGGTACAACACTGCCAAGTTTGGCTAACCTGTCTTTGTCACCTAGCTGCTCCGCATGCGCTTTTTTGCGAGCAAGAGAACCAGGTAATGTCATTCTTAAAAAGTAACCAAAAAACTGTAAATATCCTAACCCCATCATCATGCCAAGCACTGGAGGCAAATGTAAAAAACTATGGCACGCAACGGCTGTAGCTATTGTTAATAAAAATAAAACCAAAATTCTAACTGCACCACGTTTAAGCTCAACTTCTTCGTACTTTGCGGTGGGTTGTTTATCAGCAACATAAAAGCTCATTATTGCCGCAGGGACAAGGTAGTTCACTAACGAGGGTAAAAATAAGACTAAAAATTCATTAAAATGGACTAACCCAGCCTGCCAGACCATTAACGTGGTTATATCGCCAAACGGGCTAAATGCCCCACCCGCATTGGCTGCAATCACAATATTTATACAGCTGAGGTTAATAAATGGTTTATCTCCTTCAGCCACTTTCATTACTACCGCGCACATTAGTAACGCCGTTGTCAGGTTATCTGCAATCGGTGATATAAAGAACGCTAGAAATCCGGTGATCCAAAATAAATTTTTATAATTAAATCCTTTGCGTATCATCCAAGAGCGTAAAGCGTCGAACACACCTCGTTCTTCCAGTGCGTTGATATACGTCATCGCCACCAGTAAAAATAGCATTAGCTCAGCAAACTCAAGTAAGTTGTGTCTAAATGCGACTTCCGTAATACCAGGGATATCATGGTTTACATAGTATGCGCCAATCAATATCCAGATTAATCCCGCTGCAACGAGTACTGGTTTAGATTTTCTTAAATGTAGTTTTTCTTCGAGCATAACCACTGCATAAGCAATACAAAATATAATAATGCAAAGTAACCCAATATTAGATGTTGTTAGGTCTAATTGTCCGTCTGCCGCCCACGCAGGTGAGCAAAATAACAATAAAACCACACTCAAAAGGTTAAATCCTCGTAACAAAGTATTCACGTAACACGTCCTGTTTTAATTTCAAAAACTGTTTTTTTAATACGCATTGATCAATTCATATATTTTTATTTATCATTCTTATGATTGATCAATTGTTATAAAAAAGTTGAAATAAGGTATCACAATAAAATGGCGTGGCAATTATACTCAAGTCTAAATTTGCATTAATAACAGCGATATTACTGAGCGCAACGATGGGTAGAACAAGTGGGGATAAACATTAAATTAAACATTAATGATAGCTCTCTAATGCATAAAAATTTCCTCTCGCGCTATTTTATAGACTCACTAATAAATCAATAATTATGAGGCTCTGCAAACTTAGAAGAGTATTCTACGTATAATATATACCCGAGGTGAGTGTCGTTAGAATTAAAGCTATTTAGACAAGGCATTGATTGCAGAGGATGGTTATTCCTTTATTAAAATCAATAACGCAGTATAAATTTTTTTAAACCAAGCTCTTGGGCGTTTCACAGGGACTTACTCTCTGCGTTGTTACTTCTTAAAATGGACAGCCATTTTTTCAAAGTAACATTTTGATATTAAGCCCTTGTAAAACGCTGAATTCTGCACCTTGAGCTGGTTTGGATATACAACGCGCAACCTATTCAATTCTAGTTATACCCAGCCACGACTATGCTAATCTAGTTTATTCAATTCTTTTTCGTAACCAATAATCAAGGCTTACAAAACGCCCACCACCCGTAAAAAATAAGCTTAATAGCATGGCAAAATAGATCGCAGAAAATTCGATGCCATTATTTAAAATTGATGGTTTGCCTTTTTCATATAAATAATCAGGAAAGCCATGCTCTTCGACTAATCCACTAATTTTTTCAATACGATCTTTCACTTCAAGAGAGTTATCTAAGCTTTCTTTAGCACCGGGAATAGCTAACCAATCAAGCACTTGTGCCGCACTTGTCTCCGGGTTTGTTGGCGCAATAGCAAACCAGCCGTTATGCCAATGCACACTCGTTGCTGCAACAACCATGGTAAACATCAGTGGAATAGCAACTAAACGTGTTAATAAACCAACTAACAAAAGCCATCCACCCAAGAACTCACTCCAACCGGCTAAAAATGCGAGCAAATCTGGAAATGGCAAGCCTAAACCCCAGTCTGGATTACCAAACCATGCGACGACATCGGGTGAAGCTAAAAATAATTCAAAAAAACCTGACGTATCACCACTAATTGCAAGTTTGTTATACCCAGCAATGATCATCACAGGCGCAAGAATAAGCCTAAAAAGTAATGCAGGAGCGCCATCTAAAACGGCAAGTTTAGTAAAGATAGAGTGGTATAAAGATATGATTTTATTTTTCATTTCAGTCCTTCTCAAAACGTTTAAGTTAGTTATAGTCTATAAATCACTTAGACCGCCATGAGCAGTTGCTTATTTCAACCAACAACCAGAAAAAATATAAATTAACATTCAAGTGCAATAAGGTGTGCGTATGTGGGGTTTAATTCTACAACAATGCGAATATTTAAGCTTTAAATGAGCTAATAATCACATATAAATACTGAACGTTTCTAAGTGCCAATCTTTAGGGGCGATTAAATCGCCCCTAAGAGTAAAACTTTAACCTTGAAAGATTAACGGCTTATAATTGAGTTATATTTCTCGTGCTACTTGTAATGCCTCATAAATAGCTCGTTTTGCGTCAATTGCAGATGCTAATTTTGCTCCGCCGATAACATGTACCTTTGGGTTATCAAGTAATTGAGACATTAATTCATTATTAGAAACTTGCCCGATACACGCAATAACGGTATCGACAGGTAACACTTGATCTTGCCCTGCCACTGTAATTTTAAGACCTCGATCATCAAAATGATGATATTGGCAATCAGCAATTTGTTTTACACCATGCTGCTTTGCAACTTGTCGGTGTATCCAACCTGTTGTTTTACCAAGATCGCTACCAAAGCGCCCTGCACTTCGTTTTAACATAAATAATTGTCGGTTATCTTTATGAGGATTTGGCTCACATTCAATACCCCACTGTGATTTAAAATCAGCAATGCTTTGATCTTTATGTTCACTTAAAAACGCAACCATATCAAAACCTATCCCACCTGCGCCTAAAATCGCAATAGAGTTACCGAGCTCAACTTCACCACGAATAACTTCATCGTATGAAAATACACGTTTATTGTCTGCACAGGTAAAATTTGCCTCACGAGGGCGAACGCCTGTTGCAAATACAACCTCATCATATTGATCAAGCATATCATCAGCAAAAGCTGTATTTAACGTTATTGTGACTTTTAGGCGCTCAAGTTCATTGATGAAATAACGTAGAGTATGATTAAAATCCTCTTTACCTGGAATTCGCATGGCTAAATTAAATTGCCCGCCCATATCTGTCTTTTTATCAATCAGCGTAACCGTATGGCCTTTTTGTGCTAAATAGCAACTTGCCGATAAACCAGCGGGCCCTGCGCCAACAACTAAAACATTTTTTGATTTTGATGTGGCTTCTAATGGGTAATCAAGTTCAAATCCCGCTTGCGGATTCACCAAGCATGTCGCTCGTTTACCCTTAAATACGTGGTCTAAACAGCCTTGGTTACAGCCAATGCAAATATTAATGTGTTTACTTTGCTGTGCTTGGTATTTATTAAAAAATTCAGGATCAGCCAGTAATGGCCGCGCCATCGAAATTAAGTCAGCATCACCTGCGTTTAATATTTCATTCGCAATATCCGGCGTGTTTATACGATTAACAGCAATCACTGGAACACTGACAACTTCTTTTAATCGTTTTGACGCTTCTTTAAAAGCACCTGGCGGCACCATACTCGCAATTGTTGGCACTCGCGCTTCATGCCAGCCAATACCTGTATTAAATATATCGACCCCAGCCTGCTCTAATGCTTTGGCTTGAGTCGTCACTTCATCAGGTGTTGACCCATTAGGGATCAAATCCATCACTGATAAACGAAAAATGATTAAAAATTCTTTATTTACTTTTGCCCGTACTGCTTTGACTATCTCTAATGCTAAGCGCATACGATTTTCTAAATTGCCACCGTATTCATCTGTGCGTTTATTGGTATGCGGAGCCATAAATTCATTGATCAAATAGCCTTCAGACCCCATCACTTCAACGCCATCGTAGCCAGCCTTTTGTGCTAAATAGGCAGAATGGGCAAAGTCTTTTATGGTTTTTTTAATCGAACTGAGCGACATTGCTTTTGGCTGATACGGATTAATAGGTGCTTTAATTGCGCTCGGTGCTTGATTAAATGGATGATATGCATAACGACCAGCATGTAATAATTGTAAGCAAATCTTACCGCCATGCTGATGTACAACATCGGTGTATGCGCGGTGCTTAAACACATCATAGTAGCTGTTAAAAGATGACGATATAGGCGTTAATTTACCACGTAAATTAGGGCTGTACCCACCTGTGATCAACATTGCCGTGCCACCTTTGGCACGCGCTTCATAAAACGCACTTAGGCGTTTTCGGTTATGCCACCCCTCTTCAAGGCCCGTATGCATTGAGCCCATTACCAAGCGGTTACGTAATTGTGTGTGTTTTAATTGTAATTGTTGTTCTAACATCCTCTGCCCCAATCAACTGGTCTAACCTCTATACATTAGCGAATTTTGCTTGATTGGCAAGTAATAAGCAACAAAAGTGATAAATTATGTAACATTTTCGCATAAACAAGGTTAAAAAATCATTCGTAAATACTTAGTTACGATTTAACAGTTAAATAAATTTTTATTCTGGGCTAATATGGAGTCAGATATAAGCTGTACCAAATTAAGGATCTATTTTGATTGCAAAGATGTTTAAAGGACTGTGGGCAGGAATTAACTTTTCACGCCGCTTAGTTCTCAATTTTTTATTTGTGCTAATTGTTATTCTTTTCATTGTGTCAATTGCCAGTGATGGAGATGAAATTAAAGTAGCAGATACATCTGTACTTAGGCTCAACCTCAATGGTCCAATCGTAGAAGAAAAAATCTACGTGGATCCAATTGGAGCGGCTATCAATGACGCCACAATGAGTAAGGATGAGCCAGCTGAAATTTTACTTGATGACATAATAGAAGTAATTGATCAAGCAACTGAAGATAAACGTATTTCGGTTATTTTGTTGGATTTACAAAAAATGCCAAATGCGCATTTAAATAAATTAAAGCAAATAACCCAAGCGTTAGAGCGTTTCAAAGCTGCGGATAAAAAAGTCATTGCCACTGGTTATTATTATTCACAAGCGCAATACTATTTAGCTGCTCATGCTAATGAAGTATCGATGCACCCTTATGGCGGCGTCGAAATTCAAGGTTTTGGTATGTACCCGCTGTATTTTAAAGAAGCCTTGGAAAAACTCGGTATCACTCAGCATATATTCCGTGTTGGGACATTCAAATCAGCTGTTGAGCCGTTTATCCGTAATGATATGTCAGATGCAGCCAAAGAAGCCAACAGCGTGTGGTTAAGTGCATTGTGGAAAGAATACAAACAAGATGTGGCCGCTGCTCGTCCGTTTGATGAAACAAATTTTGATGAAACAATGGATGTGTTCCTTGCAAAAATGCAAGCTGTCAATGGTGATTCAGGTAAATATGCGCTTGAGCATCAATGGGTAGATTCATTAAAAACTAATCAGCAAGTTCGTCAAGAACTTATCGCGTTAGTCGGTACTGAAGAAACAGGCAAGACCTTTAATCAAGTATCATTTAAAGAATATTTATCATTAATTAAACCTCCCATTACATTTGATAACCCAATGACAGAGAAAGTAGCTGTTGTTATTGCACGCGGCACTATTTCTGATGGTGAACGTAAAGCCGGTGAAATTGGTGGTGATTCAACCGCAGCCTTACTTCGTAAAGCGCGTTTAGATGAAAAAGTGAAAGCGGTTGTGCTACGAATTGATTCAGGTGGCGGTAGTATGTTTGCCTCTGAAGTTATTCGTGCCGAAGTGCTCGCACTAAAAGCAGCAGGTAAGCCTGTGATCGCTTCAATGAGCTCAGTTGCAGCGTCTGGTGGTTATTGGATTGCTTCTGCGGCCAATGAAATTTGGGCTGCGCCTAGCACCATCACTGGTTCAATTGGTGTATTCGGTAACTTTATGACATTTGAAAATACCATGGCTAAATTAGGTGTTTACTCGGATGGTGTAGCTACAACGGAAATGGCTGGTTTATCAATCGCACGCCCACTTAATGCAAAAATGGCACAAGTAATTCAATTAAGTGTTGAAGATGCTTATCAACGCTTTTTAGAGGTGGTTGGTGAAGCGCGTAACATGACCCCAGAGCAAGTAGATAATATTGCTCAAGGCCGCGTTTGGATTGCAAGCCAGGCACAAGAACTTGGTTTAATCGATAAACTAGGTAATAAACAAGATGCAATTAAAGCGGCGGCAGAACTCGCTAAGCTTGACTTTTATGAGGTTAAAACTATTAAGCATAGTCTGTCTGCTGAAGAGCAACTAATGCAAGATATTTTTGGAAATGCATCTATCAAATCACTGATTGGCTCACAAAGTACATTGCAAAATGCCTTATCAAATAAAGCATCAATCACTGGTTTAGTTAAGCAATTAACTGCTGAAGTTGAAAGCTTACAGGATTATAACGATCCGCAAGGTATTTATGCTCGTTGTTTAGTGTGTAATATTTCACAATAATGCGAGTTTCAGTTGGAATTAAAAGCGATTTAGACAAGGCATTGATTGCAAAGAATGGTTATTCCCTTGTTAAAATCAATAACGCGGTATAAATCGCTTTTAAACCAACCCGTTGGGCGTTTCACAGGTACTTACTCTCATCGTTGTTACTTCTTAAAAGGGACTGCCATTCTTGCAAAGTAACGCCTTGATATTAAGCACCTGTGAAACGCTAAATTCTGCATCTTGAGGTAGTTTAGGTATATAAGCTGTAATCGCAGCCACTAACCGTTATACTAAGCCCAGTTTTTTTACTGGGCTTTTTTATGAAACGTAAACGTATTTATATCGCATACACTGGCGGTACGATTGGGATGAAAAAATCGAGCCGAGGCTATATTCCCGCTGAAGGTTTTTTAACGCAAACCGTAGAAAACAATGCTGAATTTAATCGTGATGAAATGCCCCTATTCGATATTCACGAGTATTGCCCACTAATCGACTCTTCAGATATGTCCCCTGCTCATTGGCAATTAATTGCTGACGATATTAAAAGCAAATACCAAGATTACGATGGCTTTGTGGTGCTTCATGGTACCGATACCATGGCGTATACTGCATCAGCATTGTCGTTTATGTTTGAGAACTTAACAAAACCTGTCATCGTTACTGGCTCACAGATTCCGCTCTCGCAACTGCGATCTGATGGCCAAGTAAATTTACTCAATGCCATGTATTTAGCGGCTAATTACCCTATCGCAGAAGTAAGTCTCTTTTTTAATAATCAACTATTTCGTGGTAATCGCGCCACTAAGGCACACGCTGACGGATTTGATGCGTTTGCATCCCCTAACCTTGATCCATTGGCATTATCCGGTATTAACATTCAATTACTAAAGGGACAGCTGAGCCCTTACGTTGAGAACGAACTTCAAATAACTAAAATAACACCACAGCCTATTGGGGTTTTATATTTATATCCTGGGATCAGCCACGCTGTTGTAAAAAGCTTAGTAAATGATAATATTAAAGCCTTAGTGTTATTAAGCTTTGGTGTTGGTAATGCGCCACAAGATCCAGATTTTCTAGAAATACTTTCCAGCGCCAGTAAACGAGGTATGGTTATCGTCAATCTTACTCAATGTTTAAAAGGCCATGTTAATATGGGTGGTTACGCAACAGGTAACGCATTACTCAATATTGGTGTGATCAGCGGTTACGATATGACGTTAGAAGCATGCTTAACGAAACTACATTACCTACTTAGTCAAAAACTAGAAGTAGAAACTATTCGTCATTTAATGCAAGATAATTTACGTGGTGAATTAAGCCGGTAACATATAGCTTTCTAAACGAAAAAGGCACGCTATTTAGCGCGCCTTTTTCGTACTTAAACAGCAATTAACGTACTTTCGCGTCAATCTCTACTAAATCAGTTAAATGGCACACTTCACCGCTGTGGGTTTTAATACCATGCTCACCAAAATAATCGCGTTGAGCTTGCACTAAGTGACCATTACTTGGTGTAGTAAGCGTCGCAAAATACGTTTGTGTAGAACTCAGTACCGGAAATGCTAATCCTGTCATCATTGCTTGTCCGCAGATCTTACGCAGTGCTAACGACTCTTTTTCTAGTGTATCGATAAACTCAACACCTTCGGCAATATTATCTAAATAATCTGCACGAATGATACAACCAGCACGCCATGTTTGTAATGTTTTAGACAGGTCGACTTTCCACTGATGCGCACGCGATGCACCCTTGATAAGCGCAAGACCTTGACGATAAGCTAATAAACTAGCAAACAAAAAAGCATCTTTAAGTTCGTCTAAATCTAATTCAACATGTGTGGTTGATTTAGCAGCATAGGCCATTTCTTTTGCGGCGTGTGTATCACCTGTGTTTGTTAAATGACGTGCTTGAACTGCTGCAACCAACGAAGGAACCGCAATGCCTAGCTCTAACGCATTCTGTGCCGTCCACAAGCCTGTGCCTTTTGCGCCAACTTTATTATCAATTAAATCAACTAATGCTTCATCTGCATTTGTTTCAAGCGATAAAATATGGCTTGAGATAGATAATAAGTAACTATTAAGTGACCCTTCAGACCATTGATTAAAGATCTCAGCTACTTCGTGCGGACTGCGCTTAGTGCCTAAACGTAGTAATTGATACATTTCTGCAATTAACTGCATTAGTGCATATTCAATACCGTTATGCACCATTTTGACAAAATGGCCACTAGCAGATTGACCTACACGGGCAAAACACGACTCACCCTTGTAACTTGCTGCTACTTTTTCAAACCATGGCTCGACACGCTCCCAGCCACCTTCTGAACCACTTGCCATCATCGCAGGACCATGGCGAGCACCTTCTGCCCCGCCAGAAATTCCCATCGTTGCAAATTCAAATTTGTTTTGATATTTCAGCTTCCGAGTGATGCCGTCTTTATAATTACTATTACCGCAATCAACGATAATATCGTCACAATCAACGCCCGCTTCAACTAGTTCACTGCAAACTTTATCAACTAACTCACCCGCTGGCACTAATAACAAAATTGAGCGAGGTGGCGTTAACCGTTTAACCATATCACCTAAATCAGAGACAATGTGCAAACGATCTGCCATGCCTTGTAATTTAGCACAGCTTAGTAATTCTTCGCCCGCATCCGGGTTTTTATCATAAGCTACTAGTGTCATTCCTTGCTCAATCAAATTGAGAGCAAGATTTTTACCCATAACGCCTAACCCGACTAATGCAACTTGCATTTAGTGTCCTCCTCGGTAACAACTATTGGTTAGAAAATGAAAATAATACCGCGCGCATTATACCCAAGCAGCTTAAAATTGCGAACTTAGACATTAGATACAACGCCGAGCGCAAAACAAATGCGCACATTGCGGGGATTATATCAAACAACCGTGGTTGCAGGGTGATAATTTCACGGTTGGGATTTCATTATTCGTGCATTGACGGAACCTGACACCGGTGTCATAATGTCGTCATATTAATTTTGTATAAATAATGACAGCAAAAGAATAACTAATTACTATTCTTCCCTGTTATTCAAACTGTATATTTCATTGCGCTAAAGCCTATGAATATAAATAATGAAAATAACCGTCAACCTGCTTACATCGTAAGCTCACAGGAGAATTTGATGCTTAGACGCACAAAAATAGTCGCGACCCTTGGACCTGCAACCGATCGAGATAACAACTTAGAAAAAATAATTCGTGCCGGTGCAAACGTAGTGCGCTTAAACTTCTCACACGGTATTGCACAAGATCATAAAGATCGCGCTCAAGCTGTACGTGATATTGCAAAAAAATTGGGTAAGCACATTGCTATTTTAGCTGACTTACAAGGCCCTAAAATTCGTGTATCAACGTTTAAAGAAGGCAAAGTAAGTTTGACTGTTGGTGCTAAATTCATTCTTGATGCAAAAATGGAAAAAGGCCTAGGCGATATTAATGGCGTAGGTATTGATTATAAAGAATTACCACAAGATGTTGCCCCTGGTGATTTACTCCTTTTAAATGACGGTTTAATTCAATTAACAGTCGTAAGTGTTGAAGGCCATTTAGTACATACCACAGTTGCTGTCGGTGGTGTGTTATCAAATAATAAAGGTATCAACCGTTTAGGGGGTGGTTTAACAGCACCCGCTTTTACTGAAAAAGATAAAGAAGATTTATTAACAGCTGCTGAAATTAACGTTGATTACATCGCAGTATCATTCCCACGCAGTGGCGATGATATGCGTTATGTACGTTCACTTGCTGAAGCTGCGGGTTCTAATGCACAGCTTTTAGCAAAAATTGAACGTGCTGAAGCGGTTGAAACTGTTGAAGCTGTTGATGATATTATTCTCGCTTCAGACGCTGTGATGGTTGCCCGTGGTGACCTAGGTGTTGAAATTGGCGATGCTGCTTTAATGGGTAAGCAAAAACTAATTATCCGCCGCGCTCGCTCACTAAATCGTACTGTGATCACTGCAACGCAAATGATGGAATCGATGATCGATAACCCAATGCCAACTCGTGCAGAAGTCATGGATGTTGCTAATGCTGTACTTGATGGTACTGACGCAGTAATGCTGTCAGCTGAAACTGCTGCTGGCGATTACCCTGAAGAAACCGTAGCAACTATGGCACGTGTTTGTTTAGGTGCTGAATCACAAAAAGAAACGCACGTTTCTAAACATCGTTTAGATAGCCGTTTCTCTTCAAACGCTGAGTCAATCGCTTTATCTGCAATGTACGCAGCAAACCATTTAGATTCAGTAAAAGCAATCGTTACATTAACTGAGTCAGGTAGCACAGCTAAACTAATGTCTCGTATTAGCTCTGGTTTACCTATTTTCTCATTATCTCGTCATGCAAGTACGCTAGGTCAGACAGCGCTTTACCGTGGTGTTTACCCGGTGTTTTTTGATTCGACTAAATGTGAAAAAGATAATATGGTAAAAGATGCACTTAGCACCTTAGTTGCCGCTGGTTCATTGCAATCAGGCGACACCGTTATCATCACTCATGGTGATACGATGGAGACTATTGGCGCAACCAATACGATGAAAATAGTTACTGTTGCTTAGTTAAATCTTAGTCCTACAAAAACGCGAGCTTTTGCTCGCGTTTTTACGTTAAGGCTCTTAGTTAAAACACAGCGTATAAAATACTCAACTCAATCCCCAAATTCTGGGTAATAAATTTAACTAGCTAAAGCTGCCTTGACTTTATCGCGGTAGCTACGGCTTACTTTTAACTCTTGCCCATTATCAAGTACAAGTAAATACTCACCACTTACTTGCGTTACTAATTTATTAATTTGTTTTGTATTTACAATGGCACTACGATGAACGCGCACAAATAATTGTGGATCGAGTTCTTGTTCTAGTTCTTTCATCGTTTTACGTAGAATATGCGTTTGCCCATCTTGGCAATGCAAACACATATAATCGCCAGCTGCATCCACCCATTGAATTGTCGCCACAGGCACACGGATTATTTCCCCTTGTTCCTTCACGGCTAAAGACTCTGGATAGCGACGATCTGTTAACGTATCTCCCGTCGCCAGCTTTTTCAAAATCTCTTCACAATTATTACCCGTAATTCCAGCAACAAAACTCGCCAATTTCTTTTTATGTGCGTTGTCTTGTTGCGTCTTCAAGTAAGTATGCACTTTTTCTACCGCCTGTTTTAGTCTGTTGTCATCGACTGGTTTAAGAATATAATCTAAAGCATGAATTTCAAATGCCTTGACTGCGAACTGATCAAATGCGGTTACAAATACAATAGCAGGTAACGCCCTTACGCTACTGCTTAATGTTCTAGCAACTTCAAAGCCATTCATACCTGGCATTTGGATATCTAAAAAAACTAAATCTATATTCCCTGCAAGACATGCATCAATTGCCTCTTGGCCCGAGCTACACAACTTTATCACTTCGATATCGTCAAAGTCTTCTAATCTCACCGCTAATCCTCTACGAGCTAACGGTTCATCATCTACAAT
The DNA here is from genome assembly GCF_045064175.1 of Pseudoalteromonas sp. Ld20. Lineage (NCBI taxonomy): Bacteria > Pseudomonadati > Pseudomonadota > Gammaproteobacteria > Alteromonadales > Pseudoalteromonadaceae > Pseudoalteromonas > Pseudoalteromonas sp. Ld20. The sequence goes on from NZ_JBISHB010000038.1 coordinate 15,692, forward strand.
CAGGGTTTTAATCTTGCTCATTTTTCACAGCCTTTTCAAACGGAACACGCAGATTTACTTTCAATCCACTTGGCGTATTATGTGATAATACAAACGAATAGTTATTTTCATACAAAGTCTTTAGGCGATCTTTGGTGTTTGCCACCCCTACCCCTTGTGCATTAACTAATTGACCATTAACTAGCTCAGTGCCAGGGCCATTATCACCTACTTCCAACAATAGTTCATTAGCAAATACCTGTGCTTTGATATCAATCACTCCACCTTGCGCTAAATGAGCTATCGCGTATTTAATCGCATTCTCTATTATAGGTTGTAATATCAAACTAGGGACTAATGCTTGCTTTGCTTCATCACTTACTTGCACATTGAGCTTTAAACGTTCATCAAAACGAACTCGTTCTATCTCAAGGTACAACATAAGTGCATGCAACTCTTGCTCTAATGGCACTTTCTTAATTGGATCAGTATTAAGTGTATAACGCAAAAAGTCACTTAACTTAGACACCATTAAATTGGCATCTTTATTCTCTTTTACCAATATTAAGGTTGAGATAGCATTCAAGGTATTAAATAAAAAGTGAGGGTTAAGCTGGTATCGCAGCATTTTTAATTGCGCTTCATGGGCCATCGTCGTAGCCTTTAATGCTTTTTGACGCTCACTTTGCAATAACTGATAATACTTTATACCAAAGTACAAACCACTCCAGCACAATACAATATAGACTGAGTCTAAGCCTTGCTGAAAATAATAAAACCATTCTGAAGGACGATAACCATGTCGATATATTTCCCACAGATTAAACTTTTGTACAACTGCCCATAAAGTGCCTGTTACGTAGGAAGCACTAAATACAACAAGCATGAGCACCCAAGGGGATGCATTCCATGCTTTGCGATACATATAACGCAGTGGCACAGTCATTAAGCAACCCGCATATGCATTGAGTACAATGACGAATACGTAGATGTCGCGCATTTCAAAGACTTTTGAGCCAATATAATTTACTAGTGCATAACCAATCCAGCCCGCGATCTGTAATACCCAGAAAAAACGTTGGCGGTTGTCGACTAATGATTGCCAATTCAAAATAGTTAATTACCTCATTAATTTATAATTATTATATAGCGTTAGCTAGGATGGGATCACTACCAACTATCTCGCTTTTCACGAGCCTTACCGCAAAGATATCTACAGATGATTTGAGCATACTTTATTTTAGCCACAAAAAAAGGAGCCATAGGCTCCCTTTTAGTACTTATTTAAAAAGCTTAAGCTGCCGCTAGGCCTTCTTTTGCTTTTTCAACAAGCGCTGCGAATGCAACTTGATCATAAACAGCGATATCTGCAAGGATCTTACGATCGATTTCTACAGATGTCTTTTTAAGACCATTGATAAAACGGCTGTAAGACAGACCATTTTGACGTGAAGCAGCATTGATACGTGCAATCCATAATTGACGGAAAGTACGTTTCTTCGCACGACGGTCACGGTAAGCGTATTGACCCGCTTTAGTAACAGCCTGAAAAGCTACGCGGTAAACACGTGAACGTGCTCCGTAGTAACCTTTTGCTTGTTTTAAAACTTTTTTGTGACGTGCACGTGCGACAACGCCGCGTTTAACTCTTGCCATTTCTAAAAACCCCTATTAAGCGAACGGTAACATACGTGAAACTAGACCATGGTCATTTTTATGAACCATCATCTTAGGACGTAGGTGTAGTTTACGCTTAGAAGTTTTCTTAGTCAGAATATGACGAAGATGCGCTTGTTTACGCTTGAAACCGCCAGAAGCAGTCTTTTTGAAGCGCTTAGCTGCGCCGCTGTGACTTTTTAGCTTATAAGCCATTGCAATAACTCCAAATGTATTGCTTTAAAATTAGTAAGCAGGCGTGAGATATATTTCTATAGCTCCACTTTTAGGCCTAACTTACTGCCATGTTCCGGTGAAAACCCAGCATAAATGCCGCAGTTTTACTTTAATACCGGTTAACTCAGGTGAATATTTACATATTACTTGCAGACCTGAGCTAAATTCGGTGCATATCTTAGCGCGTTTATTGCTTTTTAGCAACAGGTGCCATCATCATAACCATTTGGCGACCTTCAACACGATTTGGGAAAGACTCAACAACTGCAAGTTCTTCTAAATCGGCTTTGATACGGTTTAGTAATTCTATACCAATTTCTTGGTGGGCCATTTCACGACCACGGAAGCGGATGGTAATTTTAGCTTTATCGCCACCTTCTAAGAACTTACGTAAGTTGCGAAGCTTAACCTGATAATCGCCTTCATCCGTTCCCGGACGGAATTTGATTTCTTTTATCTGGATCTGCTTTTGCTTCTTTTTCTGCTCTTTCAGTTCTTTGCTTTTTTCAAAGATGAACTTACCGTAGTCCATGATTCTACAAACAGGCGGCTCTGCATTAGGGCTAATCTCAACAAGATCAACACCCGCGGCATCAGCCATTGTTTGCGCGTCTTTTAATGACTGAATTCCAGCTTGTTCGCCTTCAATGTCAATTAAGCGAACTTCTTGAGCTGTAATTTCTTCGTTAATACGATTTTTTTGGGCTGTTTGTTGCCCTTTCTTGCCGCCTCTAATAGTACGTTCCTCCAAGAATATCAAATAATAAGCGTGTAGTTAGCTGTTTTGTAAATGCCCTACACGCTGGATTTTTATAGTCGATTTTTAATTTCTTCGCTAATTTTAGCGACAAATTCATCAACATTAAATTTGCCCAGATCTTCACCTGTGCGGGTACGCACCGCTACTTCTTGTTGTTCAACTTCTTTATCGCCAACAACAAGTAAGTAAGGAATACGTTTTAATGTATGTTCACGGATTTTAAAGCCAATCTTCTCATTTCTCAAGTCAGCAGTGGCTCTAATTCCAATTTTATTTAATTTTTGTACAACTTCTTGCACATAACCAGCTTGTTTATCTGTGATATTCATAATCACAACTTGCTTAGGCGCAAGCCACGTTGGGAATAAGCCCGCGTACTCTTCTGTTAAGATACCGATAAAGCGTTCGATAGAACCTAAAATTGCACGGTGAATCATAACAGGCGTACGGCGTTCGTTATTTTCAGCAACATAAGTTGCCCCTAAACGCCCTGGTAATGCAAAATCTAGTTGCACTGTACCACACTGCCACGCTCTGTCTAAGCAATCGTACAAAGTAAATTCAATTTTAGGACCATAAAAGGCACCTTCGCCCGGTAGGTAATCAAATTCAATGTCATTTGCTTTAAGTGCGTCAGCTAATGCAAGCTCAGCTTTGTCCCACATTTCGTCATCACCAATACGCTGTTCAGGGCGTGTTGACAACTTAACAACAATTTTTTCAAAACCAAACGTTTCGTATGTGTCGTACACCATTTTAATACATGACGATACTTCGTCCATGATTTGTTCTTCAGTACAGAACACATGGGCATCATCTTGTGTAAAGCCACGCACACGCATTAAACCGTGTAGTGCACCTGATGGTTCATTACGGTGACAACAACCAAACTCTGCCATACGCAGTGGTAAATCACGGTATGATTTTAAGCCTTGATTAAATATTTGTACGTGACCCGGGCAGTTCATTGGTTTAATAGCGTATTCACGCTTCTCAGACTCAGTGGTGAACATTGCATCTGAATATTTATCCCAGTGGCCTGATTTTTCCCACAATGAACGGTCCATCATCATTGGACCTTTTACTTCTTCATATTGGTATTCACGTAATTTTTCACGTACAAACTCTTCTAACTCACGGTAAATGCTCCAACCATCGTTGTGCCAAAATACCATGCCTGGCGCTTCTTCTTGCCAATGCCATAAATCAAGTGCTTTACCAATACGACGGTGATCACGTTTTTCAGCTTCTTCAAGGCGTTTTAAATAAGCTTTAAGCTGTTTTTTGTCGCCCCATGCGGTGCCATAAATACGCTGTAGCATTTTATTATCTGAATCACCACGCCAGTAAGCACCGGCTACTTTCATGATTTTGAAATTTTGGCAAAATTTCATGTTTGGTACGTGTGGACCACGACACATATCAACATATTCTTCATGCTGGTATAAACCAGGGCGATCATCTTTACTGATGTTTTCGTCAAGAATCTCAATTTTATATGTTTCGCCGCGCGCTTCAAATACATCGCGCGCTTCTTGCCAGCTTACGGTGTTCTTAACCACATCGTAGTTTGTTTTAGCTAGTTGTAACATGCGTTTTTCAATGGCTTCTAAATCATCTTGAGATAACGATTGCTCCATATCGATATCATAGTAAAAACCATTATCAATTGTTGGACCAATAGCCATTTTCGCATCAGGAAACAACTGCTTAACCGCATGACCAATTAAGTGGGCACATGAATGACGAATAATCTCAAGGCCGTCGTCATCTTTTGCGGTAATGATTTCAAGACGAGAATCTTCACTAATTAAATCACATGCATCAACGCGCGTACCATTAACTCGACCAGCGATAGTCGCTTTGGCTAGACCTGGTCCGATATCATTCGCTACGTCAAGAGTACTTACTGGGTTTTCGAAACTACGCTGACTGCCGTCAGGGAGAGTAATAACTGGCATTATAAATCCTTGCTACAGTGGTGACGCCTACAATGCATCACATGTATTTATTAAATTAAAATGAATGACTCTACAACGCTTTTACGAATAAGCATTGTTAAATTCAGCGTTAAACGCTAATGCACTTGTTGAGTCTTACCAAGTACAATTAGTTATTGTCGCGTTTGAAGCAGTTAAATACAAGTATTTAGCCAGACAAATTGACAAATAACCCTCGCATTTCATACTTACATAGAATTTTAGCTGTTGGACTACTTAATGACTGCGCCAAACCGTATATGCTTTGCCACGCTTAATTTACTTAATTTTGCGGTACCTCCTTATTCATTTTATCAATTGCATGAACGCTATAATGCAACTCAATGGCAACAAAAACTGCAGTTTATTACTGGTTTTTTACAGCAAAGCCAAGCGACTATCGTCGCATTTCAGGAAGTCTTTAGTCCAAATGCATTGCAAACACTTTGTAAAGACCAAGGCTATGCTCATTTCGCTACTGTGGCAGCACCACGAAGCGATAATCTTTATCCACAAGTCTTATTTAACCCTGTCGTTGCAATTGCTTCAAAAATTCCTTTTACGCAATGTATCGAATTAACCCCTTGTCCTGAATTACTTGAATATTTAAATAACCAAAATGAATTTAAATTTAATAGAACACCTATCAAGTGCAGCTTTAGTATTCCTAAATTTGGTGACTTGACCTGCTATGTAGTGCACTTTAAATCACAACGGGTGCATTCAATGGCGCATATTTTGAATATTCATAATCAAGAAGATCCGTTACTTAATGTATTGCAGCAAACGGTAGGTATGATGCAATCGCAAATATCTCGCTCTTTAGAAGCGTCTATTGTTTACTATGATGCACTTAAAACACAACGAGAAAAAAACTGTGCCACAATTGTTATGGGTGATTTTAACGATAGCATTCACAGCCCCGCATTGTCATTTATGACCACAGGATTCCCCCCGTTGCAAAGTAATTCGTGTTTAAAGATCGATCAACCAGTAGTTGGTTTATCAGATGCATATGAATTAAGTACTCAATGCGAAGCGGGACAAAAAAAGCCTCCCAGTCATTACTACAAAGGCCAAGGCAATGTACTTGACTATATTTTGACCTCAAGTCATTTTAATACGCACTGTGCTTTATCACGAATAAAGTCTTTAGATTATTTAAGTTTTGATTCACATCTGAACCCCCAATTGGTTGAAGAAGATATTTGTGTAAGTGATCATAGTGGGATAGCAATTGAAATAGGTTTTTAAAATGCGCTGTTTTTAAGACGTTTAATTGATATAATATGATTAAACTAGTTATTAGAGAATGACAATGAGAACATGTGGTGTAGAAATTACCGGTAGTGACGTACTACTGTGTATTTTAACTAAAGATAACGATGTATTTGATATACGTGATATCCGCCAAACTCGCTTTACTTTAGGCAATGGTAACGACACTGAAGTTATGCGTAAATTTCAGTTCGATTTTGCAAAATTAATGCAAGATTACCAAATTGACTCTGTGGCAATTCGTCAACGTGCCCCTAAGGGTAAATTTGCAGGTAGTGCAAATGGCTTCAAAATGGAAACGGCTATCCAATTGATCAAAGAATTAGATGTCTATTTATTCAGCACAACTGAAGTCAAAGAACAGTTAAAGCGAAATCCAATCCCTATCGATTTTGCAGAAACGGGACTTAAAAAATATCAAGAAAATGCGTTTGTGAATGCATACGTACACTTGATGAAAAAAACATATCGTAGTGAAGAGCTTTAATTTTTCAAAGTAGCGCTTTATTGATTATAATTGCTTGATCTGAAGCCAAATAAATTAACCTACGACACAACGCCAATGTGTGCTGTTATTCAGCATATCTCATTGGCGTTTTTTATTGCCCTGTTTTTTGCTCTAAGCTCATCCCCCCTGCTACATTGGTCTTAGAACCCTTTCATTTGTCGACAATTTATGCTTTTCTTGTTTTTGTATACTCACACAACATGACATGGAGACCGCACAATGCAAGTAAATGACAACAATAGACCTGTAAAAAATGCGCAGAATAAAGTCAATGATATGAATGACTTGGTAATTAGCCAGTACCGAGGATCGCAAACCCCTGATTTGATAGAGAGTACGATAGGTAATTACCTTGACAGCATTGTCGACAATAACCCCGAACATCTTGCAATTGTAGTTCATCACCAAAACATTCGATTAAGTTATAGAGAATATCAACAAAAAATTAATCAATTGGCCATGGGTCTACTATCGATAGGTGTAAAGCCGGGTGATAGAGTTGGGATATGGTCTCCAAATAACTTAGAGTGGTGCTTAACCCAATTTGCGACAGCTAAAATTGGGGCCATTATGGTATGTATTAATCCTGCATATCGTCCAAACGAGTTACAATTTGCGCTTAATACGGTTGAATGCTCAACACTCATCACTGCATCTTGTTTCAAAGCGAGTAATTACCTTGCTATGCTAAATGAATTGCTTCCAGAGCTCGAACATACTGAGCCAGGTATGCTCAATGCAAAAAACCTCCCCTATCTAAAAAACATTATTCGGATTGGTAATGAAGCAGCCCCAGGAATGTTTAGTTTTAACCAAATAATGAATATGCCAACTGATGCGCAAAAATTAGCGCTTGTCACGCTCGCAGCAACTTTAAAACCAGAGCAAGATATCAATATTCAGTTTACATCTGGTACAACAGGCAGTCCAAAAGGTGCAACGCTGTCTCATAAAAACATTTTAAATAATGGTTTTCTAATGGCCAATGCCATGCGTTTAACAGCAGATGACAAGCTATGTATCCCGGTGCCTTTATACCATTGCTTTGGTATGGTGTTAGGTAATCTGGTATGTATTAGTAAAGGCGCTACAGCGGTATTTCCTGCTGAATCATTCGATCCAACAATAACCCTCGAAGTAGTAGAAAAAGAGCGATGTACTGCCTTGCATGGCGTGCCTACAATGTTTATTGCTGAACTTGAACTTAAGGACTTTTCCCGTTTTGATTTATCTAGTTTACGCACCGGAATAATGGCAGGCTCGACTTGCCCAGAGCAAGTGATGCGCAAAGTACAGTCACTCATGCATATGAATGAGGTTGTGATTGGATATGGGCAAACAGAATGTAGCCCGATTAATAATGTAACTGAAATAGACTCGTCAATTGAGAAACAAGTAACGACTGTAGGGCGTGCCTTAGCGCATACAGAAGTAAAAATAATAGATGAAGTCGGAAAACTGCAAAAAATTGGATTACCAGGGGAAATATGTAGTCGCGGAGCAGGAATTATGCGTTGTTATTGGAATGATCAGGAAAAAACAGCTGCAACTATCGATCAAGACGGTTGGCTGCACTCTGGCGATTTAGGTGTTATGGATACGCAAGGGTTTGTCACTATTGTTGGGCGCATTAAAGATATGATTATTCGCGGTGGCGAGAATATTTACCCTCGAGAAATTGAAGAGGTACTCTATACCTATCCTGATATTCAAGATGCTGCAATATTTGGTATAACAGATGAAAAATATGGTGAAGAAGTGTGTGCGTGGATCCAACCGAAAGAGGATACTGTACTTGATGAGCAAGCGATTCGTGTGTTTTTAAAAGACAAGCTAGCCTACTTTAAAATGCCACGACATATCCGTTTTGTAGAAAACTACCCTATGACTGTAACAGGTAAACTGCAAAAATTTAAAATGCGAGAACAAATGCAAGCAGAACTCAACGACAAAGCTTTCTCTTAGCTTCACCACGCTAAATACAACAAAGCACAGCCAATCAGCTGTGCTTTTTAAATATTGAATTTGTTATAAATTCAGCATTCTCTTTTTTAAACGTTCTAAATCAATCGCGCTCGAGCGCACCGTTAATTTGATATGGCTGTATTCATATTCTTCTTTAACAACACTCATACTGGATCGAATTTCGCCCACGATACCTTTGGCGGTATACGGTATAACAACCTCTTCTTCAATCATGTCCTCTTGAGCAATATCAATAATGTACTTATGCAGTTTGCTGATATCATCTGAGTTACGCGTAGATGTCATCATCGCATCAGGAAATTCATCCATTAGCGATTGCTGTTGCTCAATACTTAATTGATCTGACTTATTCAGTACCAGTAACTTTTTACTGCCTTCCACTCCAACTTCAGCCAGAACTTTATGCACTACATCAAGCTGTGAGCGAAATGAAGGATCAGATGCATCAACGACATATAACAATAATGACGCATCATGCGCTTCTGCTAATGTTGAATGAAATGAAGCAACTAAATCATGAGGTAATTTTTTAATAAAACCGACCGTATCTGAAACAAGTATACGAGGCTGTGTAATTGGATACAGCGCCCGAACAGTGGTATCTAACGTTGCAAAGAGTTTGTTTTCGCCCTCCACATCACTGCCTGTAATTGCACGCATCATGGATGACTTGCCAGCATTGGTGTAACCAATTAAAGCCACTGAGAATAGCTCAGATCGCTGCGTTCGCCTGTCCATCATTACATCTTGAACACTTACCAATTCGCGCTTTAGTTCTGCTAACTGATCACGTACCTTACGACGATTTAACTCAAGCGTGGTTTCACCAGCACCTTTGCCCATTTGTCGTTCTTTATCACCTGTTGATGTTTCACGAAGTCGTGGTGCTACATAATTAAGACGAGCAATTTCCACTTGTAATTTTGCTGTTTTAGTACGCGCATGACGACTAAATATTTCAATAATTATGCCAGTGCGGTCAAATACTTCTACACCTAATTGGTTCTCAACATTACGTAGTTGAGAAGGGGTTAAATCACAGTCAAATACCACTACGTCAGCGCACGTAAAATCAAGTTCATCTGATGGAATTTCTGACGATATTTCAGTTAAAGGAACTTCATCGAGTAAATCATCTGCTAGTTCGTCTTCAACCATTCCTTTATTACCGGTGAGGTGTGCTATTTCTGCTAGTTTACCTGAGCCAAGTACATTAACTTTTTGCGTAGAACTTTGCTTTTGTGATTGTGTGCCCACTACTTTAAATCCTAAAGTAGTCACCAAACGAGCAAGTTCTGCAAGTGATTCAGTTGCTTCGTCACCTTTAAACTGCGGTGTACTAATAGAAATGAGTAACGCATTAGGAAGTGATGGTTTTGCAGTTAGTTGCATAATTTTTTGTGTTAATGCACCCAATAAGTGCAAACCTATTTTTCATTCGAAAGTAGCTTGATCCTACGCTGTTATAGCCTCGCTTTATAGGGTTATAGTTCATTAATGACGTTAATATTTAAAACTAGCGCGTGTTGACCTTTGTGGATTGAAATTTGTTCAATCCACAAAGGTCAACACTGCCTAGGGTAAAGCTATTATCAGTTATTTACGTATTCAAATGCCCCCACATCTCCTGGAAATACAACAGGTGATTCAATACCCTCTTTATTTACTGTGGCTACACCAAAGTAATAATTGTCGATCACTACATTAGTGAGTGTCGCTTCACTTACATCGCCTACATAACGGCTAAACTGCCACTGAGGTTCACTAGTGTAACGCCAATAAATACGGTAGCCAGTCGTCGTTTTATCCTGATTTTTTTGCCATTTTAAAGTGGTGCTCGCCTGTACAGCTCCAGATATAGTAACTGCTTTTGGTGGCGCTGGTGCCCATGCCATAGATGCCAAACTTACAGCATTTAATGCCGTTAATTTGGCCGTGTAATCAAAATCAACACCCTTTATTGTATCACCATAAACAACACCCTCTTCAGTACGTAAATCTTGATGTTGATGATTATAGTTTTCGTTGGTTTCCATAACTCTCACTGCGGCGTAGCCCATGTCATTAAATGGTCTATGATGCCCACCTCGGCCAAAGCGGTCGAGTCGATACACTAATAGAGTATCTAGGTTAGGGATATAGCGATCGGCTATTGTGTCGATATAACGCGCTAAGTTACGACTTGCAGAATCTACCTCACCTCCAGTAAAGCGGCGTTTATGTGCTTGCTCTTTGGTTTCGATAACCCGCGTGCCTTCTGAGAAAATTCGGGCTGTTGTATTATCTGTTACACCATTAATACCCGTAATATTACCTATCATATCGTTGTTTAGTACACCGTGAATTTGCCACCTTTGTTTGTTTGCATATTCAGCTAAAATTTTACCACCAAACAAACCTTGCTCTTCCCCTGAAAGCGTAGCATAGACAATTGAGCCATTAAACTTATACTGTGATAGAACACGAGCCGACTCAAGGACACCTGCAACTCCCGATGCATTATCATTCGCCCCCGGTGAATCACTAGTAAAATCCATTACATCACTAACCCGTGAATCTATATCACCCGACATCACTACCATACGATTGGGCTCTGACGTGCCGCGTTGTATTGCAATAATATTTACGACCTCAACAGGTGTGGGGATCCGCTTTTCACCTGAGATCGTCTCTTTTACTTCTATAACCTGCAAACAACCACCACATTGCTTTGATATTTTTTCAAACTCAGCTTTGATCCATCGTCGCGCGGCCCCAATACCTCGAGTGCTTGAGCGAGTATCAGATAATGTATGGCGAGTACCAAAATTAACCAAACTCTGAATATCATTTTCAATACGCTTGGCAGAAACAGCATCAGCAATACGGTGTAGTTTTTCCTGATCTTGATAGTTAAGCTGCTCGCTCAATGCTGATGTAGTTATAAATAAGGAGCTCAACGCCAATGTATAATTTAAAATCGTTACTTTGCTAGTCATTCGATTAAACATAATCCGTACTCATTTTTATTGTAATAAATACTACAGTACGTGAGCTAATTCATTGTGCAAATAGTTTTGAGATAAACGACGACTTAAGTCGGGCAATAGTAAAAATTGATTGAGTAATGAAAATGATAAATTAAAGGGGTGGTAAAATACGAAAGTAAGCAGTAAGCAATCCCCGACGTTAAGCCGTATTTGTTAGCTGCATACTTTGTCTCTTCCTGTATTTTTTGCTTTATACAAATTTGTATCCGCTATTTTTAATAACGTATTAAGTGCCATCCCTGATTGCCTTTGTGCAACTCCAGCACTACTGGTTAATGTGATATTTTTATCTGTTAAATTTAAAGATTTTAAACAAGTGCATAAATTAGCTATAAACTCATGAGCTGCCTCTAAATCAAAATCGGGCATAACGACTATAAACTCTTCACCGCCAAAACGTGCAAATTTACATGCTGTATTCTCTAATTGAGTCTGCAATAGAGTGGTAAACCCTATTAACGCTTGATCACCAATATCATGGCCATGGTTATCATTAACTTGTTTAAAGTGATCGATATCTAAAATGGCGACAGAAAAGAAGCGCTCTTTATCTATGAGCTGCTGAACAATAAAATCGAGTATATAGCGCCGATTACACGCACCCGTTAATGGATCTGTATTTGCACGCTGTTGGCTTTTTACATAAGCGCGGTGCTGATTAAATCCAAAAATAGACATACTCACAATAACTAATAAACCAATAACCAAGTAAGCCGTGTTTAGTTGCCCCTCTTTTGCCAGTTTATCTAATGCGATTTGCTGATTTTTTAGTTTTTCTTCTGCTAGCTGTAATTTAATTTCTTGTTGGGTTGATTCAAATTTAGAGCGCGCTTCTTGCTCTAATTTTTGTTGCGTGGTTTCTTTTGCTTCATCACTAAGCTTTATATAAAACCAGAGTGATTTTGACGATTCTTCAAAACGCTCAAGCTGTTCGTAACTCTGCGCTTTGAGTGCTAAAGTTTGACGCATATAACGGTTATTTAGTGGTCGCTCATAATTCGCTAGTAACTTATCTGACTCATGTAGATACTCTAGCGCTTGCTCTGGCTGCTCTAGTGCTAAAAACACACGCGCAAAATTATTATTCAAAGCAATAATATGAGCAGGGTTAATAATCACTTTATAAACGTAATTTTTAGCAAGATACAACAACTGTAACGCTTGCGTATAATCTTTTTGCTTTAATGCAACACGCGCCTTACCAGCCGGAGCCCAAAATAAATAACGTGGTGCTTTTACACTTGCCGAAAGTGTGATCATTTTTTCATAGCACGCAGACGCCAAATCCAGCTGTTCTGCACGGGAGTAAGTTATGCATAATGTATAAAGGATTGGTAAACCATTGACAATATCCCCGTTATTTGTTGCAAGCTCAGCGGCTATTTCAGCGTACTGTATTCCTTGCTCAAATAGCGACATAGTTGAATAGTATGCTGCGAGACTGTCATAAATATACAACATTGTTGTTGTGGACATTTTTGCAGTTTTTGCTTCAATATAAGCATTTTCAATGATCTCTATTGATTTAGGGTATTCCTCTTGCCATAGTAAAAGTACACCTTCAATAGAGATAGCTCTGACGATCATTTCATAATCATTTGCTTTTGCAAAGGCCTCTTGAGATAGCTTAATTTGCCTAAGCCCTTGTGGTAACTGCCCTTGCTCTAGAGAAAAAATACTGCGATATAAGAGCCAGTAACCATGGATCCAATTATCCGTTTTTGGCAGCTGTTGATATGCGAGTTCAAATGTATCTTTAGAGAGATCGATATCCCCCTGAAAAAGATAAAGGCGAGCAAGCAATGTATTATTATAGGCGTGCTGCGTATCAGGTAAGCTTTTATCATCTTGTGATAAAATTAAACGTTTAATTGCTTCATTAGGGTGTGCCATCGCTGTTTTTTCTACAGACAAAAAATCAATATGCTGGGAACCCATTGCAAATAAAAACGGAGTGAATACTACGCAAACACAAAAAAATGAAAAGTGAATTATTCGCATTACTGCTTTTTTCTTAGAATTATTAATAAACAGTTGGCTATTATAACGCCAGTTTAAATTAATGCTAGCGTACCTAATAAGTACAGTTTTATTCATTTACTCTGCTTATTTATCAAAGTAAGGTAGGTGCTAAGCAAGTAGTTGATTATGAAGATCAAAATAAAAATATTAACGTTAATATTTTTACATTAAAAAAGGCCCGCGATAAAAGCGAGCCTTTTTAAAAGAAATTAACTGGTTATTACCAACCCGTTTTTTCTTTCAATGCTTTACCGATATCAGCAAGTGAACGTACAGTTTTTACGCCCGCAGCTTCTAATGCAGCAAATTTCTCATCAGCAGTACCTTTACCGCCTGCGATGATCGCGCCAGCGTGACCCATACGCTTACCTTCTGGTGCAGTAACACCAGCAATGTAAGATACAACAGGTTTAGTTACGTTAGCTTTGATGTACTCTGCAGCTTCTTCTTCTGCAGTACCACCAATTTCACCAATCATTACAATTGCTTCAGTTTGTGGATCTTTTTCGAACATTTCTAAAACGTCGATAAAGTTAGTACCTGGAATTGGATCACCACCAATACCAACACACGTAGACTGACCAAAACCAGCATCAGTAGTTTGTTTAACTGCTTCGTACGTTAAAGTACCAGAGCGAGAAACGATACCTACTTTACCAGGCTTGTGGATGTGACCAGGCATGATACCAATCTTAGTTTCGCCAGGAGTGATAACACCTGGGCAGTTAGGACCGATCATACGAGTACCTGTTTGATCTAGTTTAACTTTAACGTCAACCATATCAAGTGTAGGGATACCTTCAGTGATACAAACAATCAGCTCAATGCCAGCATCGATAGCTTCTAAGATTGCATCTTTACAAAAAGGCGCTGGTACATAGATAACTGACGCAGTTGCGCCTGTTTCTTGTACTGCATCACGAACTGTGTTGAATACTGGAAGACCAAGGTGCGTTTGACCGCCTTTACCAGGGCTTACACCACCAACCATTTGAGTACCGTACTCAAGTGCTTGCTCAGAATGGAAAGTACCCTGACCACCTGTGAAACCTTGACAGATAACTTTTGTATCTTTATTGATTAATACAGACATTATTTGCCCTCCGCAGCAGCAACTACTTTTTCAGCAGCGTCTGTTAGTGATTCAGCAGCGATGATATTAAGGTCAGATTTAGCCAGAACTTCACGACCAAGTTCAGCATTAGTACCTTCTAAACGTACAACTACTGGAACGTTTACGCCCACTTCTTTAACTGCGCCAATGATGCCTTCAGCGATCATGTCACAACGAACGATACCACCAAAGATGTTTACTAAAACAGCTTTAACATTATCATCAGAAAGAATGATTTTGAATGCTTCAGAAACACGCTCTTTAGTCGCGCCGCCACCAACATCTAGGAAGTTAGCCGGTTTGCCACCGTGTAGGTTTACGATGTCCATAGTACCCATCGCAAGTCCCGCACCGTTAACCATACAACCAACGTTACCATCAAGGGCTACGTAGTTAAGCTCAAAACTTGCTGCATGTGCTTCACGTGCATCTTCTTGAGATGGATCGTGGAACTCACGGATTTTAGGTTGACGGTAAAGTGCATTACCATCGATACCGATTTTTCCGTCAAGACAGTGAAGATTACCTTCGTCTGTGATTACTAACGGGTTGATTTCAAGTAATGCGAAATCAAAATCAGTGAACATTTTACCAAGACCCATGAAGATCTTAACGAACTGTTTCATCTGCACTGGGTTAAGACCCAATTTGAAACCTAATTCGCGGGCTTGATAAGCTTGAGGACCTACTAACGGATCGATCTCAGCTTTGTGGATAAGCTCTGGTGTTTCTTCAGCAACAGTTTCAATTTCAACACCGCCTTCAGTAGACGCCATGAAAACAACTTTGCGAGATGCACGGTCAACAACTGCACCAAGGTACAATTCGTTGGCGATATCTGTACAGCTTTCTACTAAAATCTTAGCAACTGGCTGACCTTTCTCGTCTGTTTGGTAAGTAACTAGGTTTTTACCTAACCAGTTAGCTGCAAACGCTTTTACTTCGTCGATAGTTTTAACTAGCTTTACACCGCCAGCTTTACCACGTCCACCTGCGTGAACCTGAGTTTTAACAACCCACATATCACCGCCGATTTTCTCAGCAGCTGCTGCAGCTTCTTCAGGTGTGTCGCATGCGAAACCCTGAGAAACTGGTAAACCATATTCGGCAAAAAGTTGTTTTGCCTGATACTCATGCAAATTCATGATGCTTTATCCAATTTTTTATACTAAAAGAGCTGACTATTTTTATAAACAGACAGCTATCCCAAATTGCGCACCTAGTATAGATCCCAAGGCTTAACATGAAAACCCCAGTACGACCAAAGGCGCAAAAAAAAAGCTGTGAATGTTCATTCACAGCTCATATTTCATACAACTAGATTAAACATCTAGCAATAAGCGTGTTGGATCTTCAAGTAACTCTTTAATAGTTACTAAGAAACCAACAGATTCTTTACCATCAATGATACGGTGGTCATAAGAAAGTGCTAAATACATCATAGGAAGTATTTCAACTTTACCATTTACAGCCATTGGACGGTCTTGGATTTTATGCATACCCAAAATTGACGACTGTGGCAAATTAATGATAGGTGTAGATAGTAATGAACCAAATACGCCCCCATTAGTAATAGTGAAGTTACCACCTGTCATATCAGCAAGCGTTAACTTACCATCACGACCTTTAAGGGCTAGTTCACGAATACCTTTTTCAATTTCGGCAACCGATAGCTTGTCACAATCTTTAAGTACTGGTGTCACTAAACCACGAGGTGTAGATACTGCAATACTGATATCAAAATAGTTATGATAAACGATATCGTCACCGTCAATCGATGCATTTACATCAGGGAAGCGCTTAAGTGCTTCAGTCACTGCTTTCACATAGAAAGACATAAAACCTAAGCGAATACCGTGACGCTTTTCAAACACTTCTTGATACTGCTTACGAAGGCTCATGATTGGTTCCATGTTTACTTCGTTAAATGTTGTTAGCATTGCAGTTGAATTTTTAGCTTCAAGAAGGCGTGTTGCGATCGTTTTACGTAAACGCGTCATAGGCACACGTTTTTGTGTACGATCGCCCATAGGTGCAACTGGAGCAGAAACCTCTGCTTTTTTGGCCGCTGGTGCTGGTGCTTTTAAGAAAGTATCAACATCTTCTTTCGTTACACGGCCATTTTTGCCTGTGCCTTTAATTTTAGCAGCGTCTAGGCCTTTTTCAGCAATTAAACGACGTACAGATGGTGTTAACACATCTGAGCTATCGCTTGCTTCTGCAGCTGGTGCAGCATCAGATTTTGCAGCAGGAGCGGCAGCTACACCACCGGCTTGCACTTTACCGATAACTTGTTCACCAAGTACAGTATCGCCTTCTGCATGAATAATCTCACCCATGATGCCATCTTCTTGAGCAACAACTTCAAGAACAACTTTATCTGTTTCGATATCAACCAAGTTTTGATCGCGAGAAACTGCGTCACCTGGTTGAACATGCCAAGTAGCTACTGTCGCGTCTGCGACTGATTCTGGAAGTACAGGTACTTTAATGTCCACTTCTTTACCTTCTGAGGCTGGTGCTGATGGCGCCACTGGCGCATTGTCTTGTTTATCAGAAGCAGGTGCTGCTTCACTCTTCGCGTCTTCGCTAGGCGCTGCTGCATCAGCATCACCAATTAGACCGATTACTTGGTCACCAAGTACGGTAGCACCTTCTTCTTGCGAAATCTCAGTGATCACACCGTCATGCGGTGCAACAACTTCTAAAACCACTTTATCTGTTTCAATGTCTACTAAGTTTTGGTCGCGAGATACTTTGTCGCCAACACTTACATGCCATGTAGCAACGGAAGCATCAGCAACCGACTCAGGAAGAACAGGAACTTTAATTTCTGTGCTCATTGCTTATCCTTTATTTTCAATAGTAAGCGCGTCTGCGACTAGCGCTTGTTGTTCTTTTGTATGCACTGACATATAACCACATGCTGGAGAAGCTGATGCTTTACGGCCAGCATATTTAAGCTTCGCACCTTGTGGGATTGCCTCTACAAAGTGATGTTGTGAACAATACCAAGCACCTTGGTTTTGTGGCTCTTCTTGACACCAAACAAAATCAGATACATGCTGATAACGGGCCATAATGGCTTCCATTTCATCATGTGGGAATGGGTATAACTGTTCAACACGCACAATAGCTACGTTATCAAGTTCAAGTTTACGACGTTCTTGTAGTAGCTCGTAATATACTTTACCGCTACAAAATACAACACGTTCAACTTTAGCCGCGTCAATATCATCGATTTCATCAATCATATTGTGGAATACACCTTCTGACAACTCCTCTAACGTGGACGTTGCAAGTGGGTGACGCAGTAAAGATTTTGGTGTCATTACAATCAATGGACGACGAAGTGGTCTTACTGACTGACGACGCAGCATTGCATATACTTGCGCTGGTGTAGAAGGTACACATACTTGCATGTTGTGATCGGCACATAATTGTAAGAAACGCTCTAAACGTGCCGAACTATGTTCTGGACCTTGACCTTCATAACCATGCGGTAACAAAATTGTAAGACCACATAGGCGGCCCCATTTTTGCTCACCAGAGCTTAAGAATTGGTCAAATACAACTTGCGCGCCATTGGCGAAGTCACCAAACTGAGCTTCCCAAATAACTAATGATGTAGGCTCAGCTGTTGCATAACCATACTCAAAGGCAACAACAGCTTCTTCAGAAAGAACTGAATCGAATACTTGGAAAGTGCCTTGATCTTTACTGATGTTTTGCAGTGGTAAATAGGTAGAACCATCTGTTTGGTTATGAACAACCGCATGGCGGTGGAAGAACGTACCACGCCCTGAATCTTGCCCAGTCATGCGAATATCTGTGCCTTCAGATGCAATCGTTGCATAAGCAAGTGTTTCTGCCATACCCCAATCGAGTGGTTTTTCACCTGTTGCCATTAATTTACGATCATCATAAATCTTTTTAACACGTGATTGCGCTTTATGCCCTTCAGGGTAGCTAGCGACAATTGTACCAAGTTCTTTAAGTTTTTCTATTGATACGCTTGCATCGTATTCTACATTCCATTCATGGCCTACATATTTTGCCCAATCAGAAGAATGTGATGTTTCTTTTTGAATCTCTTCAACAACACAGTGACCGTCATCTAAGCTATTACGGTAATCGTCAGCTAATGCTTTAATTTCACTTTCAGTGAATGACCCTTCCGCTGTTAGTTGATCTGCATAGATTAAACGTGGTACTGGGTGTTTTTTAATTTTTTGGTACATGATCGGTTGAGTCGCATTCGGCTCATCCGCTTCATTATGGCCATGGCGGCGATAACAAACTAAGTCGATGACTACATCACGTTTAAATTGATTTCTGAAATCAAGCGCGATTTGAGTTACAAATGCAACGGCTTCAGGATCATCAGAGTTAACGTGGAAAATCGGTGACTGGACCATTTTTGCGATGTCGGTACAGTAATCTGTAGAACGAACATCGTCTTGTTTACTTGTAGTAAATCCAACTTGGTTATTGACTACAATACGAATACTACCACCACAACTAAACGCATTTGTTTGCGATAAGTTAAAGGTTTCTTGTACAACGCCTTGCCCTGCAATTGCAGAATCACCATGAATGGTAATTGGTAACGCTTTTGAACCGCTCTCACTGTTTAAACGATCTAAACGTGCACGAACTGAACCCATTACAACTGGGTTTACAATTTCAAGGTGAGATGGATTAAAAGCAAGCGCCATATGAACATTGCCACCTTTGGTAGCAAAATCAGACGAATAACCCATATGGTACTTAACATCACCCGAGCTCAGTGTTTCTTTATGTTTACCAGCAAACTCATCGAATAACTCTGATGGGTTTTTACCTAAAACATTAATAAGCACATTTAGACGACCGCGATGAGCCATACCAATGACAGCTTCTTGTTGACCGCTTTCGCCCGCTCGATGAATCAATTCTTTTAGCATCGGTACTAATGCATCACCACCTTCAAGTGAGAAGCGTTTTGCACCAGGGAACTTAGCCCCTAAATACTTTTCCAGACCATCAGCTGCGGTTAACCCTTTTAGGATACGCAACTTTTCATCTTTACTGAAAGTCGGACGCGACTGCACTGATTCCAAACGTTGTTGTAACCAGCGTTTTTCTTCAGTGGATGTGATGTGCATATACTCAGCGCCAACAGAGCCACAATATGTGGTCATCAGAGCTTGATATAACTCACCTAAAGGCATGGTATCGCGGCCAACGGCAAACGATCCCACGTTAAATTCGCGGTCAAAATCAGCTTTAGATAGGTCGTGGTATTCAAGTTCTAAGTCTCGAACGCGTTCACGCTGCCATATCCCTAATGGGTCTAGGTTAGCATTTTGGTGACCGCGGAAACGAAAAGCATTAATTAGCTGGAGTACTTTAACCTGTTTAAGGTCTCCACCATTGCTTTGTGTTACCACTACTTCTCTATGCTTGTTTTTAGCAAGCGCCGCAAATTGTGCACGAACTTCTGAATGCTTAACGTCAACATCCACACCATCTACTTTTGGTAATTGTTCGAACACTTCTCGCCATTCTTCTGGCACAGAAGTCGCATCATCTAAATACGCTTCATAAAGCTCTTCAACATAAGCAACGTTTCCGCCGTTTAAATGTGAAGATTCTAGCCATGCCTTCATCACACCTTCGTGCATTTATAAGCCCTTTTCTTTAGCGCAGAAATTAATTGTTATATAACAAGATGGCTAACTCACATCAGCCACCTTACTTTTTACAATACTTTTAAACCGAACGGTTCAATAGCATTGACTTGATTTGTCCAATTGCCTTAGTAGGATTAAGACCTTTAGGACAAACGCTAACACAGTTCATGATACTGTGACAACGGAATACGCTGAACGCATCGTCTAAGTCAGCTAAACGTTCTTCTGTTGCCGTATCGCGGCTATCAGCCAAGAAACGGTAAGCATGAAGAAGGCCAGCAGGACCTATGAACTTGTCTGGATTCCACCAGAACGAAGGACACGATGTTGAACAACATGCACACAGAATACATTCGTAAAGACCATCTAACTTATCACGTTCTTCGATCGTTTGAAGACGTTCACCCGCCGCTGGCGTGTCATTTATTAGATATGGTTTTACTTTTTCGTATTGAGTGTAGAACTGACTCATGTCAATAACAAGGTCACGTACCACAGGTAAGCCTGGTAATGGACGAACTACGATTTTACCTTTGCCATTTTTTTGCAGCGTAGATAAAGGTGTAATACATGCTAGACCATTTTTACCATTCATGTTGACACCGTCAGAACCACACACGCCTTCACGGCATGAACGACGAAATGATAAGGTTGGATCTTGCTCTTTTAATAATAAAAGTGCGTCCAATACCATCATGTCGTGGCCTTCTTCCGTTTGCAAAGTATACTCTTGCATACGTGGGGCGTTATCAACATCTGGATTGTAACGATAAACAGAAAATTGTACTTGTGCCATCGTCTCGCTCCTAGTAGGTACGTGCTTTAGGTGGAAATGCTTCGCGCAGTTTAGGCGCATAGTTTACATCACGCTTGCTCATTTCATCCGTTACCGGATTGAAAACTGAGTGACATAACCAGTTTTCGTCATCACGATCTGGGTAGTCAAAGCGAGAATGCGCACCACGGCTTTCTGTGCGGAAGTTTGCAGCAACTGCTGTTGAGTATGCTGTTTCCATCATGTTATCTAATTCAAGACATTCGATACGTGCAGTATTGAAATCTGATGATTTATCATCAAGACGCGCATGTTGCAAACGTTCACGAATTTCTTTAAGTTCTTGCAGACCCGCAGCCATAGACTCACCTTCACGGAATACCGAGAAGTTAAGTTGCATACATTGTTGTAGGTCTTTCTTGATTTGAACTGGATCTTCACCTTGACCAACAGCTGAGTTTTCCCAACGGTTGAAGCGAGCAAGAGCCGCATCTAAATCTGATTCTGACGCATCTTTTGATACTTCAACATCATTTAAGTATGTGCCAAGGAAGTTACCCGCTGCACGACCAAAAACAACTAAATCAAGTAATGAGTTACCACCTAAGCGGTTTGCACCGTGTACAGATACACAGGCAATTTCACCTACTGCAAATAATCCTTCAACTACTTTTTCGTTGCCTTGGGCGTCGATTTGTAGCGCTTGACCATTTACGTTAGTTGGAACACCACCCATCATATAATGACACGTAGGGATTACTGGAATTGGTTCTTTAGCAGGATCAACGTGTGCAAATGTTTTCGCAAGGTCACAAACACCTGGAAGGCGTAAATTAAGCGTTTCTTCACCAAGGTGATCAAGCTTAAGTTTAATGTGTGGACCCCAAGGACCATCACAACCACGACCCTCACGAATTTCCGTCATCATTGAACGCGCAACTACGTCGCGTGACGCTAAATCTTTTGCGTTCGGTGCATAACGCTCCATGAAGCGCTCGCCATCTTTATTTAAAAGATAACCACCTTCGCCACGACAACCTTCAGTAACAAGTGTACCCGCGCCAGCAATGCCAGTAGGGTGGAATTGCCACATCTCCATGTCTTGCATTGAGATGCCAGCACGTGTTGCCATACCAACACCGTCACCAGTGTTGATGTGTGCATTAGTTGTTGATGCAAAAATACGACCCGCACCACCCGTTGCTAATACAACCGCTTTTGACTTGAAGTAAACAACTTCACCTGTCTCAATATCAATCGCAGTACAACCAACAACATTACCATCGTCGTTTTTAACTAAATCTAATGCATACCACTCTGAGAATACATTGGTTTTATTTTTAACGTTTTGTTGGTAAAGAAGGTGTAGTAGCGCATGACCTGTACGGTCAGCTGCAGCTGCTGTACGTGCGGCTTGCTCACCACCAAAGTTTTTCGATTGACCACCGAAAGGACGTTGGTAAACACGGCCATTTTCAAAACGAGAAAATGGTAAACCCATGTTCTCTAATTCAGTAATGGCTTCAGGTCCTGTTTTACACATATATTCGATAGCGTCTTGATCGCCGATAAAATCGGAACCTTTAACAGTATCGTACATGTGCCATTCCCAGTTATCTTCATGTGAGTTACCCAACGCAACCGTAATACCACCTTGTGCGGACACAGTGTGCGAACGGGTTGGGAAAACTTTAGAGATAAGTGCACAGGTTTTACCTGATTCAGTGATTGCAAGTGCTGCGCGCATACCCGCACCACCTGCGCCAATCACGACGGCATCAAATTCACGAACAGAATATTTCACTTAAACACCCCATAAAACAATTAGACCAATAGCTACGTACGCCGCGGCCATAAGGTTTAATACAAACCCTAAAGCAGCACGCAACTTTGCGCATTTAACATAGTCTGTTAGTACTTGCCAAAGGCCAATACGGGTGTGAACCATAATGCAAACCAGGGTAATTAGCGTAAACCCTTTCATTGCTAGGTTTGAAAACAGGCCTTGCCATGCTTCGTAAGTGACTTCTGGCGACGCTAAAAAATAGCCAATAATAAAAATCGCATACGCGGTAATTACGAGTGCCGTGGTACGTAAAGATACGAAATCTTGTACGCCATCACGCTTAAGAGTTGCTTGATTTAACACCATATCCACACCCCTGCTAATACGGAAGCCACAACGCCAAGTGCCATAGCAATTTTAGCGCTGAGGTTACCTGATTCAAGTTCTTCCCAATGTCCCATATCCATAATGATATGACGAATACCGCCGATAAGGTGATACGCCAATACAGAAATGGTGCCCCAAGCTATGAATTTGGCAATGAATCCGCTAAACAGACCCTTGACGAATTCAAAACCTTCAGCTGAAGAAAGAGACTCTGACCAAGCCCAAATGACAAACGTTAAAGCAAAAAATAATGCAACACCGGTGACGCGGTGAAATATTGATGCTTTAGCCGTTGCCGGCATAGATATAGTTGTTAGATCTAGATTTACAGGTCTTTGCTTTTTCACAGTTACTTGCCCATCTTGCCCACTTAGGAGCTCATCTACTTGTTTTTCTAAACCCACCAAAAATGAATTTTTCTGATGGAACTATCTAAATAAACTTTATTAACACAAGAAAAGTTCACATTTTTGCAAAAATCACATGTAAAAATAACGTTTACCTACAGACAATACGGTATAAAACCTTCGATAGTATATATAGCCAACGGTCTTTTTACAATTCTTGTTTAATTAGAGATATTTGCGAATTAGCCAATGGTATAATATTTAATCCTCTCAGAATATTTATTATACATTTGTGCATAATGTTTATAAAAATTGACTTTAACCCCCTCTTTCACGTTAAAATGAAAAGAATGTGCTTAAACAAATTCAGAACATAACAATCAGAGTTGTTATCTTAATAGGAGATAAATAGATGGCGGATAAAAAAGCCACAGTCCATATTGATGGTCTAGATCCAATCGAACTTCCAATTTACCAAGGTACTGCAGGTCAAGATGTAATCGATGTACGCACGTTAGGTGCACACGGTCATTTCACATATGATCCAGGTTTCATGTCGACTGGTTCTTGCGAATCTTCAATTACTTATATTGATGGCGGCAAAGGTATATTGCTTCACCGTGGTTACCCAATTGAGCAATTAGCTGAAGACTCAGATTATGTTGAGTTATGTTACTTACTATTGAACGGTGAGTTACCATCTAAAGAACAATACACTGAATTTGCAAAAGAAATCACTCATAGCACTATGCTTGATGAAAAAATTGCAAACTTCTTTCAGGGTTTCCGCTTTGATGCTCACCCAATGGCTATGCTGTGTGGTGTTGTCGGTGCATTATCATCTTTTTATCATGAAGACCTTGATATTACGGATGCGACACAACGTAAAACAAGTGCTGTTAAACTTATTGCTAAGCTACCAACAATTGCTGCAATGGCTTACAAATACAACGTTGGCCAACCGTTCGTGTACCCACGTAACGACTTAAGCTATGCTGAAAACTTCTTACATATGATGTTCTCTGTCCCTGCTGAAGAATACAACGTGAGTCCTGTTGTTGCTAAAGCAATGGACAAAATCTTCATGCTTCACGCTGATCATGAACAAAACGCTTCAACGTCAACAGTACGCCTAGCTGGCTCATCTGGTGCTAACCCATATGCGTGTATCGCAGCGGGTATTGCATCTCTTTGGGGCCCTGCACATGGCGGCGCTAACGAAGCATGTTTAAACATGTTAGAAGAAATTGGTTCAGTTGACCGCATCGATGAATACGTCGCTAAAGCGAAAGATAAAGCGGACCCTTTCCGCCTTATGGGCTTTGGACACCGTGTTTACAAAAACTTCGATCCACGCGCAACAGTAATGCGTCAAACGTGTCATGAAGTACTTGCAGAGCTTAATATTCAAGATCCATTGCTTGATATTGCAATGAAACTTGAGCAAATTGCACTTGAAGACCCGTACTTTGTAGAGAAGAAACTTTACCCTAACGTAGATTTCTACTCAGGTATTATCTTAAAAGCAATTGGTATTCCAACAAGTATGTTCACTGTGATCTTCGCAATGGCACGTACAGTTGGTTGGATCACTCACTGGGATGAGATGCTATCTCAGCCTGGTCATAAGATCAGCCGCCCACGTCAGCTATATACGGGTTACACACATCGTGATTACGTATCAACTGATAAGCGTTAATAATTAAATTATCGCAAAAAGGTCGCTTTAGCGGCCTTTTTTGTTGCTGATTTTTACTATTAACAGTTGAGAATTATCTTAAAGCCATTACAATTCCAGCAACTTTTACTGTTTGGTTTTTTTATGTTTGCTGTTGAAAAAATTCGTGCTGATTTCCCACTCTTAACACAAAAAATAAACGACCAACCTCTTGTTTACCTTGATTCTGCTGCAACATCACAAAAACCCCAATCGGTTATTGCTGCGACAGAGCTTTTTTACACACAGCAGAATGCAAATGTTCATAGAGGTCGTCATTCACTCAGTGAACAAGCAACAACAGCCTACGAAAAAGCGCGTGATAAAGTTGCTCAATATTTTAATGTGCAAAGCCGTGAAATTGTTTGGACTAAAGGTGCTACTGAGGCATTAAACCTAATTGCTTGTGGATTAACTGAACAACTTGATAAAAATTCAAGTATCGTTATTACCCCACTTGAACACCATGCAAACATCGTCCCTTGGCAACAATTAGCACTTAAAACTGGTGCTAAATTACATATATTACCGCTTGAAGCGGATGCAACATTCAATATGTCAGCCTGTATTGAATTTTTAAAACAAATAAAACCAACCGTGCTTGCGCTCACTCATGCATCAAATGCATTGGGAAATATAACAAACCTAAGCCCACTGCTTAGTACTGTAAAAGGTTTTAATACCATCACTGTCGTCGATGGTGCTCAAGGCGCGATGCACCTACAGCCTGATTTAAATATACTCGATTGTGACTTTTATGTGTTCTCTGCACACAAAATGCTTGGTCCAACTGGCGTGGGTGGCCTGTATGGTAAGTATGAGCGTTTAAACGCCTTACTGCCTTATCAAACGGGTGGAGAAATGATTGAAACGGTGAGCCTTTTCAACAGCACGTTTCGCGATGCACCTGCCAAGTTTGAAGCAGGCACACCAAATATTGCAGGTGTAATCGGGTTTTCTGCCGCATTAGATTATCTTTCTGAACTTGATAAGAATGCAGCCTACGACTATGAACAAGGGCTATTTAACTATGCGGTTAATAAATTAAACGAAATCGATGGCATCACAATTTACAGTAATTTAGAACATAATATTGGTACCATTTGTTTTAATTACAAAGACGAACACCCATTCGATATTGCGACATTACTTGATGGATTTGGTGTTGCCGTTCGTAGCGGCCACCATTGTACCCAACCTTTAATGGTACATCTGGGTATCAACGGCAGTGTACGGGCAAGTTTTTGTTTTTATAATACTCACCAAGATATAGATATTTTCATTAATGCTCTGCACGAATGCATCGCTTTATTAGATTAAAAGTAGATAAGCAATGAATAAAACGTTTAAAGAAATAGCACAAACCCTGAAAAATGCACCTGGCTGGCAACAAAAGTACCGTGAGATTATGTTACTAGGGAAACTATTACCGTCTATGCCTGACATTTTAAAAACACACGATGCACTTGTACCTGGTTGTGAGAGCAAAGTATGGTTGTATTTAGACTTTGACCTTGAAGAGAGCTGCATCGTACTTGTCGGTGATTCTGATACTCGGATCGTCAAAGGCTTATTAGCACTCATTTTGTCACTATATAATGGTTTAACACCTACGCAGATTCTATCAATGAATGCTTTTGAAGAGTTTGAGAAGCTTGGTTTGATTAGCCATTTAAGCCCATCTAGAGGGAATGGTGTTAAAGCCATTGTCGAGCGAATTCAAACAATGGCTGCACAAAAGTAGCTTTAAACTTGAACTAATCGTTGCTTTTTATCTAAATACTTACGAATTGCTTTGGCTGCAACAAAAAAGCCAAAGCTTCCTGTGATCATCGTCGCAGAGCCAAAGCCATTATTGCAATCCATATTCATGGAGCCATCAGCATTTTGTTTTGCATGGCAAACACTGCCATCACTGCCTGGATACACAAGTTGCTCTGTTGAATAAACACAATCGATATTAAACTTGCGTTTTGGATTGCTACTAAAGTTGTACTGTTTACGTAAAATATAGCGTACTTTAGCTAGCAGCGGATCTTGTGTTGACTTAGCAACATCACCAAACGTAATTTGACCAGGGTCAGTTTGCCCACCGGCGCCACCAGTAGTAATAATCGGCAACTTATTACGTTTACAGTGGGCAATTAATGCGGCCTTTTCTTTCACTGCATCAATGCAATCAATGACATAGTCAAAATTTTGAATATGTTCACGAATATTATCCAAAGTAATAAAATCATCGATAACAGTAATTTCGCATTCCGGGTTAATCAGTTGACACCGTTCTTTCATTGCATCAACTTTTGCTTCACCAATAGTTCCCGTTAATGCATGTATTTGCCGATTAACGTTCGTCGCGCAAATATCATCAAGGTCTATTAACGTTAGTTTACCAACACCCGTTCTAACTAATGCTTCAGCAGCCCAGCTACCTACGCCACCAATACCAATCACACAAAAGTGTGCATTTTGTAGCCATTCAAATTGTTGTTGCCCGTATAAGCGCTTTATACCGCCAAAGCGAATATCTATTACAGAGTCTGTCATTTACCAATCCAATTGCCATGGCTGCTGCCATGAATGAAAGTTTTCGTGTTTAGTAATTTGTGCAAATTGAGTATTGCTATTAGGTTCACAAATAAAACGATATAGCTCGTTATCCCAAAGAAAGCACAGTGCATAAGCATGCAAATATGTACGTTCAGCAATCGTGCCACCGTAAAGCGCATCACCTAAGATAGGCGCTGATATGCTTTTTAGAGCAACCCTTAATTGATGAGTTTTACCTGAGTAAGGTTTTAAAATAAAGCCGCGTAAATTAGCCGCAACACTCATCGAATAAAAACGAGTAATAGCAGGGTTTTCTGTTGTATTTAAAAGTTTATAGCTGCTACGGCGAGATTTGGCCATATCACCCTTTACCCAGCCTTGTTTTTTCTTAGGCTTTGCATCTGACAATGCCAAATAATATTTGTCTACTTCATGAGCAGTGAATTGCCGAGTAAACTCAGCTGCGGCCTCACTACTGCGCGCCAAAATAATTAAGCCAGATGTAACTTTATCTAAACGATGTACTGCATACAGTTTTTCATTTAACTGCTGCTGTGCAATCACAACAAATCCGGGCCCCTCTTCACTATGAAAATTAAGCCCTGCTGGTTTTTCTATGACATAAAAGTCATTATGCTGCGCATGAACATGCAATGGGGTATGTTGTTTATCCACAATGTGTGTTGCTTCGTAAATAATTTACTACACGCGTTAAGTCTTCAGGTGTGTCAACACCTGCATGCGGTGCTATTTGTGCTTGCTCAATTTTTATTTGATGCCCATGGTAAAGCACCCGTAACTGCTCTAACGACTCAAATTGCTCAAGCGGCGAAGGTGTCAGTTTGATGTACTCTTTGATAAACCCAGCGCGATAAGCATAAATCCCCACATGACGCTGGTAATTTGCAGTATTAATTAAGTCATGGTTTGCTCTATCCATCATATTTGCACGATCAAATGGTATACTTGAACGTGAAAAATACAAGGCATTTTTATTAACATCACTGACTACTTTAACCGCATTGGGATTAAATACATCCTCTATATCATCAATCGCAACACTGAGCGTGGCCATAGGTGCTATTGAATCAGCCAGTAGTGCAGCTACTTGTGTCACATTTTCGGGGGCTAAAAGCGGCTCATCACCTTGCACATTTACAACGATTGTATCATCTGGCAATGCCAATAAATCCATCACTTCTGCAAGGCGTTCTGTACCTGAGTGATGATCTTCTCGTGTGATAAGCACATCAGATGTAAAAGCTTTTACTGCATCAAATACTTTTTGATGATCGGTGGCAATAATTACTTTGCTGGCACCCGAAGCGATCGCTTTTTCGTACACATGTTGAATCATCGGCTTTCCACAAATATCAGCAAGTGGTTTGCCTGGTAGTCGAGTAGATGCAAAACGCGCCGGTATTACGACTACGAATTCCACTTGTCTACCTCGTCTTGGCTTAATTCACGCGCTTCGTTTTCAAGTAATACTGGGATGTCATCAACGATTGGGTAAGCAAGTTTTGCCGCTGTACTTACCAATTCATTATTTTCTTTATCTAAGCGCAACTTTCCTTTGCCTACAGGGCAAGCAATTATTTCAAGTAATTTTGTATCAAAGGCCATCGAGGATCCCTTTTTCTTTAAGTAATAAATTTAGTTTGTTAATTACCGCAGTTGATGGTTTGGCATCAACAGGTAAAAAGTACCATGTTGGTTTTGCAAAAGTGTGGCATTTTACCGCATCTTTTTCCGTCATAAAAACGGCTTCTTCGTTATATTTTTCAAAATCAGTCACCGAATATGCATAGTGATCACGATAATGTGCTGTTGATAGTAACTCTATACCTTGGGCTGTTAAGGTGCGTTCAAATCGTTTAGGGTTACCTATCGCGCTGACTGCATGCCCTTTTAGTAATGGTTGCTGTGCTTGTTTCCCGTTTGCTACAAGTAATAATGGCGACGCTTGAAGTTGATAATTAAATTCATGCTCTCCTCCATTTTCAATCACTAAATCAACCGCGTTTAAACGTTTTTGTGTTTCTCTCAATGGCCCCGCGGGCATTAATAAACCATTACCAAAACGTCGCTCGCTGTCTACAATACAACATTCAATACTGCGCGCCATTTTATAATGCTGCATGCCATCATCAGAGATGATAACGTCTAATTTATTTTGCGCGCAGAGCATTTTAATATTCTGTGTACGATCAGGTCCAACGACCACTGGACACCCTAATCGACGCTGGATAAGAACGGGTTCATCACCCGCTTGCTCACACGTAACCGTTTTATCAACATTCAGCGGATAAGAATCTGATTTCCCTCCATAACCACGACTTAAAACACCAACTTTTAAGCCTTTTTGTTGTAAATGCTGAACAAGCCAAATTACAAAAGGGGTTTTACCATTGCCGCCAACGCTAATATTGCCAACAACAATAACGGGCACTGCCCCTTGATATGATTTAAGCACACCTAATTTATAACAAAGTGTCCGCAAAGATGAAATAAGCCAAAATAAACCACTTAAAGGCAATAACAATAATGTTATTAAGCTAAATTTTTTATACCAACTTTGTTCAATTTTACTCACCCGTGTTCACCAAACTGCATTTTACATAAAGCAGCATAGGTACCATCTTTTGCAAGTAAAGACGGATGATCTCCACTTTCAATCACTTTCCCGTTATCAATTACATATATTCTGTCACTGTGTTCAATCGTTGATAAGCGATGGGCAATCACGATGGATGTTTTATTTTTCATTAACACATCTAATGCTTGCTGAATCAATTTCTCTGATTCAGTATCCAGTGCTGATGTCGCCTCATCTAAGATAAGAATTGGGGCATCTTTTAATATCGCACGCGCTATGGCAATGCGTTGGCGTTGTCCACCTGAAAGCATCACACCATTCTCACCTACCATCGTATTTAAACCATCAGGCAAGTCTTTTACAAATTCCCAAACATGCGCTTGTTTTGCAACAGCAAGTAGTTCGTCCTCAGCCAATTCGCGTGAAATACCATAGCTAATATTATTCGCTATGGTATCGTTGAATAACACAACTTGCTGTGATACCAATGCAAACTGTTTTCGCAAGTCAGCCAATTTGTAATCACAAAGCGCTACACCATCTAAGAGTATTTCACTCGGCTGTTGTAAATCGTAATACCGTGGTAAAAGGTTAGAGATAGTCGACTTACCAGAACCAGAACGCCCAACTAACGCGATCCTCTCACCTGCTTTTATTGTTAAAGACAAATCATGTAATACAGCTTCATCTTTGGTCGGATACTTAAATGTTACATTTTTGACTTCAATTAACCCATGTACTTTATCTACAGTAACTGTCCCTGTGTCCTTCTCAATATCTTGATCCAGTACTAAAAAGATACTTTGCGCCGCAGAAATGCCACGTTGTAAGTCACTATTAACATTAGCTAGTTGTTTTAATGGCCGTAAAAGCATCATCATTGAAGATATCAACACCATAAAATCACCAGACGTAATGGCGTCAATCATTGATGGCATTGACACTATCCATAAAATAACAGCCATTGCACTGGCCGCTAAAATTTGGATAACTGATACACTTACAGCTTTAGTCGCATCCATTTTAATGCGTTGTTGGCGATTATGATTATTAACTTTGGCAAACTGCGCTATTTCTTGTTGTTGGCCACCAAAACCATGAATAACTTTATGACCGCTTAGCATTTGTTCTGAGCTACGGGTAACTTGTCCCATTGCGGATTGAATCTTCTTAGAGATATGGCGAAAGCGTTTTGAAACTACAGATACAATAATCGCAACCAAAGGAATAATAACTAAAAAGATTAAAGACAATTTCCAACTGGTATTAAACATCACGGCCAATAAAAACACCACAAAGGCACCTTCACGCACAACGACTAACAATGCTTTTGTTATTGCTTGTTGGACTTGTTCGGTATCAAAGGTAATTTTTGAGATCAAATCGCCCGTTGAATTTTGATCATGAAATGACACAGGTAAATGAAGAATATGTTCAAACAATTGCTGACGTAATGAACGTACGACCTGAGAGCCTACATAGCTCAAGCAATAAGATGACATATAATTAAAAACCCCTCGTCCGATAACGAGTGCAATAACTACAAAAGGTGCGTATTTTAAAACATCGCTATTTCGCTCATTAAGCCCCTGATCAATAAAAGGTTTCATCAATTGAATAAATAAAGCATCCATCGCTGAATAGCCGATCATGCCTACCACGGCTAAGATTGCAACGCTTTTATAATCACCCACATACGTCAATAAACGCTTATAAATTTGTGATGTAGTTTGATCCATAACACTCTCTAATTCATAGTCTATGGGTATTGTAGCCTCCAGCAACATAAAACTAAACTCAATCTTTTAGAAACCAATAACTTTCATCCCTTGCAACGCGAACACGGTAACTATTTTGATAAAAAAGGATCTGTACTTGACCTTGCGTACCTGTAACATGTTGCTTTATTTGTTTGTTACTATAGCGCTCAACAACCTCAAAATGAGGAAGTTGCCACTGCCCCTTATATGCACTGGAATGAATAACAACGTCGGGCGACACCGCGTCGATAAATTCTTCACTTGAAGAGGTATTGCTCCCGTGATGCGGACTTAATAACACAGTACTTTTTAGATCTAAATTTTCAGATAACAGTTCATTCTCACGCGCTATTGAAATATCGCCAGGTAATAACACACTAAAATTGCCATCACTAATTTGAATGACGCAAGAGTTATCATTATCTGAGCTAAAATTTCCTTTATTCTCAATGACATTAATTTTTAAACTATGAAAATCATAACTACCAGCAAGACATATTTGCTCCACTCCTTCTGGTTGTAATAAATTAAACGTATCCGCGTAACCGTGTTTTAACCAGTGATTTAGTCCTCCGGCATGATCCTTATCCATATGACTAATAACTGTATGCTCAACCTCAATATCATTATTTTTTAGATAAGGAATTAACGTACTTTCTATTCGACTGAATTGATTAAAATATATAGGGCCTAGATCATACATAAAACCTTTATTCTGTATCGTTATTAGTGCCATGGTGCCATGCCCTACATCGAATATATCTACTTGCCAACGAGCCCTAGCTTGTAATAATTCATCAACTAACACCAGACAAAAAGGGAATAGCCCAATAATAAAATACCGCGGGAATAGGTAAATAATTGTGCCGCTTACGTAGCAGCCTAATACTATTGCGAGTTTTGGTTTTGTCGTGTCATACCAGCGGTAATCTACAGGGATAGTTAAAAGTAGTTGATACATTTCAAACAATAAAAAATCAAATAGCGCTATAAGCTCACGTACTTCTACAAAAAAACTTAGCAAGCTAATAAAAACCAAGCAAGGCATAATAACGATACTAAGCAGTGGTATAGCTATTAAATTTACTGCTAAGCCAATAAAGCTTACTCCACCAAAGTAATGCAAGGATAGCGGTAACAAGCCGATTGTTAATGCTAACTGTATAATAACCAGCATTTTAATTGTTGTAAAAAAGTTAGCTGGAAAACGTGTTCTTACAGTAAATATTAAGAAGATAATAGCCACTGCTATGAATGAAAAATATATCCCAGGACTCAATAAGCTAAATGGATCAATTACAAGCACACACACTAACGCAAACAAAATACTCCGCCATTTTAATGTTTGCTTAGAGCAATAATAAACAAGTAAATAACAACCTAGCATTATTAATGCACGCGTAGCTGAGACTAAAAAATCACTTAAATAAACATAACAAAATGCTAAACTAAACCCACCAAAGCTATAGATCACTGATAAATTAAGTTTTTGACTAAATAACTTTATAAAACACGATACGAAGGTTTTGCTAACAAAAAAGCCAATACTGAAAATTAAACCTATATGTAAACCTGAAATAGCAAGTAAATGACTCAATCCAAACTGCTGTAATTCATTTTTTTGCTCGAACGACATTAAACTTCTTTCCCCAGTCAATAGTGCATAGTAAAGCCAATTAAGTTGAGTCACTTGGTAAGTTTGCTTAATAAAATCACGGTAGCTTTGTCGTAATGTTGCCTTAGGCCGCCGCGTAATTTGAATATCACTGCCTATCTGCTTTGCTTTATAAAATAAACGCTGGCTAAAAGCATGCTGCTCTTTATCAAAAACATCAAAATTTTTCTGGCTACGGTATTGAACCAATTTAAGCTTAGTGGTGATGCTATCTCCAATAGATAGCAATTCATCTACCTTTAAACTCACTAACGCCAGGGGGGGCTTAATTTTTGATACGTTTTTCTCGTGAATTGATTCAATTTCAACTTTTAAATAATACGCATCACGTCTTGAAATTACCTCTACAACTTTAAATGTACTTAGTAGCGATTGATTTTCGTGCAACTGTTCCGCGTTAATTGAATAAAAGCTATAAAAATGTACCCAAACACATAAAATTGAGCAAATAAAACCTAACAATACAGGTAAAAACGGCTTAAAATACAAGCTCGCAATTGTTAAAGATGAAGCGAAGAGAATAAACACAAGGGTCTGATAATAAAAAACGGTTATTAAACAACCTACAACAAACCCAATGCTTAACCACACAGATGTAAATGGTTGCTTTAAATGGCTAAAAAAACGATCCAACGGTTTTTACCCGATCACAATACAGTTAAACATCACAAATTTTTAAAAATTTTTGGTCGTTTATTGCATGATGCTAATTTGTGGCATTTAAATCGACGCTCTGCACGAGGTGCATTTGCAGTTGGCTTATTTTTCGCATTCATCCCTGTTCCTTTTCAAATGGTTTTGGCTGCAGCGTTAGCCATTCCTTTACGTGTAAACCTACCGATTTCTGTTGCCGTAGTCTGGATCACAAATCCTTTAACCATGCCGCCTATTTTCTACTGTTCTTATTTAGTCGGAGCAATTGCTTTAGGGCATCCTGAGCAACATTTTGCATTCGAACCAACTTGGCAGTGGTTTATTGAGAGTTTGACGACCATAGGTCCTGCCTTTTTAGTTGGTTCTATTATTTGTGCCAGTATGGCGGCAATACTCGGCTATTTTGGTGTTGATTTACTATGGCGTCGCTCTGTACGTAAAGCTTGGTTGAATCGCCATAAATAAACTCATCTATAAATAATAGTTCACACACTATTATTAACATTCAATTTTTGGTTCATTTAAATCCTGTTAATTGAATAATAATGAAGTATAGAACAAAAAAGCCCTCCTTATAAAAAGGAGGGCTTTTTTGTTTAAATCACTCTGTGATAATTACTTATCACATAAGATTTCTCTTAACGAAATACGCGGCGTAAACCCACTAATGGTAACAATAATAATGTATACCAAGGGAAACTTGCAGATTGGCGCTCGTAAGTCTCGGTTGCAGGATCAGAACAACTTTCAACTTCACCATTAATTGGAGTCAATTTAATGGGAACAGGTACACTTTCGTATTCAATGTCCCCGTTAGTATCTCTGACAACGCCACCTAGTGAATCAGTTTTTTCAACTGTTTTTGTTGCAACACCGAAAATTTCATTATCATTATTGATAACTCGTGCTTCAGAAACAGTGTATTTATACCTTGTTTCACCATCAAGTTCATAGCAAGGTAATAAGTCATTCAAATTAGTAATTTTATCATCACCAATTTTATATAAAAAGCCTTCACGACGGCGATTTGATGTATTATATACATCCGTTTCACCTTCGCCTACAATATAGCCGTTATCATTTATACTATTAGCGAATGAGCTTGAGCTACTAAAGTAGTCCGTAGGGAACACTGTGCTGTTGCTAGCTATATCATGATAGAAAAGTTTGTAACGTTGTGCACCATCAATTTGTTTTGATGCATAGCCTACAATAATATTATTTTCACTAATAGCAGATGCTTGACCCTCCACCCAACCATCTTCTTGGTTGACTATCTCAGTTACCTTACCATCTTTATAATACGCAGGTAATGATATAATAGTACTCGCTCGATCATAATAACGAACACTAGAATAACCTACAGCAATATCTTTTCCATTTACTGCTATGGCATTACTGCTATATGCAAAGCTCTCACTTTCGTCATCTTCTGGTGTAAACCCTAAACCTAGCTCTTGCGTTTTTGTGATATTAAGATTGTCATCTAAAGTCCACATAACAGCACGTTTATCAAACAACCCGCCACTTCTCTGATGGGTTATATTTAAACGCTCTATGCATACGGATACAAGCTCATCTTTACCATCACAACTATCGTCAATATTTTTTTGACGATCTGCAGGTATCCCTGTAGAAACTTGCCCGACAACTACATAGCCTGAATTAGTTTTAACAATATCGTTAGCGGTACTAATACCGCCATGTTCTGAAAACTCTGGTATTAACGGAACTTCTGCGCCTGAAGGCGATAAAATGATACCTCGTGATATAAAGTCACGAACGAACTGTGTTTCTTCCTCTGTTTCACCGTCGGCAGTGAATGTTGTTTTGTCATAAGGCGCCGTACCCCAACCGACAGATACTCCATCTTCTGAAACAGCGTTATAAAGATTATTTACAGAACGAGTTAGGCCATCGTAATCAACAGATGAAATGTCAAATAACACTTGCTCTTGCGCACTGCTATTTAGATAGTTAATACCAACAAAGCGACCTATTTTTTGATAATCAGGGTTATTAGCTTGTGATGCAAGAAATGAAAGCATAAAAGCATGGGCGTCAGGGTTAAGCGCAGCTGCATTTTCATTTTTTATTTCATCAAGCGTAAACGTTATTTCTTTGTTAATTTTTTCATAATTAGTCTTAAGATTGCTATATGCCGTCTTGATTAAATCAAGTTCAAAATTTATATAGCTAACATCAATTGGGAAATTATACAAATTTTCTGCAAGCCCTATGATATGACCGCTATTGCTGACATCGCTGATATAATTTTTTTTAGCTCCATCATACGACTCTAATTCCGTTAGTTTATACGTTGCACTGAGTGCCGATGTGCTAATCGTCGCTAAAATACTGGCAGCGAGTAATTTATATTTCATTTTAGTCCTTACTACTGATTCTTTAAATCTTCAAGTTCTTCCCAGCGCTCCAAAGCGGCTTCGAGGTCAGACTCAAGTTGTGCTAAATGGTTCAATTGTTTCGTCGTTTCACTGGCGTCTTGCTTAAAAAAATCACCATCATTGACAACAATTTGCTGAGCTTCAAGCGCTTTTTCTATTTCTTCCAGCTTACTAGGTAACTGTTCCAATTCAAGTTTTAATTTGTAAGATAATTTATTACTTTTGTTATCATTTTTTACCACAGGTGTAACAGGCGCTACTTCTATCTTTTTAATAACAGGTTGCGTATTTTTTTTCTGCTCATCAGCTAAATAATTAACATAAGCTTCATAGTCGCTATAACCACCAACGATATCGGTAATAACGCCATTCCCCTCAAATGCCCACACACTCGAACAGGTATTATCAATAAACTCTCTGTCATGACTTACAATTAAAACAGTACCTTGATATTGATTAATAATATCTTCTAATAATTCAAGTGTTTCAATATCCAAGTCATTGGTTGGCTCATCGAGCACTAAAATATTTGAAGGTTTTAAAAATAACTTGGCTAATAATAAGCGATTTTTCTCACCACCTGATAGCGCTTTAACTGGAGTACGAGCACGTGCCGGTGGGAATAAGAAATCTTGTAAATAGCCAAGTACATGACGTGAACGACCATTCATCATCACTTCTTGCTTACCTTCGGCGACGTTATCTTGCACTGTCGCCTCTTCATCAAGCTTTTGACGGTATTGATCAAAATAGGCAAACTCTAAATTAACACCTTGTTTAACAATACCTCCGTCCGCTTCTATATCACCAAATAGCAGTTTTAATAAGGTAGTCTTACCAATACCATTTGGCCCTACAAGTCCAATACGGTCACCACGCATTACTAGTGTTGAGAAATCATTAGCAATTACTTTGTCTTTATTGAACGCATGATTTAGGTGCTTAGCTTCAAATACCAATTTGCCTGATCTGTCAGCCGTTTCAATATTGAAATCAGTTTTACCAACTTGATCAACACGTTGCTTACGTTCATTACGTAATTGCTTTAACTCTCGAACGCGTCCTTCATTACGTGTTCGACGTGCTTTAACGCCTTGACGGATCCACGTTTCTTCTTCAGCTAAACGTTTATCAAATAATGCGTTTTGTGTTTCTTCAACTTTTAAATCGTGCGCCTTTTGTTCTAAATAGGTCGCGTAATCACCTGGGTAAGAAATTAATTTACCACGGTCTAAATCTAAAATACGTGTTGCAACTGCGCGAATAAAAGCACGGTCATGAGAAATAAAGACAATTCCGCCTTTAAACTCTTTCAAAAATTGCTCGAGCCACATGACACTTTCCATATCTAAATGGTTGGTAGGCTCATCGAGTAATAATAAATCAGGCTCACTTACAAGTGCACGTGCAAGGGCGACTTTGCGTAACCAACCACCAGAAAGTGATTCAAGTTTTGCATCAGGAGAAAGCTCTAACTGTGTAAGCACTAATTGAATACGGCTATCAAAGCGCCAACCATCTGCGGCTTCCAATTGATTTGATAAACGCTCAAGTTTATTTAGCAACTTGTCTGTACAGTCAGTTTGTAACTCAGTACTAACATGGTGAAAATCAATTAATAAATTGGCAATTTCAGGCATCCCTTGAGCAACATAATCGAACACCGAGCCACTGGCTCCTTTTGGTGGATCTTGCTCTAAACGAGATATTTTGATACTACCTAACTGATTTATTTCACCATCATCTAAAATCACTTGGCCATCAAGCACTTTTAAAAGCGTTGATTTACCAGCACCATTACGGCCAACAACACACACTCGTTCGCCAGTTTCAATTACAGCGTCTGCATTATCTAAAAGTGGATGCGTGCCATATGCGAGTTGAGCTTTAGAAATTCTAATTAAATCCATACTATCTGTTTACTCTTATTCTGTTTGCGTAAAAAACTGACGCACATCTTGCGCAGTAAAAGGCCAAAAAAATTGTTGGCCTCGTTCGCTTTCTAAAACCGGTATGCTGGTCTGATATTTTGAAATTAGCGTTTCATCGCTCATAATATCAATTAGCTGTAATGAATCATCATCTAGCAACGGCGTAAGCAAAGCATGTGCTTGCTCACATAAATGGCAGCCATCTGTATGATATAAAATCCATTTAGCCATGGGTAATCAACCAGCTATTATGTATTCTTTTATTGCGTTTAAAGTCAGGTGAAATCGTTTTCTCAGAAATATTAACCGCTTTTAATCCTAAGCCAATTAAACCGACTTCATCCATTGTAAAGCCACGCATATTGTTCGAGAAAATCAACGTCCCTGATGGACTGAGGATTTTTTTAACCCATGTCAGTAATTTAATATGATCATTTTGTACATCAAAGGCATCTTTCATACGTTTTGAATTGGAAAATGTAGGGGGATCTAAAAATATCAAATCATATTGACTGGTTGCATGCTCTAACCATTTCAAGCAATCAGCTTGCTCAAAGCGGTATCGCGTATTACTGATATTATTTAAATCAAAGTTATCTTGGCCCCATTTTAAATAGGTTTTCGATAAATCCACAGTCGTAATTGCTTTAGCTCCACCTAATGCCGCATGTACAGAAGCTGTACCTGTATAAGCAAATAAATTCAAGAAGCGCTTATCTTTTGAATTTTCTTGAATATAACGTCGTGCTAAACGATGATCTAAAAACAGCCCCGTATCTAAGTAATCAAATAAATTAACTTTAAACTTAGCACCAAATTCTTCGATAACTTGAGTACGATTTTGCTTTGCCATTGGCGTGTATTGTTCTTCGCCTTTTTGCTTTTTACGGACTTTTACGGCAATGTTTCCTGGCGCAATATTAAGCTGCTGTGCGGTCAATGAAATAACGTCTTGAAGACGCTTATGTGCCGTCACATCGTCAATTTCTTTCGGTGCAGCGTATTCAAATATGACTGCTGAATCACCATAAATATCAACGGCAACATTGTATT
Source organism: Pseudoalteromonas sp. Ld20 (assembly GCF_045064175.1). Lineage (NCBI taxonomy): Bacteria > Pseudomonadati > Pseudomonadota > Gammaproteobacteria > Alteromonadales > Pseudoalteromonadaceae > Pseudoalteromonas > Pseudoalteromonas sp. Ld20. Next base: position 55,554 of record NZ_JBISHB010000038.1, read on the forward strand.
CAGGGATATCAGCGTCGTACACGCGATATGCGTGTATATCATTTTGTTTAAGCCAATTTTTTAAACCTTGCTTATTCTTTTTAACGCGGTTAGCAAACGACATTGAACCTTCAAAGTTCAATGCTGGTTTATCTTCCGTTGTTAAGCTTACTTGCTTATCGTCAAGTTGATATAAGTTAAGTACCACATCAAGCGGGCCATTTTTAAATTTATAGCGTTTGAGTTTTACTAACTTGAGTAGTTTAAATAAACTCTCATCCATACCTAATAACGCAAGTTTCCAATGATTAAAGTGTTTTTTAAATCCAGTCCCTAAACCACTATGTAAACTAACTAACTCAGCCATAGAGCCGATACGTTCACCATACGGTAAATTTGAAATGACCACACCCGGCAATTTTGCCACTGAGGTCAACTTGGTCGCATCGCTTTGTTTAAACTTGATCACATCGCCTAAATCAGCTCTACGGGCATTATCCACCGCTTTGCTAAGTACGTTAGAATCATTATCATGACCAATAAGCCATAGTTTAGGATCGGTAATTTGCGAGGTAAGTTGTTCTTTTAATTCTCTGTATTTAGCAACACGAAAGCTTGGTAAGCGCTCAAAAGCAAAACCTTCTCGGAATAAACCCGGAGCCTCATTGCGTGCCATACCTGCAGCTTCAATTAGAATAGTACCAGCACCACAACATGGATCAAATAACGGCTGTTGAACATTTTCAAGCCAACCACTGCGTTTAATCAGTGCGGCTGCTAAATGTTCTTTTATCGGTGCCTTGCCTTGGCCTTCACGATAACCACGCTCAGATAAACGAGGACCTGAATAATCAATATACATCGCCACGCCTTGGCGCGATAGCCGTGCAACAACACGCACATTGGCATTTTGTTTATCTACATTTGGGCGCTGTTCGAAAAGGTCATTAAAATAATCCACAATAGCGTCTTTAATCACAAGCCCTGAGAACTGGGTATTTTTCAATGAATCATTTGTTCCATTGAAATCAACAGCAAATGTTTGTGTAGGGCCGAACCATTCTTGCCAAGGTTGCGAACGAGCAAAATTGTAAAGACTCTCTTTGTCATCTACGCCTTCTTTCTCTTCGATCAACATCAGAACACGCGTTGCAAAGCGGCTCATTAAACAAACTTTTTGTGCTAATGTAGTGTCGGCGTCAAAACGCACAGAACCCACTGTTTGCTTGGTGACAGTTGCACCAATTTCAGTAAGTTCATCAACCAATAAATTTTCGATTCCGATCGAAGTAAGCGCGATAAATTGCAAAGTAATAACCCTTAATAGCTAATTGCGCAGGATTATACCATAGGTTGACTGACAAACACGTGATAATGGGAGGAACTGCAAAAAATATGCTTAGGCAGTTTTACTATTTTGGGCGTGGTTATAAATTGGAAAAACACGGTTATTGAGCACTCGAATAGCTTCAAATTGGTTAAGGCTTAGATTTTCATCTAATTTAAAACACTCTGACAAACTAATGCATAAAGATGCTTCTTTACAATGATCAACGATCAAAAACTCACCACTTTGAGCTGCCGACTGTAGCTTTATAACAGCTTCAACACTCGGTTCTGCTCCGGTGTAAGTTTCAAAAAACCAACTTTTTGCAAGCATTGGCTTTAAATAAAATTTTGCTGCGGTTGCATTGAGTGCAATTTGACATAGCTTTGCTGGTTGCCAAATATTAAAACCATCAAGATATTGATATACTTGCTGATAAAATGCGGCATCTTCTAAACTAAAATTAGGTTGAGTAAGTACAGAATCAGTCAATTGACGGAGTTTAAAAGGCGTGCACAGCTGCATATCTTGGTCTAAATCAACCAATAAACGGTTCCGTACTTGACAAGCAACCCACTGCCATTGCTTTGATGCTTGTAACATGCTCTCCTTTAGCTCCCAGGAATTAATTACACGAATAATGAAGTATAGCGGCTTTTGATCATTTACACTATGTTTGCTTAGAACATTTAATGAACGATCAAAAGCTTAGATAACGGATCCTTATAAGTCGTTAAGGATCGTTTTAACTAATTGCGGACCTTTATAAATAAATCCAGTGTAAACCTGTAATAAATCGGCACCCGCCTCTAACTTTTCTTTCGCGCTTGGCGCATCATCAATACCACCAACACCTATAATTGGTAACGCTCCACCTGTTAGTCGCTTTAGTTCCTTCACGACATGAGTTGAACGTGCCCGCACTGGTTGGCCTGATAATCCACCCGCTTCATCAGCATATTGCTGTCCATGGACAGAAGCTCGCTCTAATGTAGTGTTCGTCGCTATTACACCATCTATTTTATTATTCAGTAAAGACTCACTTACTTGCCTAATTTGAACCTCATCAAGGTCAGGGGCAATTTTAACCAACATAGGAACTTGTTTACCGTGCTTTGCGATTAAATCGAGCTGTTCATTCTTTAGGCTTTGCAATAAATCATCAAGTGCTGCACCATACTGTAAATCACGAAGTCCCGGCGTATTTGGCGACGATATATTAACGGTAATGTATGAGGCATGCTCAAATACCTTACGCATGCAATGTATGTAGTCATCTTTACCCTGCTCATTTGGTGTGTCTTTATTTTTACCAATGTTGATGCCTAAAATACCGTCGTATTTTGCAGCTTTAACATTAGCAACGAGATTATCAACACCTTTATTGTTAAAGCCCATGCGGTTAATAATTGCATTAGATTGTGGCAAACGGAAAATACGTGGTTTGTCATTCCCGACTTGTGGGCGTGGGGTAACCGTACCAACTTCCAAAAAACCAAAGCCCATTTGCGCAAATGCATCAATACACTGCGCATCTTTATCTAGCCCAGCAGCAAGCCCAACAGGGTTTTTAAATTGTAAGCCTAGAAACTCAACAGGATGATCTGTCACCGATTGCGACCATGCAGCACTAAATGGGGTATTGCTAAAGCGACGTAAATTATGAAGTGCGAATTCATGGGCCCATTCCGCATCACGGGTGAACATAAAACGGCGAGCTAGATCGTAAAACATAAAAGAATCCTCTATATAAAAAAATACCCCAGACTAGGCTGAGGTATTGTATAACAAATTTAACTATTAACTCATTATTTTCACGTAAGAAAAATATAAGTTAAGCTAATTGTTTATTTTCCTGATGTATCGCAATTATGACTAAGTAACATAAGTTCGCGAAGTGCAACAGAAAACTTAGCAAAGTCGTGACTTTGTGATGTTTTAAATTCTGCAAGCATTTGCTTCCAACGTTGCAGTAATTGCTCTTGCGTGTCCATCCACTGATCTATTTGACCATCAACATCCTTATTGTCACCTTCAAAGCCATTTAACACAACTTCAGCAAGTGTACGTTGTTGCCAATCAAGCTCTTCTCGATATGATGCACGAGCAAGTGCTTGCCAATGATTTGCAACTGGTTGATTTGTAATTTGATCAAGGAACCAATGTAAGCCCATACGCGCACCAAGCTTAAAGTACGTGTTAGACACCATATCAATGCTTCGCCCTGAGTTATTTGCCACTTCAGCTAAATCCATAATTGAGAATAAGCTTGAAAGCGCGACAATACGATCAGCAAGTGCAACTGGCACACCATTATCAACCAGCTTTTCTGCTGATTTGGCTAAACGTTCAGCTTCTTTATCAACCATGTAGGTATTTAAGTTAGTACTTAAATCTGCAAATGTTGGTGTGAAGAATTCAATTGCTTGCTCAATCGTTTGGGCTTTATTGCGATGACGTAAGAACCAACGTGTTGTGCGACGAACTGTTCGGCGTAATTGATATAGCATTTCCGTTTGAACAGCAGCCGGTACTTTGTTATCAAGTTCCACTATCGATGACCATGTATCACGCATCTGGAAAACTTCCGTTGCGATTGAATAGCACAACGCAATTTCAGATTCAGTTGCTCCAGTCTCTTCATGCATACGGACCATGAAATTAAGACCCATATCATTTACGATATTATTAGCTAGTTTGGTCGCAATAATTTCTTTACGCAGTGGGTGATTATCCATCGCACCGTTAAATTTTTCACGTAATGGTAATGGGAATGACTTCACCAATAACTGACGATAATACGGATTCTCTGTAATGTCATCAGTAACTAATGACTCTTTAAGAACCATTTTTGCGTACGATACCAACACAGATAACTCTGGACGAGTCAAATCTTTACCCGCGGCAGCACGTTCAGCCAATTCTTCATCACTTGGAATAAATTCAATGGCACGATTTAGCTTACCATCTTTTTCAAGCGCATGAATAAAGCGTATTTTTTCTTTAAGCGTTGATGAACCCTTAGATTGAGTAATTGACAGCGTATGCGTTTGACGATAACAATCTTTCAACACCAATTCAGAAACTTCATCAGTCATTGAGTACAGCAGTTCATCACGTTGTTTACGTGTTAAATCACCTGACGTTACCAACCCATTAAGAAGGATTTTAATGTTCACTTCATTATCTGAACATGCAACCCCACCCACATTATCGATAAAGTCAGTATTAACGCGACCGCCTTTAGCCCCGAATTCAATACGGCCTAACTGCGTAGCACCTAAGTTACCACCTTCGCCAAGTACTTTCGCACCAAGCATTGCACCATTAATGCGCAATGCATCGTTAGCACGATCGCCTACATCTGCATCACTTTCTTTACTGCTCTTAATGTAAGTACCGATGCCACCATTCCACAGTAGATCAAATTCCATCATCAAGACTGCTTTGATCAATTCATTTGGTGTCATGCTGGCTTTTTTAGTACCCAACATTTTTTTCATCTCTGGGCTTAGTGTGATTGATTTCGCTGCGCGAGAGAAAACACCACCACCGGCTGAGATTAATTCTTTATTGTAATCTTCCCATGAAGAGCGTGGTAAATTAAATAAACGCTCACGTTCAGGGTATGATGTTGCTGAATCTGGCGTTGGATCAATAAAGATATGCAAGTGGTTAAATGCTACTTGTAAACGAATATGTTTAGATAACAGCATACCGTTACCGAATACATCTCCCGCCATATCCCCTATTGCCACTACAGTGAAATCAGTTGTCTGGCAGTCAATATCCATTTCACGGAAATGACGTTTAACTGATTCCCACGCACCTTTTGCTGTAATACCCATCTTCTTATGGTCATAACCTACTGAACCACCTGAAGCAAATGCATCGCCCAGCCAGAAGTTATATTCGTTTGCAATTCCATTAGCAATATCAGAGAACGTCGCAGTACCTTTATCGGCTGCAACTACTAAGTAAGCATCATCTTCATCATGGCGAACAACATTTTGCGGTGGGACAATCTCACCCTGAACAATGTTATCGGTAATGTCTAATAAACCACGAATAAAGATTTTGTAACATTCTTGGCCTTCTTTAAAGAATGCATCACGCTCAGCTGGCAATTGCTTACACACAAAGCCACCTTTAGAGCCTACAGGGACGATTACTGTATTCTTTACTTGTTGCGCTTTTACTAAACCAAGGACTTCTGTTCTGAAATCTTCGCGACGGTCAGACCAACGTAATCCTCCACGAGCAACTTTACCGCCACGTAAGTGAACACCTTCAACACGAGGTGAGTAAACGAATATTTCAAATGCCGGTAATGGTAATGGCATATCTGGGATCAAACTTGGTTTAACTTTAAACGATACATACGATTTAAATTGACCAGTCTCATCTTTTTGGAAGTAGTTAGTACGCAGTGTTGCAATGATCATATCAACATATAAACGAATAATACGGTCATCATCTAAATTAGCGACGTTTTCAAGTTCTAAATATACTTGAGCAATTAATTTATCAAGTGTTTTAACACTCGCAGGGCTTTTTACAGAAAACTTTTTAGCGAATAGATTAACTATTTGCGTAGCAATATGTGGGTAGTTCGCAAGCGTACTTTCGATATAGCTTTGTGAGAAAGTAACACCGACTTGACGCATATATTTTGCATACGCACGTAATATTGATGCTTCACGCCCTGTTAACCCACCCATTAATACAAGCCTGTTAAAGCCATCATTTTCTAAACGATTATTCCAAACACTTGTTAATGCAGCGCGAAAACGTGCCGATATTTTATCGAAATCAGCAATCCCTTTGCTATCAAGTAGCATTGAAAAGTCCATGATCCAGTTGATACGACCATCGCTGGTTTTAACTGAATAAGGTGTTTCACCAATTACGCGCAAGCCAAAATTTTCAAGCATTGGCATTACATCTGACAAATGGATTGGCTCATCTTTATGGAATAAGCTCAAACGTACGATATTGCTATTTGCTTCTTCTTGTGGACGATAAAACTGCATTTCCAGCTTATTATCATCGTTCAATAATTCAAGTTTCTCAATATCAACAACTGCAGCACTTGGTAATACTTCATCTTTATATGAACGCGCGAATGCATTAGCATATTTACGATTTAAATCGTTACCACGCGCTTCACCAGCCGATTCTAATAGCGCTGATTGTAATTTATCTTCCCAAGTACGAGCTGCTTCTATTAAATTATTTTCAATGTCTTTCACGTTATATTCTATATTGTTGTCAGTCACACGTACGGTATAATGAGTACGCGCCAGTGTTGACTCAGAGAAGAAAGTAGTAAATTCGACTTTATCGTCAGAATTAAATGCATTACCTAAAATACCTTGAGTTTCGCGACGTAACGCTGTGTTATAACGCTCTCGAGGAACATAAACCATACAAGAGAAAAAGCGACCATAAGCATCTTTACGAACAAATAAGCGACACATATCACGTTCTTGCACTTGTAAAACACCCATTGCAACTTCAAGTAACTCGCCTTCTCGGGCTTGAACAAGTTCATCGCGTGGATACGTTTCAAGAATATTCAAAACTGCTTTATAAGCATGCGTACCTTTTGCAAAATCACACATATCCATAATACGCGTTATTTTACTTTTAAGGACTGGAACATCAGTAGCACTGTTGTTATAAAAGCTTGATGAGAACAAACCAATAAAACGATCTTCACCTATCACATTTCCTTGCTCATCAAAACGCTTAATACCAACATAATCGATATAAGCCGGACGATGAACACGCGACACGGAGTTCGTTTTAGTTAAAATAAGTAAGTTAGTGCTACGCGCTTCTTGGCGAGCAACTTCTGGTAACTCTGAAAGTAAACGTGAATGCTCTTCGGTTGAATTTTTCATCAAACCAAGACTACTTTCCATTATTCCTTTTAATTGATAATCACCTTGAACAGGAGATAAATCATACTGACGATAACCCATTAACGTGAAGTTATCTTTTACCAACCAGTCTAAAAACTCGACTGTCTCTGCTACTTCATTTGCATTTTTATTATGGTGACGTTTTGGTAAATCTTTACTGACTGCAATTAGTTTTTCACGGATCGGCTGCCAATCTTCTACCGCTGTCGATACATCCGTTAATACAGACTCAAGCTCTTTTTTAAACGAGTCAATCACTGTCGAATCTGTTTGGCGATCAATTTCAATAAAAAACACTGTTTTTGTTGAACTCGATTCTTGCTCTGCTTTTAAATTAGACAAAGCTGATATTTTAGTGTTTTTATCGCGTTGAATTTTAAGTGGGCTATGTAGTAGCAAGTGAGATGCGATGTTTTCGCGGGTCATCGCCATACGTACGGAATCAACTAAAAATGGCATATCTTTAGCGATAATTTCGACGATTGTATGCGATGACTGCCAGCCATCTTTTGCTACTTCAGGATTGAAGACGCGAATAACCGCATCATCAGAGGTATTTTTTTCCAGCGAGTTCCATAGGCTAAGTGCAGCGCCATATAAGTCACTATCATTGCGATGTGCCAAATCTTCTTTAGACATATTGCTGTACAAGGATTTGGCGAATTTCTCAACGAGTAACACATTATCAGCGTGAACTTTTTTCTGGATCAGCTTACAGACATTATCTAAGATAACCGAGGCTTGCCCTTCATTTCGTGTCATTACATGTTCCTTAAATCTATACCATCTAAATTAGATGGGAAATTTGTACAGCAATTTAATTGTGTGGAGTCAGGCAAATTCTAACCCTTTTAAAATTAATAAACAGCCCTTTCGATGAAAACATTTTAAGCATTTCAGCTATTTGGTCATCTATTCACAAATTATAGATATAAATGGCCATTACTGACCATTTAGAAGCACAATTATTCACATTATTTTTTCTGGTCAGTCCAGAGTAAACTACCTATTGCAGGTAAAAGCAGTACTGCACCTAGCATATTGACCAAAAACATAAAGGTTAACAAAATTCCCATATCCACCTGAAACTTCAAATCAGAGAAAATCCATGTGCTCACACCAATTGCAAGTGTAATACCTGTAAATAAAACAGCGCTGCCACGTTCAACTAGTGCATTTCGATACGCAATAGGTAACGCAACCCCCTGCTTTAATTGGCCCATCATCGAGGACAAAATATAAATTCCGTAATCAACACCTATACCCACTCCTAACGCGATCACAGGCAATGTTGAAACGGTCAACCCTATTTCTAATTGCACCATTAGGGCTTGTGCAAGGGTTGATACAATATATAACGGAAGTACAACAGCAATAGTAGCTTTAACACTTTTAAAACTTATCAAGCATAAAATGATAACTGCGCCATAAACATAAAGCATCATAGGCAATTGAGCAGCTGAAACCGACTCATTCGTTGCCGCCATTACACCAACTGGCCCAGATGCCAATTTGAATTGTAAGGTATCTGTTTGCTCCTCAATGGCAAACTGCTTCACACTTGCAATTACATTATCAATAGTCTCTGCTTTATGGTCATCTAAAAAGATGATTACAGGCATGACAGAGCAATCCCCGTTTAATAACCCTGTACTGGTTTCAACACGAGCCGTAGACTGGACTAAGCTAGCCGTATTGCGAGGCAATGTTTGCCATTTAAGATTACCTTCGTTGTAACCTGCATTAACTGATTGAGCGACTGAACTCAAGCTTACAGCTGACTGGACACCTGCCAGATTTTCAACTTTATACTGAAAGCGACTAATACGCTCCATCACATCATGCTCTGTACACGCTGCTGGATAGGCCTCAACTAACACTTTTAATATGTCAGACGAAATAGTGTATTTATCCGATATTAAGAAGGTGTCTTGGTTGTAACGTGCATCTTGATGAAGCGAAGGTGCACCTGCATGTAAATCGCCAATACGCATTTTATCTGCTTGCCAGTAACCCAATGCAAATAATACCAAGGTAAATACAATAATAAGCTTAGCCCACTTTGGATCTGTCGCTTTTACTAAAACCTCACGAATTGAGTCAAGTATGTTTGGTTTATTTGTATTACCTTTTTGAATTTTAACTGAGTTTTCAAAATGCATATAGGATGCCCAAACAGGCAGTAAGATTAAATTAGTGAAAATAATGACTGCAACACCTAAACTTGCTGTTATAGCTAACTCGCGGATAATACCAATATCAATAGTGAGAAGCGTTAAAAAGCCAACAGTATCTGAAAGCAGTGCAATCCCACCAGGAACTAACAAGGAGCGAAAACTTGATTGACAACATAAACGTGTGCTCGCACCTTCGAGTACCTTTTTACCAATCGCATTAATCATTTGCACGCCATGACTAACACCAATAGCGAAAACCAAAAATGGTACTAAAATAGACATTGGATCAAGACCAAAACCAAGGCTAGATAAAATCCCTAATTGCCAAATCACCGCAATAATTGAACATGCAATCGGAAGTATTGTGAGCTTTAAGCTACCACAAAATAACCAAACCATGATGAAAGTAAAGGCGATTGCGATTGCAAAGAATAAAACAACACCTTTCGCACCTTCAGCAATATCGCCAGCCATTTTAGCAAAGCCAATTATATGAATGCTGACAGTTTCAGTGCTTAGCGGTTGACGAATTTCAGTTTCTAATTTTTGAGCGAATGCCAGGGTATCCAATTTTTCTTGAGTTTGCGGATCAGTTTCCAATAGTTGAGCACTCACCATTGCACATGAGTAATCGGATGCGATCATACGACCTACAACTTTAGCCTTCTCAATATTTTCTTTTACAACTGCCAGCCCACGCTCATCTGCTTTGAAATTTGCAGGGATAATTGGCCCCCCTGCAAAACCATCTTCAACAACTTCAACAAAACGTGCACTCGGTGAAAAAATTGAGTTTACTAGAGGTCGATTAATTCCCGGTATAAAATAAAGCTGATCATGCACTGCTTTTAACTGCGTAAAAAATTCAGGGTTAAATATATTACCGCTATCATCACATACAGAAATTAAAATACTATTTGCTCCACCAAACTGTTTTTCATGTTTGGTATACACTTTCATATAGTCGTGATTAAGCGGTATATTTTTATTAAATGAGGCATCTAATTGGATGTTAGTCGCTTTGAAAGCTAAAAAGCACGTTATCAAAATAAAGCTGATAAGCATAACCAAACGGTGACGAAAAACGGCCTTCTCTAAAAAATCTAAAATACTGTGCATTACGGAGTTATCCTCTTCACTTTAATACCATTTTCTGAGGCCATAACTAATTGTTGCTCAAAAATCACGGCATCTAAAATGGCTTTACCATCCGGTAATTGTTCTACTTGTAACTGGCTGTCTTTATAATGAAAAATGACACCACTATTAGCCAATAGCAACCAGTTACCCTTATCATCATGGATAATACTATTAACTGTAGCCGTTTTAATATTTTCGATAGGCTGCCACATTACATCCCCATGACGGCTAAATATATTGCCACGCAATCCTGCAACTAACTCTTCGTTTTGTTCATTAATGCCATAAGCAAAGAAAGACCCTGGATAAATTTCATCATCGCGTTGCCAAGTTTGACCATTATCAAGGCTATGAGCAAGTAAACCCATCTCCCCTACTAAAACAAGCTTTTCATTAGTGGCAACAATACGATTAAAATGCGGTAAAATTGAAGCTGTTTCAGCTTCATAAGCCTGTGGATCCGATTCTTTTAGATCATTCAAGTAATCACGATCATCTTCAAATAATAATGTATCTAAAAAGCGTTTCTGCCATTGCTTTCCGCCATCATGTGTTTCATAAAACATGCCATAGGCGCCTACAGCAAAACCATGCTGCGCATCTTTAAACAATATATCGAGGCATGGTTTATCTAATGTCGCATTACTATATTGAAGCTGCCAATCATTACCCCCATTATCTGTATTTATAATGGTCGCATCATGCCCACAAGCCCAACCATTTTGAGTATCGACAAAATTGACCGCAGTGAGTAAGACTTGTGTTGGTACGTTAGCCTGCTCCCAATTTTTGGCGTCTGGACTCGTTATGACTGTTCCGTGTTTACCAACAGCGACTAATTGATCACCATTGAACTCAATATCTGTAAGGAGCGTTTTATCAGCTTTAATTGCACTAATAGCGTAAAGCGGATCAGCCGCTAATGAATGGGCAGTAAAACAAGCGAGGGAACTAAAACCTGCAAAAAGCAAATACTTCATAAATTTAAATCGCCTTGAGGAGACTGTGTTTGTCTAATAAAACTAGCAATTGGGTGTTCTAGTACGTGTCACGAAGACAAACGCGATTTGATAGAAAAGGCACCTAACCGATATTAGGTGCCTGTTTTATTAACGGCCTTCGCGGCGTAAAGCGTTTGATGTAAATTCGTTGTCATTAAACGATTGTGAGAAATCATACATTTTCTCTTGGTTGTCTAAACCAATCGCTAAATAACGACGTGAATTTAAATCATGGTATACGTCAAGCGTACTCCAATTTGTAAGTGCATCATAGTAATTGATACCATGCGCCATTGCTACACGATACATTTGATCACGATTATCGTAAATATCAGTTACATGTACTTGCCAGCTATCTTCATCAATATAAAACACACGCTTTTTATAAGTGTGGCGTGTATCAGCTTTCAAATTTGCTTCAACAACCCATACTCTGTGTTTTTCATAACGAACATGTTCAGGATTAATATGACCAGCCATCAAAATATCATCATATTCTAACTTATCACTGTGAAGCTTATAGCTATTATAGGGAATATATAGCTCTTGCTTACCTTTCAATGTCCATGTGTAACGATTTGGTGAACCGTTAAACATATCAAAATCATCAGTTGTGCGTAAGCTATCAGCTGCGGTTCCTGGTGCATCATAGGCTACATTTGGCGCACGACGAACACGACGTTGGCCTGTATTATAAGTCCATGCTTGACGTGGCGTTAATATTTGGTCCATCGTTTCATGTACTAGTAACGCAGTCCCCGCTAAACGGGCTGGCTGAGTAACCTTTTGCTTAAACTTAAACAAAATATTTGACTCTTGCAGCTCTGCCGGCGTCGCTTTTGGATCTGAATACTTAACTAATAGCTGTTCGTCAAAGCCAACCATGTTGTAAGAGCCTGAGGCTGTTGGTGCTGCTTGACCACCAAAGCGTTCTACCGACATACCGCGATAACGTAAAAGATGATTCCAAATGGCTTCTAAGCCTGTTTTTGGAATTGGAAAAGGAATACCAATCGCAGTATTTTTAATCCCATTCCCATCTTCAATTAACTCAGCAACAGGCGCGTACTGTTTCGTTGCATCATAAACAAATTGCGGGTTCGACGCACTGCGATGAGTTTTGTAAATGTTCATTTTAAACGTATCTGGATACGCTTCAAAAAGTGCAACTTGGCCAGGACTTAGGTTTTCTTTGTATTTCGCGATGTTCGATTTATCAATCGTGAAAAGTACTTTATCATCAGCAAAAGGGTCTGGATGGTGCATACCAGGCGTATAACCTGCAGGTGCTTTGGTAATACCACCCGTCCAAGCTGGGATTGAACCATCAGCATTGCCAGCTTTTTCAGCGCCCAATGGTGTTAGATCTGCACCTAAACGCGCGACTTCTTCATTTGTCATTTTAGCGACTGCAGCAGTAGTTGAAAATAAACTACATAGTGCAAACGCAATGAGGGTAGGTTTTTTTATCATCATGATACCCTTAAATTGAATATTTAATATTGAAAGAAACAAAATCGCGATCAGAGAAAGTATTTGTTTGACCACCACCCCAGAAGGAGTTGTAGCTGAAATCAAACGACCACGCATTTTGGTAGTTAAAGTTGGCAGTAACACCTAATGACTTACGGTCTTCAATAAACAAGAACATAGGATCTGGTGTAATACCATTTACATCGTGAGAAAACACAATGCGCGGTGAAAAGTTAACGCCTTTGAAGAAGTTATAGTAATCACCCTTTGCAATTAAACGATAACCCCAAGCAGATGCGGTCGGAAATGAGTTAGTTTCGGGTCCATTTGATAATCCCAAGTGTAAAGTCGAATAATCATCAGCATTAGGACCAGAAATAACACCACTTCGACCAGTACCCGAAACATTTAAACGTAATTCATTATAATCAGGTAAATCGTTTATACGCACGCCACCTATTTCACCTACAACAGCCCAACTATCAGCGCCTAAAGAAGGACCAAATAAATGTGTTGCTGTAAATTGAAGTTGCGCTGTATTACGTAAAATATAGCCTGCAGCGACTTGACCTGGTGCAACCGCACTACTAACAATAGTTCCATCAGCAAGTGTTGTTTTTGCATTGCCTGGCACCTGAGATATACGTTCTAAATCAGGTCTTAAACCTGCTGCAGCTAACTGTTCAGGCATACCGGCATAAAGCAGCTCTACATCATCAATTTGCAATGGTTCGTCTTGACGAAATGCAAATTCACCAGCAAATGCGGTTTCACCAAGCGACGTATTAAAGCTTAAACCATATAGTTTAATATCTTCAGGGTATTCTAAAATACCTTGAGTAAATGCATTAAGTTGAGTGATGTTATCTTCCGTGATCTCTGATGACAATATCATCGCAATATCTTGGCCGATTGCTGGCGCTGAGAAGTTAGATACTTTACCAGAAATTAAAGGGCGGCGGCTGTGGTAATTTATATGATAAAGCGCAACCTCGGTATCATTCAGTTCAGGTAAAAACATCCCTAAACGAAGACCATATTGCCCACCGTTATCTGGTTCAATTTTACCCGCACTGCCTTTTCCTTTAAGTGCAACTTTTGTAGGGTAAGCCATATACATTTGGCTCATCATAGCCTGACCTTGTGCACTCGTTGGGTCAACACCTTGAGAGCTTACAATATCGTCTAGATTATTTAAACTTTGAGTCAAAAATGCCAAGTCAATATCAGGATTCGCAGTGAATCCTAACTGGACATTCTGCTGATAGCCATTTTCTGATGCAAAATCATTTGTTGAAAAATAACTACCTGCAGCAGGTAAACGTGTTTCATGCCAGTCATATTGGTAAAAGGCTTCAAGATTAATATTATCAGTGATCCCCAGTGAAGCCCATAACATTCCTACCGGAATAAACGCTTCTTTTAGCTCCGCACCGGGTGCTTTCAAGCGATCGATATCGACAGGGTTAACATTGATACCATGGGAGATTAATGTACTTTCACCCCAGTTAACTACTTGTTGACCTAAACGAATAGACAATGGGTTATTGCCGTCATTCAAGTCGAAATCTGCCCAAACAAAAGCATCAAGTAAGCGTATATCAGCACACACTTGCTTTTTAGTATCTGCGTCATCGCATGGATCAGCTGCTTTACCCGAAGTTGGGTTCTTATAAGCTCGCTCACCATCCATAAGTTCAAAATCATAAAAATACATAAAGCGTGTAAACAAGCCAAAGTTATCTTTATTTATAGAAAGGTCATGCGTACCCTTGAGCAATTTAGAAAACGAATCACCGCTATCGAAATTTAAGTCCCCCGCATCACCATTGTTCGAATATGCGCCTGGCTGAGCCCAGACATCTTGCCCAGAATAAACAGTGTTCCCAACTGAAGGGTTATAACCCGTCCAATCGAAAGCTGGATTATTACTTTTACCGATCAAAGAAAAATCGCGGTCTTCTACGCGAATACTTTGGCCATAAGAAAAGTTTGAATCAAACGTTACATCAAAACCGCCAACTTCAAAGTTGGCAGCGTGTGCTACGCCCGTTGATAAACCTAAAGTTGCAGCAGCTAGGCCCATAACGATTTTATTTTTAACAAATAGCGATCTTCTTATCATTGTGTGTTCCCCCTTTCGCGGGTCATTTTGTGATCAAGTTATTGTTTTTAGTGTAGTCGTAACGATAGAAGCGAAATAAAGAAATTACAAATAGAACGCGTTCAATCGGTCATAATTTTTCAGTTTAGTTGGCGTTTACGCAATGGTAAGACGTCCTACCAGATAATTTATACACGTAAATTAACAATAGGACAAATTGATTTAACAAAAATATAATATAAACCAAATAATTTTTTTTTATCCATCTTAGCCAATGCGCTCTAAACGTATAAATTTATGTTCAACTGTTAATAAAAGTCTAAACCGCCCTCTCACTCCTAAAGAAGAAATAAACGGGCGTAAATGATGGGCAGCAAAACGTACTTTTTTACCGCCATCTTCTTGTACTTGCACCGAGGTATACTTACCTTCGTAATAATCCATACATTGTATATAGGTAAGGTTTAATAAAAAGTAATATTCGATCATAATTTATTGCAGTGCTTTATCTACTTTTTCAAATAAATCATCACTTAAATCATCAAGTAAAGCCAAACGTTGTAACTGTGCTTTCATTGCACTTGAACGCTGTTCATCATAACGACGCCAAGACATAAATGGCGTCAACATACGAGAGGCATTTTGCGGATTAATAGCATTGAGTTTAACCAATAAATCGCCTAGTAATTGATAACCTAAACCATCTTTTCTATGAAATTGTGCGGTATTGAAGTGACTAAAGCTACCAACTAATGCCCGCACACGATTCGGATTTGAAAAATCAAAACATGGGTGTTCATAAAGGTTTTTTATTTTATCAATCGCATCATCGCCACATTGCATTGCTTGCAAAGCAAACCACTTATCCATCACTAGCACATCATGGCGCCAATGGCTGTCAAATTGCTCTAGTAACTCTACTGATAATGGATTATCTGCTTTTACAACAGCGCTTAGAGCTGCTAATACATTTGTCATGTTCGATGAAGCCGCTGCGTTATTAAGCAGATTTGCGATGGCTGGATCAGTAATTTTAGCCAAGTAATGCAAGCATATACTTTTTAATGCGCGTGTCGCAACAGCTGAAGCACTCACGGTACCGTCGTCTATTAAGCTTGCATAACAATCAAGAAACTCATTACATAGATGCTCTGCTATTTGTCGTTCAAATTGCTCTGTGATACTGATAATTGTATCTACAGGGATCACATCAAACTCTGCCGCTAGGGTATCAAAGCTAGGGAGCTTAAGTAATTCAGCAGTCAATGCAAGATCACCATCACGCTTGCCTAATAGGTTCTGTAATGCCGTTATAATAGGTACACTGAGCGTGTTATCTGCTGGGTTTGAAATAGCTTCTTTAACGGCCGATATAAACAGTTGCTGCTGCGCATCCCAACGCGAAAAATCACTGCGTGCGAACTGCATAATATGCAGTAGTTCTGTTTCTGTATTGTACTTTTCAACAATACAAGGTGCTGAAAAATCTTCCAGCAAGACTGCAACTGGCTTTGCAGTTAAACCATCAAAACTAAAGCATTGCTGTTTGCTTGTGACATTTAATACATGGCTGACTGGTTTCCCTTGGAAACCTAAAGTAATTGACTCCCCCTGCGGATCAAGTAATTCTATTGCAAATGGAATATGCAGTTCTGTATTATTGGGTTGATTTAGAGGTGCGAGTTGTTCAATATTTAATGTAAAAACACCTAGTTCTTCATTATAATCTTGCTTAACAACCAAACGCGGTGTGCCTGCTTGGCTATACCAGCGCTTAAACTGTTTTAAATCAATATTTGAAGCATCGCTCATCGCTGCAACAAAGTCATCACAGGTCACCGCTTGTCCATCGTGGCGCTCAAAATAAAGAGTCATCCCTTGTTGGAATTTTTCTTCTCCCAGTAATGTATGCATCATACGGATCACTTCAGCTCCTTTATCGTATACCGTTACCGTGTAGAAATTATTCATTTCAATCACTTGTTCTGGACGAATTGGGTGAGCCATAGGGCCTGCATCTTCACTAAACTGGTGTGTACGCATTACTTTCACAGCATCAATACGATTAAGTGCACGAGAACCTAAGTCACTGCTAAATTCTTGATCACGAAATACTGTTAAGCCTTCTTTTAAAGACAATTGAAACCAATCACGACAGGTCACGCGATTCCCTGTCCAGTTATGAAAATATTCGTGGCCAACAATTGACTCTATCGTGTGATAATCTTTATCCGTGGCGGTTTCTTGGTTTGCTAAAACGCATTTAGAATTAAAGATGTTTAAGCCTTTATTCTCCATTGCCCCCATATTGAAAAAATCAACGGCAACAATCATATAAATATCTAAATCATATTCAAGATTAAAACGCTCTTCATCCCACTGCATTGATTTTTTAAGTGATGTCATTGCATGTGGCGTTTTTGGTAAATTACCCTTATCAACAAATAATGCTAAATCAATACTGCGACCGCTATGCGTTACAAAGGTATCTTCTAAAACATCAAAATCACCTGCAACGAGTGCAAATAAATAGCTTGGTTTTTTAAATGGGTCTTGCCATTTAGCAAAGTGGCGACCATTATCTAGTTTACCTTCATCTAATTTATTACCATTAGATAATAAATGAGTGAACTGAGTGTCTGCAATAATCGTCACATCAAAACTAGCAAGTACATCAGGGCGATCAAGGTAGTAAGTTATTTTTCTAAAACCTTGTGCTTCACATTGCGTACAATAGGCACCACCTGAAAGATATAAACCTTCTAAAGATGTGTTTGTCTGCGGCGATATCTCGTTCACTATACCTAAACGGCATTGCGACGGTAAGTTGCTAATGATTAGCTGCTCATCCGCTTCGCGAAAATCAGTATAAGCGTGCCCATCAACAGTTACTGAAAGTAGTGTTAGGTCTATACCATCTAAAACTAAATCGTCGTTTTCTGCTGTTAATCTTTTAAGGGTCAGCAGTGAGCTAACTTGAGTTTTTAAAGGCGCTAGATCAAACGTTAAATCTATATGTTCAACGCTAAAAACAGGGGCTTGGTAATCTTTAAGATAGTGTGCTTGTGGTTTTTTTGACGCGGTCATAATGAACCTCCAAAAAGGCTCCTCTTTATCAGAGGAGCATAGAATTTATGCCTGTTGTTTTGGTTTAATACGTAATATTTTGATGCCTAAATAGGCATACACAACAGCTAAAAATGGATTAATAAGATTAAAGAATGCATAAAGCGCATAATCAAACGGATTGATCAATAACACACTTTGCATATATGCCCCACAGGTATTCCAAGGAATAAGCGGGCTTGTAATTGTTCCACCATCTTCTAATGTACGAGATAAATTAACAGGCTTTAATCCACGTTTTTCGTACTCTTCTTTAAACATACGTCCTGGTACAACAATAGCAATATACTGATCTGCAGCAATAACATTTGTACCGATACACGTCGCAATCGTTGCTGTAATAAGTGAGCCTGTGCTTTTTGCTATTTTTAGAATACTTTTAACAAATATATCAAGTAGTCCTGTTTTTTCCATGATGGCACCAAACATGAGCGCAGTCATAATTAACCAAGTAGTTGTTAGCATGCCTGACATCCCCCCGCCACTTAGTAATGAATCCATCTTTTCATCGCCGGTTAAAATACTAAAACCATCAAAAAAAGTAGTCCAAACTAATTTGAAGTAACCTACTAACTGACCTTGTGAGCCATCAATTTGGTTTGCGATTAAGTCAGATTGAAAAATCATCGCCCATACAGCACCAATTACAGCACCAATAGAGATAGCAGGAAATGCAGGCATTTTCCTAATTGCTAAAACGAGTAAAACAATCAAAGGCACAAGCATTTCTAAGCCAATATTAAAATTTTGTTCAAGTATTCGCGTTATTTCATCAATACGCCCTGCTTCACTTGAGGCTGTTGCATTAAAGCCCATAAAAATAAAAATAACTAACGCAATTATAAAGCTAGGGACTGTGGTCCATAACATATGGTGAATATGTTCAAATAAATCAGCACCAACAACCGCTGGGGCTAAATTGGTCGTTTCTGAAAGCGGACTTAATTTATCACCAAAATAAGCACCAGAAATAACAGCGCCTGCTGTAACTGTTTGTTCAAGCCCTAAACCAGTAGCAACACCTAATAATGCAACACCTATGGTCGCAGCTGTTGTCCACGAGCTACCAATGCTCATCGCAACAATGCCACAAATCAAGCAACTCGCAGCATAAAACCAACTCGGGTTGATTACTTGCAAACCATAATAGATTAACGTTGGAACAGTGCCTGACAACAACCACGTACCGATTAACGCACCTACCATTAATAAAATTAAAATAGCGCCGAGGGAGAGTGTGATCCCTTCAATCATCGCCTGCTCTAGTTTTTTCCACGTGTAGCCATTTTTAAGGCCTATAAGTGCAGCTGTAAAAGTAGCAAATAGCAGAGCAATTTGATTAGGGCCTGATGACGAGCTATCGCCAAATAAATACACTGCAGCACCTAATAAACATATCAATACTGAAATTGGGATTAAGGCATCAAAAAAGCTAGCCTGAGCAATAGGTTTTTCTTCTTGTGACTTCAAAATAGAGACTCCTACACGTATTTAAGTACGTGTTTAATTATTATTTTTAGCGCGGACAGATTATCTAGCGAAACTAGGACGCTTAGGTTTATCAGCGTTTAATCATCAATTATAGCAATATCAGACGCTTTAGGTAGCAAAAAAGGCGCTAAAGCGCCTTTTTTATTAGTTAATAAAACCATTTACTTTTTAGCTAAGCGGCCAAATTTAATATAATCTTGTGTAATTAATGCTGCTTCTTCCAAGAAAGGGTCTAAATCGTCTAAAACGTCTGGTATATCATCTAAGTTCTCAACAGGTTTTACACCTAGGCGAACAAGACGTTCATTAGTACGTGCTAATGCCCGCGCTTCACCTTCATCTTTTTCTTTAATACGCTTTGCTTCAACAAGCGAAATTGTTTTACGATCTTTCTCTTCTTTGTAGCGTGTAATATCTTGGTAAACGTAGTTAAATTCAGGTTCCGTTTTTATACGATCAGCATGAGCCTTACTTAAGTAAGTTATCGCCGGTTGCAAATTATCAACCGAATTATATCTCGCTCTAATGATGCTATCCCACGGGAGTGCATTATCTTCTTGGCTCTCCCCCCACTCAGCAGGATCTATAGCTGATGGAAATGATATATCAGGAATGACACCTTTATGCTGTGTACTTCCACCATTTATGCGATAAAACTTAGCAATTGTATACTGCACACTACCAAGTGGATTTTCATATAAATCATAGGCTCTGCCTAAGCCTTTATGCTGTTGTACAGTCCCTTTGCCAAACGTTTGTTCACCGATGACCACTGCACGACCATAATCTTGCATTGCGGCAGCAAAAATCTCAGAGGCAGAAGCACTATAGCGATCAACCAATACCGTTAACGGGCCATTATAAAACGTAACACCGTCACGATCTTTTTGTTCTTCTATTCTATTATTTAATGTATGGATCTGGACTACAGGGCCTTGATCAAAAAACAAACCAGATAATTGTGTGGCCTCATACAAAGAACCACCGCCATTTTGGCGTAAGTCAATAATTATGCCATCAACTTTTGCTTCTTTTAATTTAGCGAGCTCAACTTTTACGTCTTTAGAGAGGTTATTATAAAATCCCGGGATTTCAATAACGCCTATTTTACTTGTTAAGTCTGAGTATTTTGCTTCGAATACCTCTGATTTAGCCGCTCGGTCTTCCAAACGAATTTTGTCTCGGATGATTTCAACCACTTTAGGCGTGCCATGTGCGTCCGCGCCTTTTAAGTACTGTAGTCTTACTTTTGTCCCTTTTGGACCTTTTATCAAATCAACTACGTCATCTAAACGCCAGCCAATTATATCAACAAATTCTTCGCCATCTTGGGCAACACCAATTACACGGTCATCAGCTTTAATTTGTTCAGATTTATCTGCAGGCCCACCTGGGACTAAACTGCGAATAACGGTATAGTCTTCGTCATAACTCAGCACCGCACCTATGCCCTCAAGTTCAAGGTCCATATCCATCTTAAACTGTTCGGCTCTGCGTGGAGATAAATAAGATGTATGCGCTTCTATGCTGCGTGCAAACGAGTTCATAACAATCTGAAATGCATCTTCACTGTTAGTTTGAACTAATCGTTTTTGTGCATTGTGGTAACGTTTTGTCAATACCTCTTTAATTCCGGTCCAATCTTTACCCGTCATTTTTAAACGTAGAGCGTCATACTTCACACGTTCACGCCAAAGCTCATCAAGCTCAGCTTGAGTTTTGGCCCACTCGCTTTCTTCACGGTCAAAGAAATATTCATCTTCTTTATCGAAGGTCATTTCTTTTTCAAGCAAACTTAACGAGTAGTCATAACGCTCAAAACGACGCTTCATACTTAAGTTAAAAATATCAAACGTGAAATCGAGTTTACCTGTTGGCAATGCGCTATCAAATTGGTTGCGGTATTGCTCAAAAGATGCAATATCCGCAGCCAAAAAGACGCTTTTATTAAAATCAAGGGATTCAATATAACGATCAAACACTTTGCTAGAAAGTGCGTCATCAAACCGAATTGGCTTGTAATGTGCACGAGTAAATAAGTTTGTCACCCGTTTGCTAGCCGTACTATGCTGACTTTCCTGCTTAAGTATCGGTAAGTCTTTGACTGATAAAACATCCGCTATATCAGCTGAGGCAAATAATGAACCCGAATATAGGGCCGCGACTAACGGAATGAGCGTAAACTTCTGACTCATACACAACTCCTTAATTTATATACAGCTTAAATAATGTACAGGCTGTCTGCTTTGGTTTTAACTTGCATACCTGTTACCAACTCAACATGAACGTCTTCTTTGTTCACTTCAGTGATAATTGCATTAACAAGGGCTTGGCCAAGTTTAACTTTAACTTTGTTATTAACCTTGACCTCACTCGCTGGCAAAGGTTCAATTTTACCAGAACGTTTAGCCGGCGCAGCTTTCGCTGGGGTACTATTAACCTTAGCGTTTTTATCACCTGTTTTGGCGAATTGACCCGGTTTCTTTTTGTAAGATTTTGTGTCTGAATCATTTCGAGGGCGTTGTGACTTCTTACGTTTAGCCATTTTCGCTCGACTTTCTTCAAGCGATTTTTGCGCATGATCGATATGTTCTTGTTCAACTTTTTCACCTTGATTACCATCAAGGTCAATGCGGAACTCAGACTTAGTAACGGCTTCTAAATAGCGCCAGTTTGAAGTGTACTTTCTAAGTGCTTGACGCACCTGAGTTTTACTAACCTTCTCTGACCCTTCAATACGCTCAGCAATATCTTTAAAGATACCGACTTTAAGCGGTTTGATACCGTCCTTTTGTTTAAAACATTGTGGGAATTCTTGATATAAAAATTCCAACACTTCATTAATATCTTTTAGCTTGTTTGTGGTTTCCATTTTAGAACCTATTTTTCACATCTTTTCATCAAGGGACGAATCGACGTAGTGTGTTACCCAGTCGACCAGCTCTTCAAAGTCGGCTTCAATTACAGCCATATCACCTCGAAGGTGTTCCCAAATACCATTAATTATTTCATCGATTAATTCACTATCGGTCTCATCAGGAAGTCGTTCCCATGCAATGTGAATTAAATCATTTAGCGTTTCAGCTACATGCTCTTCATCCCCTTCCCAATCACCAACATCGGCAATGGCAAACAGATAATCCTGTACATTTACTAAGTCTTTCATGCAATCGTTGCCTCAAAACACGCAACTAATGCTTCTAAGCCTTGTTTATCATCAGCATCAAACCGGGCAATACTTGGACTGTCGATATCTAATACAGCAAATAATTCACCATTTTTATGGATCGGTATTACTATTTCAGAATTAGACGCTGCATCGCAGGCTATATGGCCTGAAAATGCATGTACATCTTCAACAAGTTGTGTTTGTGCAGTTGCAGCGGCAGTTCCACACACACCTTTCCCAACGGGAATACGGATACATGCAGGGTTACCTTGAAACGGGCCAAGTACCAACTCCGACGGAGAATCCATTAGATAAAAGCCCGCCCAATTCACATCATTTAATGAAGTAAATAACAACGCGCTAATATTTGCCATATTGGCAATAACATTAGACTCTCCAGCAATTAGTGATTCAGTTTGTTTAACTAATGACTGGTAAAATTCTTGCTTTTGCATACCAAACTACTTCTTATCAAACATACAGTAGTTAAAGGTACTCTTTGTGGCCAATAATTGAAACCTTTTCAGGGCAAAAAAAAGTAATTTGCCCTAATTTTCAGCACGCTTGGTTAATATTTCTGCTATTGCGTGGATTGTTGTTTTGCAGCGCCTTGTCGTAGCCCGTATAAAAATAAACCTGCCGCCAATGCTGACATTGCTGTATTAACTAAGAACACCATGCCACCGGTGGCACTGAGTAAGAAGCTAAAAATTGCCCCCCCCAACAAACCTAATGTCAAAACACCCGAGTAGTTAACTTTGGCATACTTAAACATCAGTAAATATCCCGGAACAACAAATGCAGCCATCGTTAAACCAACGATATGAGCATTGGCTATCGCGCTCATTAATAACTGAATAAATGTGGTGATAGGATCCGCGTTTAATGTTAAGCCATAATAAACGCCTAAAATGCTACCAATAATCACAGGCGATAGTAGTGATAAGCCAACACTTTTTGCAAGTTGATGTTTCATAAAACGTCCTTAAAGTCAGACCTTGATAAATACTAAGGATGCATCATGTTGTACCACTTCGAAATAGAGACAATGGTCGTAATTTGTGATGATAACAATAATAGAGGAAAGTTTCCGCGCACAACTCATCCCCCCCTTGTCTACATCTGTGTAGGGAGGGGAATGAACTAATCGCCCTAGGCAGTTCCCCTTCAGGCAGAGCATTTTAAATCTCGAAAGATAACTGGCCTGAAAAGTTATAGCTGCTCGATCTCTCTTGATAAATCAACATTACTATTTGTTACTATTTTTTCAAGTACAATGATTCTTTCAATTAGAACCGCTAATTTATTTTGCATTGTTAAGACAGCTTCTGCTCTATTTGCTTGCTGTAATAAAACCAACTCTTTTTGAACTGTTGTTTTATAAGCAAAATAATGCTTAATAATTACTAGCAAGATTAGAGGGGAACTAAAGACCATAGTAACTAAAAATAATTCAAGCATCATTAAGTCCATAAGTGGGCGTTTTAATAGACAAAGACGAACTATTTGGTTGGTTTTTAAATAATGAAGAAAGTGTTACTTCTCGCTTTTTACCACCTTTAATAAGTACGTTGATGTATACGATACTCAAAATAATGGCGGTCGCTTTAAATAAATTACCTTTTAAATCACCGGCTGCCCCACCAGACATACTAAATATGCCGTAAGCCGCATTCATCAAAATATGCATCCATAGCGGGAACCAAATACGATAACCGCATTCGCAATATAGCCACGCAAACCATGTGCCTGCAATTGTTGTAATAGTAACAGCCATAAGAGCTGAAATAACATCATGCCCTTGATAAATATGGCCCAAACCAAAGATTATGGAACTAATGAGTGCTGCTGGGATAAATCCCCAACGACAAAAACGAAATAATATACCGAACAATGCAGCCCTAAAAATTACTTCTTCAAAAAAGCCAGCATATATTGAACCTGTAACAACCCCTGATATAGAAATATTTAGCTCACTACTTAAAAAAGCATAGCCTATTACCATAGGTGTACAGCAAGCCAGTGCTGCTAATAAATAGCGTTGAGAGTCTTTTATATTTAGACCTAATAATTCATACCAGTGAATCGGCTTAAATAACACTGTTGCTATCAGTAAGAATGGTCCATAGATAAACAAGTATTTAGCTGGAAATAATAAAAGATCTGTGTGTTGATCTAGCTCTGATAAAATAGGTATCCAACTTTTACCCCAAAAATATTTCATCCCGTAATGACAGAATATAAACGTAATTACTAGTAACAGTGCTTTTATTTGATTCTTCATATGACCTTCTTAAGTGAAATTTTAAATTCAACTCAAGCATGTCAATCACTCATTATAAAGTCGATAAATTAGGGCTGTAGTTCATTCTCTGGTACTAATTGCAATGTTTTGGGGACGTTTACATGCTTTAGGGGCCAACAACAAGGCTTGTTTAATTGCATCAACATAAGTTCTCGAAACTGGTACTGCGATATCAGATGACAGCATAGTTAGTTGTAAGCCACCCGCATTACCTTTACTGGCCATCACTAACTCTAAATTCACGGCATAAGAACGATGACAACGATATATAAATATATTTTCAGGGAGTTGCTTTAATAAACCAGTTAACGTGACGCGCAGCAATGTATGGCAAACACCCTCGTTTTCTTTAATAGCAAGTTCACAATAATTATCAGCCGACTTAATAAATATTATATCCGCGGGTGCAACAGTCAGCCGATCACTTTTATTGTCACCAATAAGTGTAATTAAGCGAGGGGGTGTAACGTCACTTCCTTCTAACACATTACAAACGCTCTGATTGCTAGAAGCCTTCTCAGTAGTATCTGTAGTTAATACGGTCTGTTTTGCATGGCGATTCACCAACAGCATAAAACTAATTGGCAGCAAGCCAATCGCTAACGTATAGCCAATAAAAAGTAATTGATTTTGCCAATGCCAACGTCCCAAGACTGCGACAACAAAGTATCCATGATTAAACACAGCCGTAATTAGAACGTATACAGCGGGGATCATAATCAATAGCAGTGTGCTGTTGAGAGTGAGCCGAGTTAACGATATCTCAATAGCGCCTGCCAGTAAGAGAGCGCAAAATGTCACTAAACCATAGCCAGATAAACGAAGTAACTTGTAAGGCGTCGTATCATTAGTTGTGCCAAAAGGCTGAAACACAAATAGAACAAATAAGGTTACCAAGGAAAATAGCATTGCTCTATAAACAAGTAACTTTCTTGAAGCTAAGTCATCTTGAAGCCACAACATCATATTTTATATACCTTTAGCAATAACCAATAATAAGAAAATATCATAATTCCACAAGAAACTAACAGCCTAACTTCAATTTATTGAAGCCAATTATCTTAACTTTTCGGCCCAACCAACAAATTTTAGACACAAAAAAGCCCGCTTATTTAGCGGGCTTTTTTGTTATATGGTGGAGAGATAGGGATTTGAACCCTAGAGGGGCTATAAACCCCTGCCGGTTTTCAAGACCGGTGCATTCGGCCACTCTGCCATCTCTCCAAACTCTTTATAAATTACAAGTAAAAGTGTACTCGTAATTATTTTAATTAGGTGGTGGAGAGATAGGGATTTGAACCCTAGAGGGGCTATAAACCCCTGCCGGTTTTCAAGACCGGTGCATTCGACCACTCTGCCATCTCTCCGCACGGCCTGAATAATAGAGAAGCCCATCGCCTTTGTGAAGCTTTTTTTTCAAAAAAACGTTTAAGTGCCTAAAAAACAATTGATTTGTGCATAAATAAATCAAGGCAGAACAAAAACCGTGCAAACAGGAACTTTTATATTATTTAATTGGTCTATTGAACTACAAAGGTTTGCCCAAATATAGAAGACTTGGTAATCTAACTTTAGTTAATTATCGTATCTATACTGGTTTCACACAAAGGAGCTCTACAATGGCATTTAATCACTCGTACAATACCGCTAAACCGGTTATGTCGACCATTGAAACAAACACAGTGCTTAAAAACACTTACTTTCTACTGGCAATGACATTAGCATTTAGTGCTGTGACGGCTGGTATTTCAATGGCATTACAACTTCCCTACTTTATGGGAATCGTTTTTACACTTATTTCATTTGGTTTATTATTTGTTGTAAACAAAAAAGCTGACAGTGCATCTGGTGTTGCATGGGTGTTTGCTTTTACAGGCTTGATGGGCGCAGGCCTCGGTCCTTTATTGAACCATTACGCAGCCATGCCAAATGGCCCTATGCTAATTATGCAAGCGTTAGGTTCAACTGCCCTGATATTTTTTGGTTTATCTGCGTATGCACTTAACACTAAAAAAGATTTTTCGTTTATGGGCGGTTTTTTAACAGTAGGCCTAATCGTGGTTATCGTTGCGAGCATTGTTAACATCTTCATCGGAAGTTCTTTGATGTTTATGGTAGTAAATGCTGCAGTTGTGCTAATCATGTCAGGTTTTATTTTGTTTGATACCAGCCGTATCATCAATGGTGGTGAAACAAATTATATCCGCGCAACAGTCTCTCTTTACTTAAGCGTATATAACTTATTTACATCGCTACTTGCGCTACTTGGCGTAAATAATGACTAATTAAATAGTTCTGTTAAAATAGCCCCTCTTTAGGGGCTTTTTTATTGGATTAGTTTTGGCACGATTTGTACTTTCTATTCACTGCGCACCATCAGATCATGATACAACACAACGTTTGGTTAAATTTGCTCATGCATGCTTAGCACAAGGTCATACAATAGACGCTATTTTTTTGTACCAGCAAGGTGTATTCCATGCCAGTCAACATTTAAACCTTGCATCAGATGAGTTAGCTATTAGTGCCCTTTGGCAAACACTGTATGAAAAGAAAATAAACTTAATGTTATGTGTCACTGCGGCCGAAAAACGGGGTCTTGATATTACAAAAAAAGGTATATTTTCAATCGCTGGGTTAGCCGAGTTTGCAATGCTCGCAAGTGATGCTGACAAATGGGTGCAATTTAAATGATCAATGTACTTGTACTAAGCCAGCATAGTCCTTTTGATGATATGCATATTCGCGATGCCCTTGATATGACCTTAATTTTTGCAGCTATAGAGCAAAATATTAGTTGGCTGTTTACAGGCCCCGCTGTACTTGCATTGAAAAAAGGTCAACACACTGATCCCCTCGGGCTCAAAAATTATTTTAAAAGCATAAAAACACTCGAAATTTACGATGTTGAAAACATTTACGTATGTGAAAAATCATTGGTCGATTTTAACCTTGCTAAAAGTGACTTACTCATTAACGTCAACGTATTAGACTTTGCAGCGCAAAGTAAATTAATAGCCACTCAACACCAGGTCGTCAATTTATGAGTACATTGCATATATTTTCAAAACCAATCAGTTACTATGCCACAGAGCGTTTAGCTAATTTAATACAAGAGCATGACAGCGTATTGCTCGTTGGTGACGCATGCTATTCAACATATTTATACCGCCAGTTTTCATCTGATTTATTATTTTTAGCCGAAGATGCTCTTGCCCGTGGTTTAACAATAAATGAATCTGATAATGCCCTTAATTATGCAGATTTTGTTGCTCTTACCTTATCAACTTCACAATCAATTACGTGGTGATCCATGCTCGAATTTAATAAACAACTTATTGAAACAGATAAACAGGGCTATTTGCTCAACCACGAACAGTGGAGCACAGAGCTTGCCCCAACGCTTGCAGAACAAGAAAATATTGAGTTGACACCGCAACATTGGGAAGTAATAAATTTTGTCCGTGATTTTTATCTTGAATACAATACGAGTCCAGCGATCAGAATGCTGGTAAAAGCAATGGCTAAAGCGCTCGGAGAAGACAAAGGAAATAGTATTTACTTATACACATTATTCCCAAAAGGACCTGCCAAACAAGCGACAAAAATAGCTGGGTTGCCTAAACCTGCAAGGTGCATATAATTATGAGTCAAAACAATAAACCACAAACAAGCCGACGCAGCAGTGGACGTAGCTATAGCCGCAGTACCCTTATCTCTAAAAAAGGTAGTAGTGCCACAAAGCGTGAAATCAAACCAGCAATTGATCCAAGCGAGCGTAAAGTTGTTTTATTTAATAAACCTTTTGATGTACTTTGCCAATTTACAGATGACGATAATAGACAAACCTTAGCAAGCTTTATTCCTATTAAAGATGTTTACGCTGCAGGGAGACTCGATAGAGACAGCGAAGGCTTATTACTACTAACAAATTGTGGAAAGCTACAAAACACACTTACGGCCCCAAATAAAAAAACCAGTAAGACTTATTGGGTGCAAGTCGAAGGCCAACCAAGTAATGACGCGATACGCGCACTGTGCCAAGGTGTCGAACTAAAAGATGGGATGACACTCCCTGCTAAAATTGAGAAAATAGATACCCCAGATTTATGGCCAAGAACCCCAGCCGTAAGAGAGCGTAAAAACATCCCAACCAGCTGGCTTAGTATCACCTTAACCGAAGGTAGAAATCGTCAGGTTCGTCGTATGACTGCACACATTGGCCACCCAACTCTGCGTTTGATTCGTTACCGTATTGGTGATTACTGCCTCGATAACATTGGAACGGGTGATTACAAATTACTGTAAAACTAGCAAGTCAAGCGAGCTTACTTCAGCTCATTTTTAACACTATTGATTTACTACAATACAATCTCGACCATGTTCTTTTGCTTTGTACAATGCTTTATCCGCACCATCTAAAAGTTGAATATGGTCACATTGATTATACCGTGTATTAATACCTAAACTTAATGTCACTTTATTTGTAAAACAATGATCATATATTATTGTTAGTTCAGAGATAGCATGTTGGATTTTTTGAGCTACGTTACATGCCCCAGCAGCACTTGTTTGTGGCAAAAGAACTACAAATTCCTCTCCACCAAAACGCGCAACAAAGTCTTCAGGACGACTAACCGCAGTAGATATACATTGGGCTACTTTAAGTAAACATTCATCACCAATTAGGTGCCCATAACTATCATTAAATTGTTTAAAATTATCAATATCAATTAAAATTAATGACAAAGGACTGTTTGTTTTAATACTTAAATTGAATTCTTGAATTAATTTTTCATCGAAGCGACGTCTATTCGCTATTTGTGTCAATGAATCTAAAAATGCCATGTCTCTTAAAATATCTTCAGCTTCCATGCGTTGTGTTGCATCTTTAAAAATAGCTAAAAACTCATTATCAATATAAATACCCGAAATTTCCATCGTAATCAAGCGACCATCTTTACACGTAACCTGATAATGTTGTGGCTCTATATCTGTTTTATGCTCAACTGCATACTCAACTGCAGTGTTCCATGTTTGTAAAACCCACGATCGGTAAGCTGGATCTGGGTAGGCCTTTAACCACCAAGTATCCATATTTGGTATGTCTTTAATTGTATATCCAAATACGTCCACAAACCTTTGATTTAACCTAATAATATCACCCGTGACAGTGCTGACATTACACAAGGGTATTGGCACTTGGGTAAATAAATTAGCATAATGACTTAACTCATGCTGACGCATAGGTTGGGTATTCCCTTGCGTTAAATGTGTGATATTTTGTACCGTTACAGGGCTATTTGTAATAACCTTTGCTTGCATTGAGTAAACAAAAGACCATTCTAACCACCAGTTTGCAAGTGCCGCACTCAAAGCTTTATTTCGTGTTTGTTGGGCAGTGAATTTATTGTCTAATGAAATAAAAAATACAGGTAGCTCTTCAAGTAAAGAGCCGTCTTGAGTTGATTGATTATATAATGCTTCAAATAGTGTAAACGCCTCAGTTCTGAGATCGCTATTCGTATTTTTGACCATGTGATCAATTTCATCGTTTGCAAAGACTGCAAAACGGTCTATCAATGAGATTAATGAATGAGTATATAAGACATAATCCATATGTATTGCCCAATACTTTATCGTTCGTTACGAACAAATAAAACTAAAATGACACGTGAATGATTTTAAAAAAACACATTCAGCGTGAAGAAATAAATAACGATTTTGAGTTAATCACTCAATTATTGCATTTTACAGTATAAAATACGTTACCCTGATATTATCACTAAGGTCTAGTATTTTATTAAAATAGTATCTAATTAAAATAATACATCCGAATTACTTTATTCTAATAACAACTTTAGACTCAGTAAAGTAATCCAGCCTAATTATTTACTATTAACTTGTAAAGTACATTACAAACCACCTTCCTTTATATAACTCTTTCTGTAACAAGTTAAATATGGGTACTGCGCGATTGTCAGAGCACCCCCTATTCCTCAGTAATCGCTAGACAAAACTCATTTTTTGGGTGGCTTGGCTGTCTATTTACATGCTATAATCGCGGCCTTTCATAGTCTGTGTGGTTAATCAGAGCCTCTATTCTTTATCTCTGTAATGCACATATGCGCTAGTAGTTTAAATGACAGCAACCTGTATAAGCGAAATTACCCATGAGCGAAAATAGTCACATTAAAGTCATCGTTGGCATGTCCGGCGGTGTTGATTCTTCTGTATCAGCTTATTTATTAAAACAACAAGGCTATAAAGTTGAAGGCCTGTTTATGAAGAACTGGGAAGAAGACGATAATGATGAATATTGCGCCGCCGCAGACGATTTAAAAGACGCACAAGCGGTCTGTGATAAATTGGGCATTGAATTGCACACCGTTAATTTTGCTGCAGAGTATTGGGATAACGTATTTGAGTATTTCCTTGCTGAGTATAAAGCAGGCCGTACACCGAATCCTGATATCATGTGTAATAAAGAAATCAAATTCAAAGCCTTTTTAGAATTTGCAGCAACCGCTCTCGGTGCTGACTTTATTGCAACAGGTCATTATGTCCGTCGTGAATTACGCGATGATAAATATGTAATGTGTCGTGGCCTCGATGATAACAAAGATCAAAGCTATTTCTTATACACATTAAGTCATGAGCATATTGCGCAAACGCTTTTCCCTGTGGGTGATATTGCCAAACCAGAAGTGCGCCGTATTGCTGAAGAACAAGATTTAATTACCCACGATAAAAAAGACAGCACCGGTATTTGCTTTATTGGCGAACGTAAGTTTAAAGATTTCTTACAAAAATTTTTACCTGCACAACCAGGTGTTATCGAAGACACTGACGGTAACAATGTAGGTGAACACGAAGGCTTGATGTATCACACATTAGGACAACGCAAAGGTTTGCTCATTGGCGGAATGAAAGAAGGCTCAGGCGAACCATGGTATGTGGTTGATAAAGATCTAGAGCGTAATGTACTCATTGTTGGCCAAGGTAAAGACCACCCTCGTCTATACAGCAATGGTTTAAATGCCAACCAGCTACATTGGGTTGATCGTATTGGGCCAAAAGGCACGACTCGTTGTACAGTAAAAACTCGCTACCGCCAAGAAGACTTAAGCTGTACGCTATTAG
Organism: Pseudoalteromonas sp. Ld20; assembly: GCF_045064175.1. Classification (NCBI taxonomy): domain Bacteria; kingdom Pseudomonadati; phylum Pseudomonadota; class Gammaproteobacteria; order Alteromonadales; family Pseudoalteromonadaceae; genus Pseudoalteromonas; species Pseudoalteromonas sp. Ld20. The sequence continues at coordinate 87,916 of NZ_JBISHB010000038.1, forward strand.
TTGGTGATGATGGCCTAGCTCGCGTATTATTTGATGAGCCACAAAAAGCGGTAACGCCAGGTCAATCAGCCGTATTTTATGCCAACGAGATTTGTTTAGGCGGCGGTATTATAGACTCGGTGATAAAATAATGAATGAACACCAAGTCATGGCATTAGCAGCCATGTGCCAAGTTGCTAAACAAGTTCAAAAAATAGCGCAGTTCGGTAGTAGCAACGATTATGAATTAGAAAAGCTATTTACAAGTATTGTGCAAACGTCGCCTGATTCACCCAGTGATGTATACCAAGGCACTGAAAATTTAAGAGATGGCTATAAAAGTTTACTTGACCAGCTCAGTGCGGGTGAAAAAAAAGATGTTGAAATCGTCAAATACGTTGGCGGTTTAATGCAATTAGAGCGTGCTTTAAGCGCAAAACCAAGTAGCTTAGCAGAGCTTGGGAAAAGCATAGATGATATCAAGCGCCGTCTTGATCATTTTTCAGTGACTGATGACACTGTTGTTGCTGCCCTTGCAGATATTTATTCAAAGGTGCTTAGCCCCCTAGGGCACCGAATACAGGTTTATGGCAAACCTGACTTACTAAAACAGCAATTAATACAACACAAAATACGTGCCTTATTATTAGCAGGTATTCGCAGTGCTGTATTATGGCGACAAATGGGCGGAAAACGCCGTCATTTTTTCTTTTCGAAAAAAAGCATTATCGCCATTGCTAAAAACCATATTTAATTATCGTTCAAAACTAAAATTTAGGAGTTATTATGGAGCTTTCAGCGTTAACAGCTATCTCTCCGGTGGATGGTCGCTACGGCAGCAAAACCACTGAACTACGCAGTATTTTCAGCGAATTTGGCTTGATCAAGTACCGTGTAACAGTAGAAGTTCGTTGGTTACAAGCCCTTGCTGCAGCAAGCGAAATCAAAGAAGTACCGGCATTTAGCGACGAAGCAAATGCTTTACTTAACGCGATTGTTGATAACTTCAGTGAAGCAGACGCACAGCGTGTAAAAGACATCGAAAGTACCACAAACCACGATGTTAAAGCAGTTGAATACTTATTAAAAGAAAAAGTAGCTGACAACGCAGAGCTACATGCCATTAATGAATTTATTCATTTTGCATGTACATCAGAAGACATCAATAACCTATCTCATGGTTTAATGCTAACTGAAGCGCGTAACGAAGTATTACTTCCTTATTGCGATAAGTTACTTAACGCAATTAAAGAAAAAGCGATTGAGTATAAAGCTGTACCAATGATGACTCGTACTCACGGTCAACCAGCGACACCTTCAACTATGGGTAAAGAGTTTGCAAACGTTTATATGCGCTTAAAGCGTCAACGTGATCAAATTGCACAAGTTGAAATGCTAGGTAAAATCAATGGCGCAGTAGGTAACTACAACGCTCACCTAAGTGCTTACCCTGATTACGATTGGCACAATCACGCAGAGCAATTTGTAACGAGCCTTGGTTTAACATTCAACCCGTTTACTACGCAAATTGAACCGCATGACTACATTGCTGAGCTGTTTGATGCTATTGCACGCTTTAACACAATTTTATTAGACTTCGATCGTGATGCATGGGGCTACATTGCCCTTAACCACTTCAAGCAAAAAACCATTGCCGGTGAAATTGGTTCATCAACCATGCCGCATAAAGTTAACCCAATTGATTTTGAAAACTCAGAAGGTAACTTAGGTTTAGCTAATGCTATTTTCTCACACCTTGCACAAAAGCTACCTGTTTCTCGCTGGCAGCGTGATCTTACTGACTCTACAGTACTACGTAATTTAGGCGTAGGTATGGGTTATGCACTAATTGCATACCAATCAACGCTTAAAGGTGTCAGCAAGTTAGAAGTAAACGAACAACGTTTACTTGACGAATTAGACCAAAACTGGGAATTGCTAGCAGAACCAATTCAAACAGTAATGCGTAAGTACGGCATTGAAAAACCATATGAAAAGCTAAAAGATTTAACCCGTGGTAAACGTGTAAATCAAGAAATCATGGCTGATTTTATCGATGGTTTAGACTTACCAGATGAAGCTAAAGTAGAAATGAAAAAGCTAACGCCAGCTAACTACATTGGCCGTGCTGTCGAGTTTATCGACAACCTAGTTTAAGCTTTCTGCAACAGCTAATTTTAATGTACCCAACCTCTCGATGCAGAATTCGCATCTTGAGGTGGTTTGGGTATAGACTACTAAGCGAAAGGCCCTAGCCTTTCGCTTTTTTCATTTTTAACGGGCGCAGCATGTATCAACTAACTATAAATGGCTTAACTGAGCAACAATTTCTAACTCAATATTGGCAAAAAAAACCGCTCTTGATCAAACAAGGTTTTGCAGACTTTGTTGATCCACTTGATGCCAACGAACTTGCTGGCCTTGCTATGGAAGAGAGTATTGAATCGCGGATAATCACAAATCATAATAATGATTGGCAAGCACACCACGGTCCATTTGAAGATTTTGAATTACTTACAGAGCAAAACTCGACCCTATTAGTACAAGCCGTTGACCACTGGCACCCAACAGCTTCACAACTACTCGAACCGTTTCGATTTATTCCAAATTGGCGAATAGATGATTTGATGATCAGTTTTTCAACGCCTAATGGTGGTGTAGGCCCACATTTAGATCAGTACGACGTATTTATTATTCAAGGTGAAGGCAAGCGTCACTGGCGAGTGGGTATGCCAGATAGTAACCTAAAACAATTTGCACAAAATAAAAGTTTATTACAAGTTGAACAATTTCCTGCGATTATTGATTGTATTCTCGAGCCCGGCGACATTTTATACATTCCACCAGGGTGCCCACATGAGGGTTACGCAGTAGAAAATGCCCTAAACTATTCAATCGGTTTTCGCGCACCAAATCAGCGTGATTTATTATCAAACTTTGCCGATCATATTATTGATAAAGAAGCTGGAAATAGTCGTTATCAAGACCCCGCAATAAAACTGCGCGATTCTAAAGGTGAGATCCAAGCAACAGAAGCCGATAACATTAAGTTATTAATGCAAGCAATGCTTGATGATGACGATTTATTTACTTCTTGGCTAGGTACAACACTGAGTCAACCTAAGCACGAGATGGATTTAATGCCACCAGAAGATTTATTTAATAGCGAACAAGTAACTGCACTATTAGAAGATAATGAACTGTTTTTTGAACGCTTAGGCGGCACCCGCGCGTTATATCAAGTTTTTGATAATGAAATACTTCTCAGCGTCAACGGTGAAAATTACTCGCTTCCATTAAATGATTTAACAGCAGTTAAACTACTCACTGATCACACCATGGTGACAGCAGTGCAACTGAATAGTTCAAAAAATAGTTTAGTTTTTATACAAACCTTTACTACACTATTAAATGAGGGTATTTGGTTTTGTTAGGAGTAGGTTTCTATGAGCTATCATATCAACAAGGTAGAATGGGATAAAGGCAAGGACTTATTACAACATATAAGAGAACGGGTATTTGTATGTGAATTACATATACCCAAACACATCGAGTTTGATAGTCTCGACCGGTCTGCTTATCACATACTTGTTACAGATGATGCGCAAACCCCCGTCGCAACAGGGCGATTATGCAAAGACGGCTTAATTGGCCGTATAGCCGTGTTACCAGAGCATCGTAATCGTTCAGTATATAAATCTTTACTTACCTATATTGTCAATCTCGCACAGCAGCAAGGCTGCGAACGAGTAAGCATTAATTGTATTTTAAATGAAGTAGAACGTTTTAAACGTAATGGCTTTGAACAACAAGGCCATGTTTTTATGGAAGCAGGAATACCTAGGCAGCGAATGCAGTGCCCTATAAATCTATTTGATACTAAGCCATTTACTTTAGTACATTAATACGAGTTATTTTATTGCTACTAGCTTAAAATAACTCGTATGCTTCTAGGGAATATTGGGTTTATATTTTACTATTTTGGCTCGTTAACCCACAGCTCTTCTTTTTCGTACATTTCATAGAGTCCATGCGCACGGTTTACTAACAAATTAGCAAAGTCGACGGACGTTTTATCATTTCCTGCTGTTTCTAAAAGCTGGTCCGCTTTTAACTGCCATTGAAACGAAAAATATCTTAAAGCGTCGCGTGCATTTTCTGCAGCCGACGCCAACGCATGATCTGTTGGTAAGCGACCCGTGATCACCCAATAATTTTTACCATCTTGAGCCTTAAATTTCCACAATGCACACAATGGCGCAATAAAGCGGCTTTCTTTCTCAAACAAACTTTTTGGCATTACGCCTTTTTCAGCTAAATGCTTTTGTGCATTTTGAAAACACGCTCGCTGCCACTGAATATTCTCTTGCTGTGCTTGTTCTTCTGGCGTTAAGTCTTTTACTTGTTTTTGTTCCATAACATTTAATTCTCTTTTACAACTTGATGACACTTTAATTCTATATAATTATCGGCGCAAGTAGAAACGATCAATTTCCTTTGCTATTTAGTGTCAAATTAATATCGTATCGCGCTATTAATTCGAATTCTTACTAAAAATTTTAGTGAATACTGTTCCAGCCTCATTTCTATTCGCTAAATCACAGATTGCATTTTATTCCGTTTAAATTAATAATACTGCTCCCCAAGCGGGAACATCATAACTATAAAATGGAATATGTATGAAAAATCTAATTAAAACAACACTTCTAGCCACTACTTTCGCCGCTATTCAAGGCTGTGCTCCAAGCAGTTATAAAATTACTGCACCTGTAACATCAACCAATCAGTATCAAGTTGATAATGTAACTACACATAACCTTAATTTCTCAGATAAAAGAGACACAAGCACAACACCATTTAATCACGGTGTGCTAAAAGCTGATTTAATCCTCGACAACCAACCTCTTGCTCCCGTTGAGTTTTTACAAAAAAATGTGCTTCTTGAGCTACAGGCCCGTGGGTTACCTGCAAGTGTATTAGATACAAGCGACACTGAAATCCGTATCAATAAATTAAATATGCGCAATCATAGAACCAATGCGTATACGCCTTTTATTACTTTTACTATGCTCAGTGCAGATATTATTACACCTGAAAATACCCAGCGTGTTGCTGTGTATGTAAAACGCGGTAAAGTGCCAGTGTGGAGCTTTGACGAGATTATTGAGCCTACTTTAAATCAGCCTATGGATGTTTTAGTCAAGGAGCTATCGGCTAAAATTAACCGAGCACTATACAAGCAACAACTATCGAATGCTGATGTACAAACTCTTATTAGTAAAATTAAAGCTAACTTAGATAAAGATATTACTTACCTTGATGTTTATCAATTAGGCTTCTCAAATAACCCAACCGCTATTGATTATCTTGTTGAACTAACTAAACATGATGGTGAATATATACGTTTAGCTGCTATCTCATCACTAGGTAACATGCAATCAGTTGCACATTTTCAATTACTAAAAGACCTCTATGAAAACAGTAAAACTTGGTCTGACCGTGCTATGGCATTAAAAGCAATTGGCGATTTAAATACAGATCAAAGTCGCTCTTTTTTAGCTGAAGCTCAAGCTGGTCTTAATAAGAAAAATAGCAAAGAGACTCTTTGGACAACTGAATTAATTAATTTATACCTATAAGAATATAGGTTATACGAGTAAACAATGTGTTTACTCGTCTTTTATCGGTAGTTCTTTTTCGCTGTCATACGGTTAAAAAAGCCTGGAAAGAAACGCTTAATGGTTGGAGCCCAGCCACTGATCCCCTCTCCAACAACGACTTCATCTTTACGTTTGGCTATGGCACTAATCATCTGCTTTACCGCAGCGGTTACAGCCATGCCATTTTCAATTGACTCTTCTGCTTTATTTTGTGCAACTCCATACTCATTAAGTGAGTTATGAGCAATCGCGGTTTTTATCGAGCCCGGGCAAATCGTCAAGCAATGAATATTTTTATCGGCAACTTCTGCTCGCAGGCAATCCATAAACCCAACAACTGCGTATTTAGAGCCTGAGTAACCCGTTCTAAATTTAGAGCCCACTTTACCCGCCACACTACTTATCGACACTACAGAGCCGCTACCTTGAACAACCATACTTGGTAACACCGCTTTTGTAAGCGCAATTAAACCAAAGTAATTAACTTCCATAAGTTGGCGATACACGGCAAAGTCATTTTCTAAAAATAAACTACGCTGCGATACACCACCATTATTAATTAAAATGTCAACTTTACCAATATCAGCCATGTTAGTTGTTACATATTCAAGTACCTGCTCAGGCTGTGATAAATCAAGTGGGATCACTTTATGCTGCCCTGGCGGTAATTGATCACAAAGTTGCTTGAGCTTATCGGTACTTCTTGCTGATAAAATTATATTAGCGCCTAAGTTTGCAAATTGTATTGCTAATTCTTTACCAATTCCTGATGATGCACCGGTGATCCACACAGTCTTATTATGAAAGTTCATATTCTACCTATGATTTTAATTATTATGGTTTTGATTATTAAGGTTTTGTAGGACCCGCTATATCGCTGATCTGCTGCTCTAGCTCTTGGTATAATCCAAGTAGAAAAAGTGCTTCAACTAACACAAATAACGGTCCGATTATCAATCCAATTAAATCATCAACAAAAGCCGGTTTTTTGCCTTCATAATAATGGCCAATAAACTGTAGTACCCAGCCAAATACAAAAGTACCGATACTCATAATCAGCCAACTATTTAAACTGAGGCTCGCAATGGGCACTGCTGCAATAGTCATTAGTATTAGAATAGCCGCCATTATCAAACCCAATGACATACTCAGCGTTAAGTAATAAATCACACTCGCCAATACAAAAATATCGGCACCACTAATAACATACTCAGCAAAAGGTAGCTGAATACGCGCTAATAAGCACAGTATCGCAAAAATAATTAATGGGATCCCAAAAAAATGTGTAATTACATTTCGTCTTGAACGATGATACAAGCCGTAGTTACTTAATTGCTGTTGAAGTGTTTTCATTCTGCTGCTCTATAAAAATGCCTTACTCATAACTTTAGCACCTTACATGACGCAACAATGTCTGCTACCCGACATTTTAAAATTCCTTTTACACAAATGCGCTTATAATTTTCCCTTTATCGTGATCCGGTGTCTTAGATTGTAGCTCACGGCCCTTTTGGTACTCTTGTTCAAGCATCGTTTGAAGCGCTTCCATTTTTTTAGCTAAATCTTTGCTATCACCGCCTTGCTCTTGAATTTGCTCAGCCAATTTTTCAATGGCCGCTTTGAGCTCATCAATTTTTTCTTTATCGACCCCTAAACGTTGATAAATAAGGGTCTCTTTTGCTTCATCTAAAAATTTTTTTTCATAGGATGGATTTTTAAGCCGGCTAGCCGCATCAGGTTGGCTAGTATTTGCCACCTCAGGCAAAGTCGTTGCCGCTTTAGGATGGGCAATAGTTTTTACTTGAACGGGTGCACTATATGGCTCTGTGCGGTACTGATTATTAAAAGTAAGTGAGATCATTATTTCAAATCCATTGAGTGTATGCATTTACGAAGCAAGTTTAACGCCAACAGACTTAAAGGGTTTAATGCGCGAGTAAAGCCAACTCTTTCTTATTAAGAATTTCAATACGCTGATAGTGCAACGAAATAAGCTTTTTTTCGCTTAATATTTGTAGTATTTGATTAATTGTTTGACGTGTTAGATAGGTCATATCTGCTAGTTGTTGCTGCGATAACATAATCGTTGCTTTATTACTGCTTAAAGGCACTGCTACGGCCATCATAGCAAGACGTTTACATACTTTTTGCTGTGCAGTTAATAGCGCATGATCTTCGAGTGAACTAAACAATAGCCGCATTTTTTGTGATAGCAATATACCAAAATCATGCCAGTAAATCGGGTTTAGTGCTAACAATTGGATCAGTGCGCGATGTGGTATATGTAGCAATCTAACCTGTGTTTGTGCATATACATCATGCGTACGTAGTCCGCCATCAAATAAAGCAACTTCACCAAACCAAATAGCAGGATCGATAAAACTAAGCACCGCCTCCTTACCTTCACCATTAACGCCACTAACTCGCATAACTCCGGCAAGTACCGCATATAAGCCACTATTAGCCTCACCTCGGTGAAAAAGCGCATCAGCTGCATTTAATTCAATTATTTTTGCTGACGATAATAAAGCGAGTTGCAATTCATTTGATCGACTACTAAACCAGCCCCCTTGATTGATTATCGCACGATCCTGTTCATTCATTGTACTTTGCTCTACATTGGTGTTAATCAACAAATAATAAAAGGGATTGTCATGTTACACAAAATTATTTACAGCAGTTTATTGCTATGTGCTTTATCCTCGCCATGTTTGGCTGCCGATCTTAATGATGGTATAAACAAAAAACTAAAAAAAGCCAACCACAGTGTTAGCGAAAAAGTCATCACTTGGCGCCGTCATTTACATCAATACCCAGAGCTTAGTAATCGGGAATTTGAAACCGCAAAATACATAACTAAGCACTTAAAATCACTCGGTCTTGAAGTACAAACAGGCGTTGCTCACACCGGTGTCGTCGCCAAATTAAAAGGTGGCAAAAAAGGTCCTTTAGTCGCATTGCGCGCTGATATGGATGCCCTACCAGTCACTGAATTGGTAGATTTACCCTTTGCATCTACTCAAACCTCAACTTACCGTGGTAATAAAGTGGGTGTAATGCACGCCTGTGGTCATGATAACCATGTCGCCATTTTAATGGCCGTAGCCGAATCACTCGTTAAAATTCAAGATGCGTTAGCCGGTGATGTACTTTTTATATTTCAGCCAGCTGAAGAAGGCGCTCCTGAAGGTGAAGAAGGTGGCGCAGAGCTGATGTTGAAAGAAGGTTTATTTAAGCTAAAACCAGCTGCTGTCTTTGGCTTGCATGTAACCAGTTCACTTAACACAGGTAAAATTGGCTTTCGTGAAGGCCCCTTTATGGCCAGTGAAGATTCATTCACAATTAACGTACAAGGTCGCCAAACTCATGGTTCTCGTCCGTGGAATGGGGTAGATCCGATTGTAACGTCATCACAAATCATTATGGCCACCCAAACTATTTCATCTCGCCAAGTGGATGTTACAAAAGCGCCGTCGGTGATCTCGTTTGGTGCAATTAACGGTGGCGTCCGATCAAACATCATTCCTGATAGTGTTGAACTCATTGGTACTATACGTACTTTTGACCAAACGATGCGAGCCGATATTAAAAAACGTTTAGTGAAAACCGCTGAGCTTGTTGCTGAATCAGCAGGCGCTAAAGCTGATGTGCATATTCACCACGGCTATCCGGTTACAGTTAATGATGTTCAACTTACCCAACTAATGACCCCAACACTTGAAAAAGTAGCTGGTGCAGACAATATTATTACAACGGATTTAATTACAGGAGCCGAAGATTTTAGTTATTACGCCTTAGAGACCCCTGGATTGTTTTTCTTTTTAGGCGTAACGCCACAAGGTAAAAATGCAAAAAGCGCAGCGAGTAACCATTCACCACAATTTTATGCCGACGAAAAAGCCCTGCAATTAGGGGTAAATGCAATGACGAACTTGGTTGTGGATTTTTTTGCAAAAACGCATGACGTTACGCATATTCAGGAAGAATAAATTTTTACTGTGTTAGTATCTCGCACTATTAATAAATGAAAAAGAGACACATAGTGACATCAGACTACTTTCATTTTTTAAGTTTAATTGGGGTCGCCTTTTTCGCAATCTCTGGGACATTAATGGGTCATGAAAAAAACATTGGTGGCTTTGGGGTGGTTGTGGTTGGTTCCGTTACCGCACTTGGCGGTGGTACACTTCGTGATGTGCTATTAAACCAACCCGTTTTTTGGATAACACAACCAGATTATTTATACGCTACATATGGTGCAATTTTTATTGCTGTTATATTTATTCGCCACTTACCTGACGTATCGAATTATTATATGCTCCTCGTCGACGCAATCGGCATGGCTATATTCAACATTGTCGGTATTGAAAAATCTCTTCTTGAAGGCACAACCATGTTAGTCGCCATTACTATGGGTATGACCACTGGCATATTTGGCGGCTTAATGCGTGATGTTATTTGCCGAGAAGTCCCCTTGGTTATGCGCGATGAGCTTTACTCAACCGCCTGTTTTTGTGGTGGTTTGACCTACGCCGGATTCTTTTTACTCAATGTATCTTATATATGGTGTATTGTGGGCTCATTATTCATCACCGTGTTTTTAAGGCTAGGTGCTCTGCATTGGGGTTGGCAACCTAATATATTTAGAAAAAGGACGCCCAGAAAATAATTTGCAAGACTATCAAAATGCATGGACTATCTGTAAGTCGGGATTTATTCCAATGAATGTTTAAATGATAAATTCACTCTATTTTGGCTACCTTTATTAGGGTATGCTGACCTTTCAAGGTTGAATTTGCAGCAGCCTGTTTGATACTGTCTCGCGCTGCGATTAAATCGCCCCGCGGTTGAACGAGTTTTAATCCGCAAAGGTCAACAGACCCTAAACTCAGGCTTCAATAATTCATAGCATTTTAAGTCATGATATTCATTTTTCCAGTAGCCACTTGCCCTACGGATACCTTCCTCTTTAAAGCCAAGCTTTTTTAATACAGATTCTGACGCACCATTACCAAACAAATACCCAAACCACCTCAAGATACAGAATTCAGCGTTTCACAGGGGCTTAATATCAAGGCGTTATTTTGTAAGAATGGCCATCCCTTTTAAGAAGTAACAACGCAGAGAGTAAGTCCCTGTGAAACGCCCAAAGGGTTAGTTTAAAAGTGATTTATTCTGCGTTATTGATATTAACAATAGAACCACTATTACTTGCAATCAATGCCTTGTCTAAATCGCTTTTAATTCCAACTGAAACTCGCATCTTGAGGTGGTTTGGGTATAGTCTCGGCTTGAACCCTATAAAGTTCACCAAATGGTAGCTGATCAGAAAAGGCCGAATCAATAATCTTGTGCAAGGCTTGCGTAGCATAGCCATAACCCCAATGCTTGGAAGATAACTCGTAGCCTATCCCCGCATTTTTCATCTTTTGATTCCATGAATTAAAGCCGCAAGTACCAATTAACTTTCCGGTATCTTTTCTGTGAATGCCCCAACGAATACCCACACCTTCAATAAAGCGATTGTTGAAGAATTCAATTAATTTTAAAGATTGCTCTAGGGCGTGTTGACCTTTCGTGATTGATTTTGCAGCTGTATGTTTGGTTTTTAGGCAAGGCAAAGCCTATCTCGTGTGGTTATTCCCCATAAATAGGCGATAACGCAGCATAAATGCCAAACATGCGCTGCCCTCTGGGTTCTTTCTAGGGACAATCAACTCTTTGTTGCTCGGTTTTTACTTAGCCCACTAGGTTACAAACCTCGCCCCGCGGTTGAACGAATTTTAATCCGCAAAGGTCAACTGACCCTAAACTCAGGCTTCAATAATCCATAGCATTTTAAGTCATGATATTCATTCTTCCAGTAGCCACTTGCCCTACGGATACCTTCCTCTTTAAAGCCAAGCTTTTTTAATACAGATTCTGACGCACCATTACCAAGCATAGTCTCGGCTTGAACTCTATAAAGTTCACCAAATGGTAGCTGATCAGAAAAGGCCGAATCAATAATCTTGTGCAAGGCTTGCGTAGCATAGCCATAACCCCAATGCTTGGAAGATAACTCGTAGCCTATCCCCGCATTTTTCATCTTTTGGTTCCATGAATTAAAGCCGCAAGTACCAATTAACTTTCCGGTATCTTTTCTGTGAATGCCCCAACGAATACCCACACCTTCAATAAAGCGATTGTTGAAGAATTCAATTAATTTTAAAGATTGCTCTAGGGCGTGTTGACCTTTCGTGATTGATTTTGCAGCTGTATGTTTGGTTTTTAGGCAAGGCAAAGCCTATCTCGTGTGGTTATTCCCCATAAATAGGCGATAACGCAGCATAAATGCCAAACATGCGCTGCCCTCTGGGTTCTTTCTAGGGACAATCAACTCTTTGTTGCTCGGTTTTTACTTAGCCCACTAGGTTACAAACCTCGCCCCGCGGTTGAACGAATTTTAATCCGCAAAGGTCAACTGACCCTAAACTCAGGCTTCAATAATCCATAGCATTTTAAGTCATGATATTCATTCTTCCAGTAGCCACTTGCCCTACGGATACCTTCCTCTTTAAAGCCAAGCTTTTTTAATACAGATTCTGACGCACCATTACCAAGCATAGTCTCGGCTTGAACTCTATAAAGTTCACCAAATGGTAGCTGATCAGAAAAGGCCGAATCAATAATCTTGTGCAAGGCTTGCGTAGCATAGCCATAACCCCAATGCTTGGAAGATAACTCGTAGCCTATCCCCGCATTTTTCATCTTTTGGTTCCATGAATTAAAGCCGCAAGTACCAATTAACTTTCCGGTATCTTTTCTGCGAATGCCCCAACGAATACCCACACCTTCAATAAAGCGATTGTTGAAGAATTCAATCAATTTTAAGGATTGCTCTAGTGAATCATAAGTGTCTATATCGTAGAACTTAGTGACGCTTTTATCTGAAAAAATATCTAATAAACCCTGACTATCATCCCCTGACAGCTGAGTAAGCATTAAACGAGATGTTTCTAACTCTGGGAAGTTCATCTTATACCCTCTATGAAATATAACGAGCCAGCATCTACAGGCTATGCTGTGCTATAGGTCCGGATTTATCCCGAAAGTTTTTAAGCTAAAGCTTTTAAGCTAAAGCTTAACCTGCAAGGTCAACTTAACATCAATGCAAATTCTGAATTTGTTCCTATTTTATTGGCTTCGAGCATCTTTTAACTTTAAGAAAACCAATAATATAAATGACCATATAAAAAGCATACATACCAAGCTTCTCCCCCCACGTAGCGTGTGAAAACGAACCGAATAAACGAATGTAATCATTAATAATTAACATCCCAACACACACTACTATGGCGGTCGTTTTGAAGTAAAAATCACCAGTGCGCTTAATTGTTGCTATTGAGGTAACTAACATCACCAGAGATAGATAAAAAGCGAATAATGACATTGCCCCTGGTACAAAACTTGGTGCCAAAGCAAGAATTGCAATAACTATTGAAAACCAGCCTAAAATTTTGATAAGCACATACTCCTTTAAAAATAACTTAAAAATGATAAATTCACCGGATAATAAGCATTCTAGCAAGCCCTTTAACTCAATAAATTAAACATCGCACAATCACAGCTAAAGCAGGTTCTTAAGCTATCAATTCAACGCGAGCCAAATTTACCGCTTTACTTTAACCGCTCATACAACCCTGATGCCCGACTCACTGATTTAGCCATGGCTTTGAGCAGTACTTTTTTGTCGGCCACCAGCTCGAAGGTGTTTTTAGCGCGGGTGATGCCTGTATAAACTAGTTGACGGTTAATACCCGCTGTGGCTTGGTTCTCTGGCGGCAGTACCATGGCGGTGTAAGCAAACTCAGATCCTTGTGATTTATGAATCGTCATTACATATACTTTATCGTGGGCTGGGAGTCTGGCAGGTGAAAATGCGCGTTGATTTCCTTGCTCATCAATAAATACCGCTTTGAGTTGCTCACTTTCATCCAAAAGTAAAATACCAATATCGCCGTTAAATAGCTTAAGTTGGTAGTCATTTTGCGCAATCATAATGGGCATACCCACGTAATGCCGTTGATTTGGGTGTACATTGATCAGCCCTTGGAGATGTAGTTGCTTTTCAATACGCTGATTTAATGTATTAACACCATAATCGCCCTCGCGCACTGCGGCTAAAAGCTGATAACTTGCAAATGCTTTATGGATCTCGACAGGGCTTGCCTGCTCTTTTATCAGCGTAAGGTAATGAGCGTATTTACTGGCAGCGCTTTGTACTAGCTTTTCAACAGGTTTACTGACTATGTCATAATCTAAAATCACATCATTAAACTGGCCACTATTAATCTCCTGTTCTACATACTTAAGCTTACCGCTGTTATTGGTATTAACAGCCAAAGCCAACTGACCAATGCCACTTTGCGCTGTAAAACGATAGCTGTGCTGTAAAAATGCAATGCAATCGGCCAATTTAAATTCACTCTTGCCACCAGTTAATTGTGGTTCGTTATCAAAACACACATTATTTAATTCAGCGCAGCGCGCTTGTGAGTAGTTTGGTGTTTGACCAAGCACTAAACCTTGGCATAAATCGCTCATAACACTGCCGGTATCAACGGAGGCTAACTGATCTTTGTCACCTAGTAAAATTAAGCGCGCGTGATTTGGTAAGGCTTCAATTAACTTTGCCATTAGCGATAAATCAACCATCGACGCTTCATCAATGATCAACACATCTAAGTGCAAAGGGTTTTTCCTATTATGCCTAAATTTATTCGTAAAAGGTTTTACGCCGAGCAAACGGTGAATTGTTTGCGCGCTTTCAGGGATAAGCGGCTCAACAGCTGCGGGGATCACATCTTTAAGCTGCTGTTTTGCACCTAAAATTGATTCGCTCAATCGTGCGGCGGCTTTACCTGTGGGCGCCACCAGCTTAATACTCAGCGGCGCACTTTGGTAAAGCGATTGTAAAATTGCCAGTAGCTTGGTGACTGTGGTGGTTTTACCTGTACCAGGACCGCCGGTGATCACACTAAAGCCTTTGGTAGCGGCCATTGCACAGGCCACTTTTTGCCAATCGAGTCCCTCTTTGGGTGCTGATTGTATAGAAAAGTAATCACTGAGTAGCCGAGTAAGCGACTGATTATCAATATCAATTTCACGTTCACTCAGTGTTAGCAAACGTGAGGCTAAGGTGTGTTCATACCCAGCTAAACGCGAAAAATATAGCCGCTGCTGAAGTAATTTCAGTGGTTTATCATCGCCGACACTTTGATGATTTTGCAGGCACTGTAAAGCAGATTCTGTAGTGAAGTCGTCACTAAATGGGCTGACTCGATCAGGGATTGTTCCCGCTAGTTTGGTAAAGTCACTTTGGCGTAAATTAAATGGGTTTCGCCAGTCAATACCTGTTAGATCTAGGCAGCTGTGCTGACTTTGCCCAGATAAGCACAATAACAAAATAAGATAATACGCATCTGTTTTACCCTGCTCTTGTATCGCATCACACAGTAAATCTGCCAGTTTTATATCGACCATACGAATACGGTTTTCATCTAATAAGTAATCAAGTAGGGGGACTGTTTGCACCTCAGCGCTTGAACGTTCAGTAGTCAGTTGAATCATAGCTGCTCTCCTTCACTGGCGACTTGATTATTCACATTAGCTTGTAACGTACCTTGACTGAAAAGCCCATCAAGAATAAGTACTTGCTCGGTTGTAAGCTTTTTAAAATACACGCCTTTGCCGTCACTCATGCCTCGCAAGAAGGTGTAATATACGCCGCCTAAATGCGTTTCAATCGAATAATTGGCAATACGCTGTTTGAGGAGTCGATGCAATGCCACCGTGTATATTAAGTACTGTAAATGGTATTGGTGGCTGCTCATCGCTTGCTCAAGCGAGTCTTGCTCATAATCACTGGGATCACTGCCTAGGTAATTTGATTTGTAATCTAAAATATAATACTGCTCGTTATGGCAAAAAATTAAATCGACAAAGCCTTTGAGTAACCCTTTTACATGATAAAAATCAAGCCTGCTTTGGGTAAAACCAAAGTGCTTAATGAGGACCTCGTTTAAACTTTTTGCACTTAAACTACTAAGCGGTAAGTTAAACTCCATTTCTACAAGACATTGGTTTGGTGACAACGTGCTTAAACTTAACCCAGTGTTGTTAAGCGGGCAATTTAACGCATTGAGTATCCATTGTTCAGTGGTATGTTGCCACTGCTCGCTAATATGGTATTTATCTAGGTTACGCGCGACTACTTTCGCTAAATCTTGCTCATCATTTAACGGGTGCTGCTCTGGGCTAGTAAAATCAATTTGCTCAAAAATTTCATGTAAACAACTACCTGGTTTTGCCCCTTTAGGAAAACTATACGGTGATTGAATCTCAGTTTGCGCATCAAGTAGCTGCGATGCAAAGTCGTCTGTTTCATGATCTTCATCACTGCGCCCTGGGGCAATGTGGTCGCTATGCTTTTTAAAACTCAATGCACTAAAGCTGGTTGCTCGCCAATCACGCTCTATGGTTGCACGAACATGGTTTACTTCAAGTGTTTGCCCTTCAAGCTCGCTTGATAAAAGCGTCAGTGTGCCCTGTGTTTGTAGTTCTTCACTGGTAAATTGCGCATAGTGCATCGCGCTATTTTGTTCGCAAAACTCATTTAAATGTGTCCGCCACACTAAACTGCTCGTTATATCAAGCCCGGCAAATAGTACATGCCCTAATGAGCTACTTTGAATGGCCAAACGACTGCTTTGCCCTTGCCCTAAGTTGTACATACCAATTGCACAATAATGAACAGCGCGTGTTAATGCCACATATAACAAGCGTAAATCTTCCGCTAGGCGCTCTTTTTCAGCTTCTTGTAACGCATCGTCATTTTTACTTAAATCATAAATGAGTTGACCCTCTTTATGATAAAGCGCGTCTTTTGTTTCGCGGTAACCGCTTGCAAAAGGCATAAAGACCAGCGGATATTCAAGCCCTTTTGACGCATGCATAGTGACTATTTTTACTAAATTAGCATCGCTTTCAAGACGAACTTGTACCGCTTCACCGTCTTGTTGACTCACCTTTTGTGCAAACCAGCGCAATAAACGCAATGTCCCTTCAAGCTCAATTTGTTTTTGCTGAAGTATTTCGCCTAAGTGGCGAAAGTCGGTAAGCCAGCGTTCAACGTTATACCCTAAGCCTTGCCATTTGGCGCTGAGCTGGTTATGCGTTAACAACCGTTCAAGCATCGCCATCGCGCCTTGTTTGTGCCAAATAAGGCTCAATTGCGCAAAAAAGTTTAAGTGCTCTTGCCATTGCGCTTCATCATCAGCCAATGCATAAATATCGTTATAACTTAGGCAAAATAGCGGTCCTGCTAACACGCCTCGCAGAAGTGACTCATCATACTGGCCATGTAACGCTGATAAAAAGTTAAGTAAATGATGGCTTAATTCTTGGCTAAACACACTTTCACGGGATAAGTACACGCTAGCAATTTTGGCATCACTTAGTGCTTTTTTCATTATTTGTGCTTCAACACGGTCACGCACCAAAATACAAATATCAGCGGCTGTAATAGGCGTTTTACCTATGCATGCGCGCCCTTCCTGCGCCTGCGTTAGTAGCAACACTATTTTATTTGCAAAATGCGCCGCTAGGTGATGTTGCCCAACCCCTTTGTTAGTCGGTTTATTTTTTTCATCGGCAGCGGTGTCTACAAATACACTAAACTCAAATGCTGTCGCTGGTTGTCCATCAATTAAAAATGATTTTTCGGCTTTCTTACCTTGTGCATCAACACGGTTAAACGGGATCGCGTCATTATAAATAAAGCTATTATCGTATTTACTAAATAAACGATTAACACTTTCGACCACATCGTGGCTAGAACGGTAATTTGTACCTAACGTAAATTGCTGATGTGCATCAACAGCGTGTTTTGCGCCTATGTAAGTAAAAATATCTGCGCCCCTAAAGCCATAAATAGCTTGTTTAGGGTCGCCAATCATCGCAAATGTGGTATTTTCCTGCGCATAAATATGGCTAAAAATACCATACTGAATTGGATCCGTATCTTGAAACTCATCAATCATTGCTACAGGGAACAACTGGGCAATTTTTTGTGCCAGTACGTCGCCCTGCTCTGTATTTAGAGCGCCATGCAAATTTGTTAGTAAATCATCAGGGGTAATAACGCTTTGCTCTTGCTTACGTTTAACAATGGCTTTTTTAACCCAACTTGCTGCATGTTGAACAATTGCAATGGCAAGTCCTGAGTTAACCGTGTTATTGAGCGCCGCTAATTGATCAAATTGGATCAATAACGGGTGGGAAAACAAAGGCTGATTTTTTTTATAATTACTTACATCACTTAAATTATCTGTACTCCACACCTCAAATGAGTATTTGCTTGTACCAAATTCAAAAAATTCGTCATCACCAATACAAAATGCTTCAAGTGCGGCTAGGCTACCTTTTCGAGCGGGGGTTTTTGAGCCACTTAAACCAGAGCTTTTAACAGCATTTATAAATTCACTTTCAAGGCATGCTTTTTTAAAGCTAGGTACTTTTGCTAAATAGTGTTCGCGGGCTTGCCACACATCATCCAATTTTATTTGCGGGGTGATCTGCGCATTGCCTTTATTAAGCAAACTTGCTACTTGACTAAATAACGATTCAGGTGCGGCAAATATGTCTAAAATGGCATCCGTTTTTTCTTTATTGAGTGGATATACAAACGCACGCCAAAAATCTTTAATAGTTTCAAGTAATATGTCGCGTTCATCTAAAATAAACTCTAGGTTAAAAGCAACCCCCGATTCAAACGCATGTTGTTTTAACATACGCTGACAAAAACCATGGATGGTAAATATGGCAGCTTCATCCATTGATTTAGCCGCAGCGTCAAGTAAATCAAAAGCGCGGTGTTTATCGTCTATTACGGCTATAACACCGTTAATCAACATGTCATCGGTGTGTTGTCCAAGTAATGCATCGCGGGCGGCGATAATACGTGAACGTACTCGGTCTTTTATTTCTTGGGTGGCGGCATCAGTAAACGTTACTACTAATATTTGCTCAACACTTAAAGGCGTATTTAATGCAGATTGCGGGTCATCCGCGATTTGCATTCCTAATAAATAGCGTAAATATAAACCTGTGATTGTGTAGGTTTTACCAGTACCAGCACTGGCTTCAATCAAGCTTTGTCCGGCAAGTGGCATTGTGAGTGGGTTAAGCGCTTGCATAATCACTCTCCTTTACGTGTGCAAATAATGGGGCGAGTAATTTATCGCTCCAAAGTATAAATTCATCTTGGCAATCAGTGAGTGACTGCGTGGTTAAGCGAATGTAAGGGTTTTCGCCCTCGCCGCGCCCTATGTATTGTGGGCTAAACTTACTGATTGCTTTGTTAATATCGCCGCCTGTTTTTACGTATTCATAACCACTGACCGGAAAAAACGCCACGGGCTCTTTACGCAGTGCGCTATACAAGCTAAACCACTCTTGCAATAATGGGTAAGCGTCGGCTTTATCTATAGGTGCAAAGCTAATTTGTTTATCAAGCCCCAATAAAAGGGTTTCAACACCTTGATCCATACACTGTGCTACAAGATGATAAATAAAGCCTTTTATTAAGTCTTTGGCTTTAATACTGGCACTGCGATAAAACACCTGTTTTTGCTGATAAACATGATTGAGCCACCCTTGTAACTGAGTCGCTGTATTGCCATTATTTAGAATGAGCGCGACTTCAATAGGTTCGTTATTTCCGCCTTTAATGTGCTCTTTAACCTGTCCTGCAAGTGCGTCAACACGATGCTGCATGCTTTCAAAAATTAGCTCCCCCACATTTGCTTGCGGTAATTCACCGCGTTGCAATATTTGCTCACGGCACAGGGGTTGTTCAAAGATCGCGGCTTCGAGTATTTCATCTAAATAAAAGTACCGTCTTAACGCATCTAAACTAAACGGTTCTTCGTCTTTGGCAACTTCGTTAAATTGCGGTAAACGCAGGCCTAAGCTTTGTTGGTAAAAACTCTCTTGGGCGTTACAAACACTGCGAATAAACGCGTCCAGTTCAAGCACATCAGGCGGGCTAATATCAAGCGCTGTAACGGGCTGTGGCGCAATTGCTTGGGCTGGTAGCCATACAGGATTATAGCTGTGATTTGACAGTACACTCTTGCCTGCATTTTCATCACCAACAGCATTCACTTGATAATACTGACTATTAAATGGCTGTAAATGCTGTTTGCTGATCAAGCACTCGGGCAATGTGTGTGCTGAGGGTTCGTCAAACTCAAAACTACGGCCTATGTACTCTAACAGCTCGCTGACCAAGGTTGATGGCATACGTGGTTGGTTATCAAAACACGAACGACCAATATAGCTCATATATAAATTATCGCGGGCGCTCAGTAACGCTTCTAAAAACAGGTAGCGATCATCCAATTTACGTGATCGGTCACCTTTTTGCTTTTTAGAGTAAGGTACTAAATCAAAACCAATCGGTTGCACTGACCGCGGGTAGTCGGCGTCATTTAACCCTAGCATGCACACCACTTTAAAAGGCACAGCCCGCATCGGCATTAATGTACAAAAGTTTACTTGGCCTACTAAAAACCGCTGGCCTACGCCTTTTTCTTGTATGCCTTGCTTAATTAAGTAGCTCACTATCCGCTGCGAAACATTGTTCGTGTAATCACCATTTTCATGGTGCTTTTGCAATGACTCAAGAACACTTTGTAACACCAGTAAATCCCAGCTGTCGTCACTTTCACTTTCGTAAATACTCGCGAGCAATTCATTAAGAATATGGGCTTTGTTGGTTAATGTATCATCAGGGGTAAGTAATACTTTAAAACGCTGAAGTACATCAATAAAGTGCACTAATTTATTAAGTGTATCCAGCGCCATGCCTTCGACTTCATCAGCACTGTATATTCCATTAAATGGGCACTGTTCATCTCGCTGTGCAATACCCAGTAATAAGCGATTTAGGCCATGTTGCCAGGTATTTAAATCAATAGCTGGCAAGTCAAAGCTGTGTTTGTGCTGCGCATCAATCCCCCATTTCACTCCTACTCGCTCAAGCCAATATTGAATTTGCTCATACTCATGCGGCTCGACAGCGAACTTTTCAGCTATTTGAGTTACTTGTAATAAATCTAGAATATCTGACACGCCAAAGCGCGAAAACGGTAAATTAGCTAAACTGGCAAATGAACTGAGTACGGGTTTTTCTTGCTCTATGGCTAAATCGGCAAGCGCATATGGAATAAATCGGCTACCTTGTGCGCCACCAAATACAGCTTCAATGTAGGGGCTATAAGTGCCTACATCAGGCATCATTACAATGATATCTTTTGGTGTCAGCGCAGGGTTTTGACTAAATAAATTAAGCAGATAATCGTGCAGTCGCTCAACTTCTCTGAGCGGGGTGTGACAATCACTCAATGTTATACTGGTGTCGCTGGTGCTAACGGGCAACTTACCTTCGTTGTTTATAAACCACGCTTTATTATCAGTGAGCGATTCACCTTTAAATGCGAGCTGGTAAATTTCACTTTGTACTTGCCCAAGTAAGGTGTTGTCAAATACGTCTATAAAGCCATCTATCCAACGGGCATCGCGTTGAATGAGTTGCTCAAAATAATCGCGACCCAGCTTTCCCCACGATGATAGCAAGGGGTTGCCGATAAAATAATAATCTTCATCTGGTTGGGTATGCTTTTTTTGCTGTGCTTCGAGCAGGGGCATTTTTGCATATTTAGCTGCAATTTTTGCCGCCGTTTTTTCATCAATAATATCGCCCCAGTAATGCTCACTGGGATTAAAGAAGAATAAAAAAACCTCGGTTTTTTTACTCAATGCATCAAACACGTCGAGCTGTGAACTGGCAATTGCAGAAATACCAAATAAGCTAATCCGCTTTGGTAATAAACGGCTGTCCATTTTTTCAAGCGCGGCTAGTAACTGTCCCTGCATATTCGCACGATGAAATTGGCTTTGATCAAGCGCTTTGCTTTGCGCAACAATTTTTCGCCACAGATCAGGCTGCCACGGCGCAATACCGACATCAACATCGTCAAGCTCATCTTTACCACTATCCCATGTGGCAATCCAGTGCGGTCGATACATTAAGTATTGGTCATACACATCGGCTATTTTTTCGCATAAGGCAAAGGTTTTTTGACCATCCATGTCACCTTCTAAATAGGTTTTGAGCGGTAAATATAATGGCTCATCTATGCAATTAGGTAAAATGGCAAACAGCTTCCACGCAAGGTTTGGCTTATTAAAAGCCGACTCTTTTGGTACATTAGGCAATAATTGCTGATACAACTGCCAAATAAAACTCGACGGCAGCGGAAAGTCTACCTGTGCCGCCACTCCTAAACTTTCGCTTAAGCCAATTTTAAGCCACTGCGACATACCCGGCGATTGCACCAACACCACTTCTTTATCGAATGGGCTTTGTAATGGGTTAACGCTTAAAAGGTGATGAAACTGCGCTTGGAGTGCTTCCATACGATTAGATTGAATAATATTTAGCATTGCGACACTGTCCTTGCTTGAGATAAAAACAGTGTAAGATATTTTCAATTACAGGGGTAGCCATTGTCGCAAATTGGCATTAATAAATCAGGTGGTTAGCTTTAAATTTAAACGCACAGAGCATTGTCGCACTGTGCGAACTTACTTATTTATAAGGGCTAATACTCGACAATGAAAATTGACTTTGCATTATCACTTTGCCCTCAATACCTTTTAAGCTCAGCGAAATAACGGGATCAGCTTTTAGCCAATCAATACTTAAATCGCCGTAATTTACTTCGTGTGTATAATCCCCAACGCGGTGTTTATTTGGGCTCACATCTTTCCATTTTTCTGTTAACCCTGAGCTGGTCATTTCAGTTAACGGGTAATCTAGTTGCTCGGTATATTGAGATATCTCTCCCCAGTGGGTGTCGCCACTGATGATGATCACACCATTTACTTTATGCTTTTTAATCAACGTAAATAAACGCGCGCGGTCGTTTGGAAAATTAGCCCATGACTCCCACCCTGTAAAATCAGGTAAAAGCTGCAAACTTGAGGCTATTATTTTTATCTTCGCGGGCTTTATTAGCTCCTTCTCAAGCCATTGCCATTGTGTTTCGCCAAGCATAGATGCATTTTTAACTGTCGAAGGACTGTAAGGTCCTTGATTGGCTAATTTACGCTTTGTGTAATATTCAAGTTCACTAACATGGTTTAACGTATCACGGTTCCAACGTAAATCTGGCATTATAACCTGAATTGTTTGATCCCCTGCGCCGTACATATACGATGTATAAATCCCGTCAGGGCGTGTTCGGCGTTTTGAACCTGCTGGCTCTTGCCAAAAATCAAGCATGATTTGACGAGATGCTTCTTTGTGCGGGTATTCTTTACCTGCATCATTTTGCCCGTAATCATGATCGTCCCACATGGCTATTATCGGCGTTTTAGCTGTTAAGGTTTTAAACCCTGATTTTGCGCCTAATCGCTGGTATTTATCGGCTAATACTGTCATGTCGTTAGTATCACCATAAATGTTATCACCTAAAAAAATAAACAGATCTCCCTCTTCTTTATTAATAGCATCAAAAATAGGAATGTCTTTGTCTTGATGCCCACACGAACCAAACAATATTTTTTGTGGTGTGTTTTGCATTACTAGCTTTGCCGTATTACTCAATACTGTAAAACTCATAAATACACTCAGCAACACAACCGCCTTAGCTAGTTGCTTCATTTTAATACCTCATCAATTGCATCTGCCATAGTTGGGTTTATACGATACGGGTTTTGGCCAAGCACTTTTAAAATTGTGGCTGCTATTTGTTTTTGCTTAAGCTGCGTTGTGGTTTTTAATAACCCTTGGCGTTTAATATCTGGGCCTATGGCTGCAAGCCAAATGTGTTCTGAACCAACAATTCCTTCAGGAAATGCTTTTTTACCTTGCTCAGATTGCGCCATTGCTTGTTTTGAACTGTGATGTTGCCAATCATTAGCGTTACTGCCACGACCATGATCTGTGGTAATAATAAGCGTTGTATTGTTTTGATAGCCTGGGGTTGACTGAATGGTTTGCCATAAATCCTGTATAAACGCATCACTTTGCTTTGCAGATTTTAGATAGTGATCATAATGACCATCGTGCGCAAAATCATCCGTTTCACCTAAACTAATCACCAATAGTTTTGGTTTTTTAGCCAGCATGTAGGCTTTAGCAAAACGATACGTAAAGCTATCTAATCGTACATTGTGCCATGGACTTGGGATCTCTTTTTGTAACGCATTTAATAGGGCTGCGTCAGCAAATAAATCATCGTCAATTGGCATAAACCCAGCATTAACATAAACACCACTGCGCTTTGCATTGACAATAAACGGAAATACATCCCAGCTACCAAATAAGGCCGTTTTGTTTTTATATTTAGGTTGGTGATGTAATAACTCTAAAATTGTTTTATTAGGATTGACAACTTTATCGTTACTGTTGATCTCTTCGTCAACACTCCCAGTTAGAATTTCGTTATACCCAGGGTATGAAAAATACCATGGGTTAGCGACCGACATCCTCGAGCCATTATTTCTATCACCGATGATCACCCCTTGTTTAGCAACCTGCTGGGTAATGAATGGCATTAACAATTTTTGGCGAATGCGGGGCTCTTTGTGCCAAAACATTTTATTTAATTGCTCTGGGTTTTTAACAAAATCAGTATTGTTGATGAGCTTTTCATCTGCGCCATTAAACACTTCTTGCCAGCGCACACCATCAAGCGTTACCAGCACGACATTATCACTGGCGTAGATCCCCTTACTGACAACAACGCATGCAATGAACAAATACAGCGATATGATACGTTTCATATTATTCCTTATAGAAAAACCCATCATTGATGGGTTTCTTATTATCTTGAATTTAGGTATTAAAATGTTGCTGTAAATGTCAGCGCTGCAGTTCGCGGTGCGCCAATAAAGTACGTAGAGCCATTACCTGTACCACCAGATAAATACTGTTTATCAGTCACGTTAGTCACAGCAAAAGCAATATCTATCGATTTAAATGGCCCTGCATTAACGTCTGCCGCATAGCCTGCATTGATATCTAGTACTGTGTAACCATCAACGTTGTTACGAGCACGAGTTTGCTCATTTAAAAATGCACCTAAGCGTTCACCCGTGTACTTAGCTGATATACCAAAACGAAAATCCCCACTGTAGTAGTCTGTAGAGATTACAAACATATCACTTGGCGAATCAATTACATCGTCCCCTTTTTTAAAGCTTGGCGACACATCATTACCATCTTCATCTTTAAGGATCACCCCGTTTGCATCATAAGCACTTGGATCATGCGATGCGTATTCTGAGCTATTACTAGTGTAAGAGGTATAAATGTTCCACTCATTTGTCAGCATATAGCTTGCAGATAACTCAACACCTTGTGAGTCAATGCCGCCAACATTAATGTATGAGCCATTCGTCCCTACTGTGTAATCGATGCCATCACTACCGCTACCAGGTGCTATAAAAGTAATACGATTATCAAATGCGATTGAATAAGCCGTTGCAGTTAAACTTAAGCGATCCGCGTTGTAACGCACACCAAAATCAATATTCTCGGCCGTCTCTGGTTTGATTTCATTTAGCGTTGAACCATCACGTTCAAGTACACCGTCTTTAATTGCCGAGAAATTCTCACTAAAACTTGCAAATAACTCTGTGCTATTGTTTAGTTGATACAATGCGCCGGCACTAAATAATACATCTGAATCGCTGTTTATTTTATCTGATCGTACTGCTTCAAAATGATCATACTTCTGCAGTTCGACTAAATATTGTTTGGCACCAATATTAAATGTGAAATCACCCACCGTCATTGCGTCTTGGATGTACCACTTGAAAGTATCTGTTTCAAAAGTATTTTTATACTGAGTCCAATAAGGTGTGCTATCAAAATGATGATAAATACGCGCGTCAATCACTTTATGCCAATCACGCGATTCATCACGATCAGTTTGCTCAAGCCATATACCGGCTTCAATATCGTGCATACCCAAAGTCAACTTGTAATCAGCAGTAAGACCTAAACGGTCTTTATTGTAATGAGTGTGTCGATATGACATGACAGGTGTGGCCGTATCTGGATAACAAGCAGGGTTTAAACCCGTGCCTGAATCCCATGGCCAGCTTAGCGTCTCTTTGCAGTTTGCATCAGGTGTGAGTGGGTTACCTTGACTGTCTGCAAAACCGTATGACCCAGCATTTTTACCGCCTTGTGTTGTTGGCTTATCATCAGTATCAACAGGGGATGTTAAATAAGGCGGGATCCAATCACCGCGTCCCGAGTTTTTATGATAATACGGGCTAACTGTGAGTAATGACGACGGTGAAATGGCATATTCAAACTTTACATACCCTAAAGTGTTTTCACGTAATGTGCCCCAACCTTCTGCAAACATTTGATCAAAATGCGGCACACCGGTCCAATTCCACGTTAATTGATCCCAATCTGGTGTCTGTGCAAATTGCTTTAAACTCACACTGTTATAGTTTGTTTCACTTACATCGTCGTAAGATAAACGCCCTGTCACTGTCAGTGCTGAAAAGTTTGATACAAACTTTATTTCGCCGTGCTGGTTATCTTTACCACCATTGCTGCCATCACCTATCCAGCGGCTGGTATTTGTTTGTGAATAACTAGCGTAAGCTTGGGTATTATCGAACAAGGTCCCTGTGTCATGCTTTATATAAAAGCGCGTCGCATTGTGATCTCCTTGCGTATAAGAAAAAGTCGTATTGCGCTCAAGGGTTGGATCTTTACTCACAAAATTAAACGTACCGCCTAGCGCTTCTAATGACGCCGAGGCAATATCTGACGTCCCTTGGCCGACTTCTACTGTCGCTAAGTTTTCGCTATCAAGGTAACGGTTCGCTTTTGCACCACCACCATAATTAGACCCACCATTTGGAATACCATCAATCGTCATACCCAATTGTTGTTGGTTGCCGTCAATACTAAAGCCACGCATTGTGATCGTGGTTGACCAATCATCACCACCGAATGCATCGCCTTCGTTAATGCTGATCCCCGGCAAATTATCAATCACTGACAAAACGCTTGATACTGAGCTTTGCTGCTCTAGCATAGCAGGTTCAATTACATTATTGGCATAACTGGTCGGTTTTGCGACGACGGTGATCTCTTCAATCTCAGCCTCATTTGCATAACCCATTGAAGAAAAAGCTAAAGCAAGTGCCAAGCTAAGAGATGTTTTTTTAGTAAGAGTGCGCATTATTGTCCCATTTGCAATTGTTATTGTGTATGCGGGAACAGTATGGCGATGCTTGATGACAAAAAAGGGGCGTTTATCTTACGAAAAAATGAAACTAGTGTGTCTTATTTATGGCATAAATAAAGAAGGTGGGGCGTTTTGAGCTTTAATTCTTAAAACTGCTTCAATCTAGGAGCGATTGCATCGCTGCGTCAAGTTTACAATCAAGTTGCTTAAGTAAAAACCAAACACAGAGCTGAAATTCTACTTCAAAAATAAACACGCCCTATTCAATCGGCTTTGGCACAAAATGCTGAGCCTCATTTTTAGGTAATGCGGGGGCGTATAACCACCCTTGTGCCGTTTCGATCCCTAAACTTTTAACCCACGCTAACTCAGCTTCTGTTTCAATCCCTTCTGCAACAACAGAAAAGCCAAGCTTTGCAAATATCTGAGTCACTTGTTGATATAACACTCGCCCTGCGGGTTGCTCACATTGTAATAAAAATTGCCTATCTAGTTTTACATGCTTCACAGGAAGATTAGCAAGCATAGATAAGCTTGAATAACCTGTACCAAAATCATCAAGTACCGTTTCTATATTATTTTCCCTCAGCTTTTCAATATGTTCTGTTACAAGTGTTTGCTGAGTTAAGTAGCTAGATTCAACGATTTCAATTTTTAGTTGATCAGGAAAATCGATAAATAAATCACATATTTTATTGATCATAGATTTATTCGTTAATACGTCTGGATTAACGTTAATACTAATTGTTGGTTTAAACCCAACATTGCTCCATTGCATTAAATCTCGGTGGGCTTGCTCAATCACCCAACGGTCTATTATGTCTGTTTGTTTATGTGCGACTAGCGTATCTAGAAAGTAAGGCCCGGTGATCGAACCATCTCTTTTTATTAATCTTAATAATCCTTCGTAGCCATTTACATGACCTGTTTGTATATCTATTTGAGGCTGATAATAAAGCGCTAAGCGTGACTGTGATATGGTATTTAAAACGTGTGTTAAATGCGCAGAAGAAACACTACTTTGGCGTTGCTGCTCTATAAAGCGTTGCTCAGATTTAGCCGCAAAGCGTTCACTCATATTAAGTTTACTACTCAATTTATTAAACGCTAATTGGTAGTTATTTCGCTCACTGCTTAAACGTAAAAATGGGTAATAAATACATGCGTTACAGATAATTAAAAATACTTGTAAAATAGGCGCAACCAGATCTGTACCGACCATACTGCCATTGATTATAGTGGGTGTCATCCAGCTAATACTGACATCTTGGTAACCCACCGCGCCCGCTGAAATCATTGCATAGCTAACCACAAAGTTAAAACAAGGGACTAAAATAAACGGGATCAGTAACAATGGATTTAAAAAAATTGGTAGCGCAAATAAAATTATTTCGCAAAAATTAAACAATGAAAAAGGGAGTGATATGCGCGCTATATTCTTTTCATGACTCCCCTTGGCCAAAAAGAACGAGGCAACAATTAATCCTATAAAACCTCCAGTGCCACCAATCAACACAAAAGTATCGTAAAAGGTTTGTGCCGACAAGCCTGGGAAAATATCTTTGCTAATAAATGTTTGTTCAAACATCATAGAATACACATTGTCACCATGCACACCGAAGAACCAAAAGCCATGTATTATAAGCATTCGGTTAAATAGTTGTAACGCTACACTACTTTGGCTATCCACTGGGACTAAATATACTACGACGAAATGCACAACGCTTTCTATGATTGGGAGGATCAAAAATAATGCGAAAAAAGCAAATGCAAAAGGTAAAATAAGTAACAGTTTTTCTTTTAAAAACTCACTCAGTAGTGGTAAATCAAAAAATGACATAGGTATAAACCTACGCCCTAGCATCAATAAATAACTGCTTAATGAAGGAACCAACACCGCATAAGCTGAGGCACCAGTACCATCTACCGTAAAAATACCATCTGAAAAAATTAAAAAATCACTATGAATGGAAAATGTGACCAGTCCTAATATACTACCAACAACGGCGCTGTTACCTAGGTTTTTAGAAAGATGGTAACCAACAGAAATAACAACCATAACAGGAAATAAGGTTAAAATAACGAGAGAGCTTTGCTGTACCGTCTTGTAGATAAAGTCGGCTGATGTTATGAACGAAAAATTTACCGCAACATTAAGCACTAAAATGGCTAATGCAGAACACACAAAATATGGGAGCAACGCAATAAACGCTTCGCGCAATGATAATATATAGCGTGAATGAGCAAACTGCGTAAATACGCCATTAATGTGCTTTATAGCCAACAATTTACGTTCTCTAAACTGGTTATTAAAGAGAGTATAAAGTATTTAATAAAAAAAAGGCGAATGATTGATTTCACACGTGTAAAATCATCATTTTGTATTAAGGTAGCGTAACCTTCGTTACGCCAAAATGTTTATATTAGTTCTGCTAGCATTGCATCATCATATGCAACCAACTCTTTACCTTGAGAAATTCTACTGACGTAGTCTGGATTAGCTATAAACGGACGCCCGATTGCGATGAGATCAAATCTATTTTCTTCAATCGCATCTTTTGCACTCTCGAAGCTATAGCTACCAACACCAACCAATGTGCCACTATAATTAGCTCTAAGGTACTCAGATGTTGTCATATCTTCAAGACTTGCAAAACGCATGCTATCGTCGAAAATACCACCATGTAAATAAGCTAACTGGCGCGTGTTTAATTGCGCTAACAAATAATCAAATACTGCTTTATCGCGATTATCTTCACTCATATTAAAGTAAGCTCCCGGCGATAAACGTAATGCCGTTTTATCTGTCCCTATAGCACTTATAACTGCATCAACAACGTCAAGCGCAAAACGCGACATATTCTCTGGTGTTTGACCGTATTCGTCTTCACGCTCATTGGCCGCATAATGTAAAAACTGATCAATCAAATAACCATTCGCACCATGTATCTCTACACCGTCAAATCCAGCTTCAACTGCATTTTCAGCGGCCTTTGCATAATCTGCTATCAATGATTGAATATCTTCAGACGTCGCTGCTTTTGGAGTTTGATACGTCAGTTCACGCATTCGTGGTACAGACCCTTCAATACCAATTGCAGATGGGGCTAGCACTTCTCCATCAAAAAAATGCGGATGTGCCACACGGCCAACATGCCAAAGCTGAGCAAAAATTTTACCGCCATTTGCATGCACAGCATCAGTTACTTTTTGCCAACCTTGAATTTGTTCACTTGTAAATAACCCCGGTGTATTTGGGTAGCCTTGTGCGTCAGGGCGAATAATAGTCGCCTCGCTGATAATCAAACCAGCTTCGGCACGGCGTGCGTAATATTCAACCATAGCTTGAGTTGGTACTAAGTTTTCATCTGCCATACAACGCGTTAGTGGCGCCATTAATATACGGTTTTTTAATTCTATTGTGCTGTTTAGTTTAAACGGAAGCAGTAATTCAGTCGTCATTATTGTTAATCCTTATCTTGAGTGTACATTCAAGATAAGGGCGTACACATAAATATTCAACCCTTTTTTGAATATTTGTTCAAGATTAAGTAAACTATGCTCATTAATAGTAAATGAGAGTGCCATGAGAGTCGCCGAATTTGACCGCGAATTTGTATTGCGTCAAGCCATGCTTGCGTTTATGCAATTTGGCTATGCCAAAACCAGTATGCAAAAGTTAACCCAGGTAACATTACTGCACCCGGGCTCATTGTATGCTGCGTTTGGTAATAAAAAAGGCATTTTTTTAGCTGCAATTGAACAATACCAAACCGATCGTAACGAACAATTTACCGCGCTTTTTTGCCCTACCCAACCGGTATTACCCAATTTAAGATGCTATATAGACTCTATCGTCAGCGAATGTATCACTGGCGATGCCATGAAAGTTTGCTTGCTCACTAAAAGCATTAGCGAAGTTGAAGGTCAAGATGCACAAATTAATGAGGTACTTAGTGCCAATTTAAATGCTTATGAAAATGCCCTTACCCAGCAATTTTCTCGTGCAAAAAGTCAAAATGAGATCCAAAATGTGCGAAGCGCTCAACAACTTGCACGTTTTTTTGCAATGAGTTTATACGGATTAAGAACTTATGCTTTAACTAATCGCGATGCCGATGCATTAGCATTACTTGCAGATGATATTTTCAATGCCATTAAATAAAATGTTGACTGATCGACACGTTGTCATATTAGTCAATATACTTAATACATAACCAAGCCAATCAAAAGTGAATTTATATATGAATGATGCAACCGCCGCTGCAAATGAAAAGTTCGAGTTGACCCTGAATCTAGGAGCAAAAAAACGACTGGCGTTTATGTTTGAAACCGTTCAAGAATACAAGCAAATATGGATTTTAAACGACGACGATGGCTGCGTAATGTTAGCAAATGAAGACGATGATTGCGTACCAGTTTGGCCGGAACGTATTTATGCTGAAGCTTGGGCAACAGGCGAATGGGAAAACTGTACAGCTAAAGCTATTAATCTGCAAGATTGGCGTACTCGTTGGACACCGGGCCTTGAAGAAGATGATTTGTTGATTGCCGTATTCCCAACGGAAGACGATGACGGCACCATCTTATTCCCTGATGAGTTTGACTCACAGCTAAAAGCACCTAAAAAACGTTATTAATCTCTTAACGTTATAAACATAAGCGGCAACAAGCCGCTTTGTACGATTAATTTATACTACTGCTTTTCAATTAATGACAGTTCAATAAACCTCTTCGTAAAGCCTTTACACAATAATTACACTCAAAACACTTTCTAGTATGGATAAAGTAGCTCGTTGGGGAGGAGAAGAGTTTTTGATATTCTTACCTGAAACGAATAAACAGCAAGCTAGCCACTTAGCTGAAAAACTTCGTTTGGCAATAAGTGATATTAAGCTTACTCATAAAACACACACGCTCACTGTAACAGTCTCTTTAGGTGTGTCTGAATATCAGCACCAAAGCGACTATAAGGATCTCGTTAAGCAAGCCGTTCTCGCTCTTTATAAGGCTAAAGAATCTGGACGTAATCAAGTTATCTGTATTGATTAGTTTTAAATTCCTACAGCCTATAATTACGGTAGAAATTTATCCTAAGCGCTTTTAAAGCCTACAGGATAAATTTAGCACCGAATGAGTGTTTAAACTCACTAGCTTGACCCTAAAGCCAGTAAGTTGTAACTCATATTTACCACGAAAGCATTTAAACTGGCACAAAAAAGGACGCCATGAGGCGTCCTAATATTGAATAATGGCGGAGGAAGAGGGATTCGAACCCTCGTTAGGGATAAACCTAAACACACTTTCCAGGCGTGCGCCTTCAGCCACTCAGCCATCCCTCCGCAGGTTACCATTTGGTAACGCGGCGTAATAGTATGAAATAGCGTCCAGTGGTGCAAGGTGTTTTTCTTATTTGTGCTTTAACTGCCTAGTAAACAAACAAAAAGGCCGCTAATAGTGATATCAGCGGCCTTTTCTGTTTAACTTGGCTTAACGTTGTAGTGAAGCTGAGAAGTCGAGCATACGATTAAGCGACTTGAGTGCGCCCTCACGTAGCTGCATATCTACAAATACTTCTTTACCTGTTGCATCTAGTAATGCTTCCTCAATCGCTTTAAGGCCGTTCATTGCCATCCATGGGCAATGTGCACAACTTTTACAGGTTGCGCCCTCACCTGCTGTTGGTGCGGCTACAAATTCTTTATCTGGGCATAACTGCTGCATTTTATAAAAAATACCGCGGTCTGTTGCAACAATGAACTTTTTATTATCCATTGTTTGTGCTGCTTTTATCAGCTGACTCGTTGAGCCAACAGCATCTGCTAGGTCTACAATTTCGGACGGAGATTCTGGGTGAACTAATACGCCTGCATCAGGATAAAGCGCTTTCATGTCTTTTAGTGCTTTGGTTTTGAACTCATCATGAACAATACATGCACCATTCCACATGATCATATCTGCACCAGTATTCTTTTGAATATACGCGCCTAGGTGTTTATCTGGGCCCCAAATGATTTTCTCACCCATTTCATCAAGGTGTTCAACAATCTCAAGTGCACACGATGAGGTAACAATCCAATCTGCACGTGCTTTAACAGCAGTAGAGGTATTTGCATACACAACAACTTTTCGATCAGGGTGCTGATCACAAAACGCTGAAAACTCATCAATTGGGCAACCAATATCGAGCGAACATGTGGCAGCCAATGTTGGCATAACAACGGTTTTATTAGGTGTCAGTATTTTTGCTGTTTCCCCCATAAAGCGCACGCCCGCTACAATGATCATGTCGGCATCGTGCTTGGCGCCAAAACGCGCCATTTCTAGCGAATCAGCAACACAACCACCGGTTTCTTCAGCAAGGGCTTGAATTTCAGGATCAGTATAATAATGGGCAACCAATACCGCATTTTTATCAATCAGCAATTGTTTGATACGTGCTTTGTATTGCGCTTGCTCTTCATTATTCAATGGAGCTGGCTTAGGAGGAAAGATATAACCTTCAGGCATAATAGTTTGAGCTAAACTCATTTCTCGACCACTTAATCTACAGTGCATTTATAGAGTGAATTATACGAGAATATAAAACTAAATAACAGTGGTGCTCGGTAATACCGATTTGATTAAAGCATTTATATTTAAGAGATAGATAATTTTTGATTGAAAAGCATTTTATGTGTGAAATACAAAAATCTTGAAACGAGGCGTGGGAATAAACTTATCGCAGTAAAAATATCAGGATGGTGGGTCATGATGGATTTGAACCATCGACCAATTGATTAAAAGTCAACTGCTCTACCAACTGAGCTAATGACCCGCTCTGATATGCCTACTTAACATTTAATGCTGTTAATCACACTGCGTAAATCCGCCGATGAGCCATGCTGTTATTCATAATGAATAAAAGATGGTGGGTCATGATGGATTTGAACCATCGACCAATTGATTAAAAGTCAACTGCTCTACCAACTGAGCTAATGACCCGCTCTGATATGCCTACTTAACATTTACTGCTGTTAATCACATTGCGTAAATCCGCCGATGAGCCATGCTGTTATTCATAATGAATAAAAGATGGTGGGTCATGATGGATTTGAACCATCGACCAATTGATTAAAAGTCAACTGCTCTACCAACTGAGCTAATGACCCGCTCTGAATGCTTGCGTAAATCCGCCGATGAGCCATGCTGTTATTCATAATGAATAAAAGATGGTGGGTCATGATGGATTTGAACCATCGACCAATTGATTAAAAGTCAACTGCTCTACCAACTGAGCTAATGACCCGCTCTATTGTTGCAACTTAATACAACCAAACATCAATACGTAAATCCGCCGATAAAAGACCATTCAATTAATAATAAATGAATGGTGGGTCATGATGGATTTGAACCATCGACCAATTGATTAAAAGTCAACTGCTCTACCAACTGAGCTAATGACCCGCTCTTTTTGCCGCAACTTGAGTGGTTGAACCATTCGTTTGCTGCGGGCGCTTATAATACTTATTTAAAAAATGAGTGCAACCGAAATTGTCTCTTTTTTTAAGTTTTAATGCCTAGCTGTCCAATTTTAGACCGCTTATGACAAAAAGCAGTCTAATCATAGCGATTCTACATTTTTGCAAGCCGTTCAGTGGCTAATTTTGCAGCAGTTGTACTGGGGTACTGATTGATTAAATCGTTAAAGGTTTTTAACGCTTGTTCAGCTAATCCTTGCTCTTTTAACAAAGTACCCAGTTTTAACATTGCATCTGGGCGCTTATTTGAGTTTGGAAATTCATTCACGACCACTTTAAAATGTTCAGACGCTTTAACAGGATCATTTTTTATCGTCAGTAATTGCCCTAACCAGTAATGTGCATTCGACGCATAGACTGAACTTGGGTAAGTACTTAAAAAAGTTTGAAACTCAGGGATCGCTTGATCATAACGCTTATCCTTCATTATTAACGCCACTGCACGCTCATACGCTTCATTCTCAGACAAATCTGCGCTAATGGCTTGCGATGGCACCTGTTCGGTATAAGTTTCAGCAGTGCTTTGGTTAGGCTGTGCGTATGCCTGACTAACTCGGTTCTCTATTTCTTGATAAAGCTCTCGCTGGCGCTGCAATACTTTTTCAAGTTTATAACTTTGCTCTTCAGTTATCCCACGTACTTGACTTACTTCATCTTGAAGTACATTTAGCTGTTGCTGTAACTCAACTTGTAGCAAGTTTCGTGACTGCATCATGTTCTCTAGTGCAGCAAGGCGTTTTTCTATGCTCGATTGTGAACTTGCAGCTTCTGAAACAGGAGCGGGAGCAGCCCATAACTGGGTGCTCCCGCTCAAGATCATGGCTGCCAAAATAATTTTCGGCTTCATAATGTCTCTAATCTTAGTAAACTAGTACCGCACGGCGGTTTTTAGCGAAAGCTGATTCAGTGCGTGATTTAACCATTGGTTTTTCTTCACCATAGCTCACTACTGACATTTGGCTAGCTGAAACACCTAAGCTTTGTAAGTACTTTTCTACGGCTTGTCCACGGTTTTCACCTAGTGCAATATTGTACTCTGGCGTGCCACGTTCATCAGCATGACCTTCAATTAATACTTTAACTGATGGATTTTTTACTAAAAACTCAGCATGGGCACGTAATAGCTCGCCGTATTGACCTTCAATCGTCGCTTTATCAAAATCAAAGTAAATTACTTGCTCTTGACGAAGTGCTTCGTATTTCTCACGAAGTTGCTCTTGCGCTTGTTGCTCAGGAGTCAGTGTAGTGACTTCCACAGTATCATTATTGTTATTTTGTTCAACTGTCGCTTGATTTGATTGATTTGCTGCACCTTCATCGATATCTGAAGATGAGCTACAAGCTGCTAGCGTCATGACTGGCACAGCAATAAGCAGGCCTTTGAGTATTTTATTAAGTTGCATTGAGTAGATTCCTATTTTGAGTAAACCAGCAAATATTACTGTAAATAAGGCGACCACGCGGGTGCCTTTACTTGTCCGTTTAGCACAGGTAAACGTGCTTTAAAGCGACCGTCCATTGATACGAGCGCAAGTACCTGCTTATTATTATGCAGCGTGCTGTAGATGATCATAGAGCCATTTGGTGCGATGCTCGGTGATTCATCAAGGCGTGTTCGCGTTAAAACTTGAAACGCGCCAGTAGCCAGCTCTTTTTTAGCTAGATGGTATTGCCCATTAGTACGGTTCACCATTACTAATTCTTTGCCATCTGGGGTGATTGAGCCCGCTAGGTTCATATCACCATCGAAGGTCATTCGTTGTGACCTACCTGTTTGTAAATTTAACTTATAAATCTGAGCATTACCACCCCTTTCCGAGGTAAACACAATATCTTGGCCGTTAGGATGCCACGATGGTTCAGTATCTATACTGCGATGACGAGTAAGGCGTGTTTCTTTGCCTGTTGCAAAATCCAGCATATAGACTTCAGTTGCACCGTTACGATCTTTAGACAGTACTAAAAGTAATTTTTTCCCATCAGGTGAAAACTGCGGTGCACCATTAATCCCTTTATGGCTAGTAATTAACTCACGTTTTCCCGTGTATAAATCTTGCATGTATATTTGGCTTTGGCGGTTTTCAAACGTTACATAGGCAAGCTTTGTTCCATCTGGTGACCACGCTGGTGACATTAATGGTTCTTTAGAACGCAATAATACTTGTTCATTAAAACCATCATAATCAGCCACTACTAACTGATAAGGTTTCGGATCTTCATCACGAACAATTACATACGCTATTTTTGTTAAAAAAGCGCCACGTTCGCCCGTTAGTTTCTCATAAACAACATCACTAATACGATGAGCGTAACGTCTAAACCCAGTTTCAGTAATTATACTTTCGCGCGCTTCTTGAACATGATCTTGATTTTTAATCAATTTACCATTACTCATCATTTGCGTTTCACCGCCAGTAATCTGACCACGGATCACATCAACTAACTCGTAACTCACTAAATAACGACCATCAGTTTGTTGTGCAACTTCACCAACGAGTACTGCTTCAACACCTTTATTAACCCACGCACTGTAATCAATATCAGATTCTTTACTCGGAAACTGCGGCATATTTTCTGTACTAATCGGTTTAAACTTACCACTTCGCATTAAATCTGCGGCAATCACTTCGCTGAGTTTTTGTGGGATTGGACCAACACCTTGATACTTAAACGGCACAATAGCAATTGGACGAGCGCCATCGATTCCTTCTGTAATGACTATTTCAAGTGCCCCATTTGCAACACTCGTAAAGCCCAGAACTAAAATTAAACAAACTGCTTTGAACTTAGTGAACATACCATTCCTTTAAAATTGTGGCTTAATTGTTAAGTTAATATTTTTTAATTGCTCAAAAACATCTTTATCTTTAGATACAGGAAGCGTATCTGCCATACGAATAGCTCTAAGAGCAGCTTCGCAAACCAGTTTATCCCCGCCTAAAGAGCGGACTTGAGTCACAAGACCATTAAAACCTAAACGAATATTCACACGGCATTGCTGATTTTTCATTTTTTCATCAATTAATAAATTTTGCTGGATACGTGCCATTATTAACGCTTTAAATTTATCAACTTCGGTGCCAACCTGCTGTTGACGTACTTTATTACGAGCAGCTTGTTCTGTTGCCAGCTGCTCTTGCAACATTTGCTCTTGTAACGCTTTTTGGCGGGCCTCTTCGGCAGCTTCAGCACGTTTTTTAGCTGCTAACTCTTCACGTTTACGATCGTCTTCAGCTTTCTTTAATGCATCTTCTTCAGCTTTACGTTTTTCAGCCGCCGCTTGTGCAGCTAATTCCGATGCTTCTTTTTGCTTTTCAGCCTGCTGCGCTTTAGCACGTTCTTTTTGCTCTATCTCACGCGCTTTTTTTGCTTGAGCTTGCGCCTGTGCCGTTTCTTTCTCTTTTGCTCTTCGCTCTTGCTCTAATTTTTTTATACGACGATCTTCAGATTCACGTTGCTTGCGTGCATCGGTTGCTCTGCGCTCAAGATCTTGGATACGTTTATCTTCGGCTCGCTTTTGCTGCTCTTCTTTACGCCTTAGTTCAGCAATTTTTTGTTCAACCATTTTTTGATCAACCGTCACAGCTGCAACAGCGTTTTCGGCTTCTGGCATAGACGTGTTTAACGTTACTTCCATTACTTTGGGACTTGGCGCATGAAAGTTTGCAGTGCCTATGAGTACGCCTATTATTGCAAAGTGCAATAATACTGATTTAATTACTGAAGCACCCATATTAGCCTTTAGTCCCTTCAAATGATTCTGTCATTAAACCAACCGATGGAACGCCTGCGTTCTTTAAAAAATCCATTAATAGTAATACTTCTTGATATGACACTTTGCCTGATCCTTTAATCATCACTGGCGTGTCAGGGTTTTTCATCAGCTGTAATTTGATGACCGCAGCCACATCAAGTGCCTCCATCGGCTCTTCTGGATTAGTGCCAATACTCACGTAATATTTACCTTGGGCATCTATCGAGGCAATGATTGGCGGCGTATCTTTCGTATCAACTAAATCTGATTCTTCCATTTTAGGAAGATCAACTTTAACGCCGTGTGTAATCAAAGGTGCTGTTGCCATAAAGATGATCAACAACACTAACATAACATCAATGTATGGGACCACGTTTATCTCTGCAACAGGACGACGCTTTTTACGTTGGTACATTCGCTTTTGCCTCTATTTGTGTAGCTGCTTGACGGTGTAAAATATTCGCAAACTCTTCCATAAAATTAATGTAATTAGATTCAAGCTTTTCAACTTTATTTGCAAAACGGTTATAAGCGATAACGGCAGGGATTGCTGCAAATAAACCCATAGCAGTTGCAATCAATGCTTCTGCAATACCAGGAGCAACCATCTGTAACGTAGCTTGTTTAACTTCACCCAATGCAATAAAGGCATTCATTATTCCCCATACAGTTCCAAATAAGCCGATATACGGGCTGATAGAACCGACAGTTGCTAAAAATGATAAGCTTGATTCAAGTTTTTCTATTTCTCGTGATAAAGCAACGCGCATAGAACGATGTGTGCCTTCCATAACAATGCTTGCACTTTCGAATGTGGTTTTTTTATGGCGTGCAAACTCTTTAAAACCAGCAATAAATAATGCCTCTACGCCTGTAGAGTTACCACTACGTGATGTGATTTCATTATAGAGCTTACTTAAATCTATACCTGACCAAAATTTTTGTTCAAAGCGCTTAGCATTTGATAGCGCATCTGAAATAGCTTTTTTGCGCTGGAAAATAACAGCCCACGACATAACTGACATAGCCACTAATGCCAACATAACCAATTGCACAAGAAAACTTGCTTCTAGAATTAAATCTAAAAAATTAAGTCCTGATCCCACTTTAAACTCCTACTTAAGGTTTCTTGTATAAATAAACATTTTATTATACGCCAGTGTATGACCAAAAACATGGCCAAAAGTTGCAACTAGTGTATCCATTCAATTCGGTACTGACAACGCTATTGCTGTGAATTAGCAACAAAAAACGTTAAAAGACAAACTGATCGTTTTTACCTCAAATGAATCAAATATTCTATTAAATTAAAAGTAAGTACATAATGATATATATTGCTGCGTATTTATTATAAAAAACATCATAAAACACACGTTTTATTCACTATAAAAGAATAACCACCCAAAACCAATTTAAAAACATGAAGCAGGATAGTTAAACTAATGTAAAGTTAATTCAAATTAAAATTAAAAAACATTTAATTCATACACTTAAAAAATAAACAACACTAGTATCGACCACTTTTCATGCAAAAACAAAAATCAATCATTAGTTTTATTAATCTGAAAATTAAATTTTTCTAGTTTGAACAAAAATAATAAAGCCGCTATTATTCTCCCATACCGAGCTAGCGCTGCAATGAATATTTCATTACACCCAGTTCTTTGCAATATGATTCTGATTTTTCGTATTGCTCAGTTTAAAGTCATTTTGATAAAACTTGATGAATTTAAACTACTCCCTGGATTACTTCCTTCAACTTGTTGTTTGCCCGCATTTATTGCGGGCTTTTTTTTGCCCGCAATAAAATCACTCTTAATACCTTACCCTTATCATTATCATTCTAGTAACTAAATTTTAATGCACTGAATATAATTACTTGTTTGAATTATATGGATATTAAAGTATTCCACAGCAAATATTCACACTTCTCAGAGGGTATACAATATAGCTGGCAAACTTAACTGTAAGTGAACTTATTATTAGGAATTAAACAAATACTATGCCTGCTTCAAATCAGAGCACAGTATTTATTACTTTATGTAAGATGGGATTACGGGTAGGAATATGGTGTATCTTCAGGCATGCTAAAGCTACAAAAGTTGACCAATATTACTCTTTTTTAGGCTGTAAGCCAAAATGGTGATATGCATTATCTGACACAATGCGCCCTCTTGGGGTTCGTTGTATAAAACCTTGTTGAATTAAGTAAGGCTCTATTACATCTTCAATGGTTTCTCTTTCTTCACCAATGGCTGCGGCTAAATTATCCAGACCAACTGGCCCGCCCATAAACTTCTCAATAATCGCGAGTAAATATTTACGATCCATATAATCGAAGCCGCTTTTATCTACGTCAATCATATTAAGCGCGAGCTCTGCAACCTCGGCATTAACTGTACCGTCTGATTTAACTTGCGTGTAATCACGCACTCGTCGCAACAGACGATTAGCTATTCGCGGAGTACCCCGTGAACGTTTAGCTATTTCGATTGCACCATCATCGCACATTTCTAAATTTAAATAATGCGCAGAGCGCCCCACAATCGTCGACAAGTCAGCCACTGAATAAAACTCTAAACGCTGTACTATACCAAAACGATCTCTCAGCGGTGATGTTAACGATCCCGCACGAGTTGTAGCGCCTATCAAAGTAAATGCAGGTAAATCAAGCTTTATTGAGCGAGCAGCTGGGCCTTCACCTATCATTAAATCTAACTGGTAATCTTCCATCGCTGGATAGAGGATCTCTTCAACTTGTGGACTGAGGCGATGAATTTCATCAATAAACAGAACATCCCCCTCTTCAAGGTTTGTAAGCAATGCCGCTAAATCGCCAGCTTTTTCAAGTACAGGCCCTGAGGTTGTTTTAATACTTACACCTAGCTCGTTGGCAACAATATTGGCTAATGTTGTTTTACCTAACCCCGGCGGGCCAAATATTAATAAATGATCAAGGGCTTCACCTCGGCTTCGTGCAGCTTCAATAAAAATTTCCATTTGCTGCTTAACATGTGGCTGACCTGTGTAGTCGGCTAAAAGTTTTGGTCTAATTGCACGATCAACAACATCTTCATTACTTTGTTCGGTGGCATCTATTAAGCGATCCGCTTCAATCATGGTTTACTCACAACATTGATTTAAGAGACTCTTTGATCAGAACCTCTGTAGACATATCTGGCTTGCTAATCGCTTTAACCGTTTTTTGTGCTTGCGCCAACTTATAGCCCAATGAAACGAGTGCAGAAATTGCATCATCAGCCGCATTATTCGCAATTAAAGCATCTGATGCGGGCTGTATTACTGCATTATCACTAAATGGCGTGAATAAGTCATTACCCCAATCTTTTAAGCGGTCTTTCATTTCAAGTACAAGGCGTTCTGCGGTTTTTTTGCCAACACCCGGTAATTTCACTAAGCTAGTTGCGTCTTCATTGTTCACACAGGTTACAAATTGCTTAGCCGACATTCCTGATAAAATAGCTAAGCCTAATTTTGGTCCAACCCCATTTGCTTTAAGTAATTCACGAAATAAAGCGCGTTCTGTTTTGTTATTAAAACCAAATAATAGCTGCGCATCTTCTCTCACCACAAAATGAGTGTAAACAATTGCCGTTTCACCAATATTGGGTAAATCATAAAAACACGTCATTGGCATGTTTACCTCGTAACCTACTCCAGAGACTTCAAGTAAGATCTCAGGTGGTTGCTTCTCTACCAATATACCGTTTAATCGACCTATCATTATTATTTCCTTAGCCTTCCTCTAACGGTTTTACTGGCACTGCCCGCTAGCTTTATTAAGTTTTGATTAGAATGTGCATGACAAATAGCAATTGCCAGTGCATCCGCTGCATCGGCTTGCGGCGTACCTGGCAGCTTTAAAATATTTTTTACCATCTGTTGTACTTGTGATTTATCTGCACCACCATGGCCAACAACAGCTTGTTTAATTTGCCTTGCTGAATATTCAAATACGGGTAATTCAGCCACAGCAGCTCCGACAATAGCCGCTCCTCGGGCCTGTCCTAGTTTAAGTGCTGAATCAGGGTTATGCGCCATAAATACTTTTTCAATCGCAAACTGTTCTGGCGAAAATTGCGCTATTAATTGGCTAATACCTTGAAAGATCATTTTTAAGCGAATAGGAAATTCGTGATCCGCCAGTTTTATACATCCACTGCCTAAATAGGTAAATTTTGCACCTTGATGAGCAATGACCCCATAGCCCGTCAACCGCGAACCTGGATCAATCCCTAAAATAATAGCCAAGCTCTTGCCCAATAAATATAACTTACTAATAAAGTAATAATGCCAGAGTACTGTATAAATTACCAGTGCATTGTCAATGCAAAAACCCGCAATTGCGGGTTTTTGTGTTAATACTATAAAATGAGTCGCAATATTAACCGAGCGAGCGCAGTAAACCTTGCGTATTTTTACGCATTGTTCGAGCAATCATAAAGTAGCCTAAAACAGCCACAAATGTGCCCCCTACTAAAGGACCGATGATCCAAATATGCGGGTGTAATTTACCGGCTAAATCAAACATTTCTCGTTGCACAATAAATAATGCGACATCACTCACTAGAGCCGCAACAAAGCCAGCCGCACTGCCGAGTAATAAAAACTCGTATAATGTCGCATTTTTTATTAATCGGCCTTTTGCACCTAGGGTGCGTAAAATCACTATTTCTTGCATTCGCTCCCCTAAGCTTGCTTGCACTTGCGAAATTAAAACTAGCGCCCCACAAAGCACCACAATGGCAAGTACAAAGCCAATTGCCAATGATACTTGCGAAATAGTCGATTGAATTTGTTTAACAAAACTATCAACATCAATAGCATTAACCGTTGGGTAAGTACGTAACAATTCACTAAAGTCACGTTTTTGATCCGTCTCTATACGAACTGAAGAAATATATGTCGCAGGAAAATCAGCCAATACATCCGGACTCAAAATGATAAAAAAGTTTGGCTTTAAGGTGGCCCAATTTACTTTACGAACACTCGTTATTTTTGCATCAAACGATTGTGCGCCAATTAAAAACGTTAATGTATCACCGAGTTTTACGTCTAAACGCGCCA
This sequence comes from Pseudoalteromonas sp. Ld20, assembly GCF_045064175.1. NCBI lineage: Bacteria > Pseudomonadati > Pseudomonadota > Gammaproteobacteria > Alteromonadales > Pseudoalteromonadaceae > Pseudoalteromonas > Pseudoalteromonas sp. Ld20. The sequence continues at coordinate 131,249 of NZ_JBISHB010000038.1, forward strand.
GCATTGATTCTTCAATTGACGCTTCACCCGTCGCACTTTCAGAAAACCACTCGCCATCGATGATCTCATTTTGCGCTGGTGATTGTGTTAACCAGGTTAAATTAAGCTCTCGCCCGATACCAGAGCGCGCTTCTTCATCTTTTTTCTCATTATCTTGCAACGATACTTCACGCGCTACAAGTTCACCATTTACCGCATTAACACGCCCGCGAATAGTTGGGTAAAACTCTGATACTTGAATTTTCTTTTGCGCTAAATAGTCAGTTATTACGGGTAATTCAGACTCCGTAATATTAACTAAAAATGCATTAGGTGCGTCATTCGGTAATTGTGACTGCCAATCAGCAATCATGTCGTTTTTAAGTACCACCAAAAATAAAAGTAATTTAATCGCTAATGCAAAGCTAATAAGTTGCACTGAATTTGCATTTGCGCGCTTTTGAATTGATGCAATCGCCAACGACCAACTATTGCCTGGGCGTAAACCTAATTTACGTCCGCCCCCAAAGATGATCCGTGAGACCAAAAACAGTAAACCAATAAGCACCAATGTTGAAACAAACAAAATTGCAGTAATTTTTAAGTTATTACTAAATAACCACATTAATAAAAACACAGTCATTGCAGACATGGCTAAATGTACTTTACTAACAAGTAATCTATCCCCTAAATTACGACGCAACACTCGCAGCGGCGGTATATCAAATAAGTCTAACAACGGCTTAATTGAGAACATCACAGCACAAATCACGCCTGTACTAATTGCCGTTATCCAAGGTTTAATACCCGCAGCAGGTAATGTATTGTTCATAGATTTAGCTAAATAGTTCGCTGCAATATCTTGTAAACCAAAGCCTATGAGCAAGCCAATAAGCACAGATAAAGCGCACACCATTGATAAATGCAATAAGTAAATTTTGCGGATCATGTCGCGGCTACCGCCAAGGGTCTTCATCATCGCGACGGGATCGTATTGTCGCTCACAATAACGCTTAGCAGAAACTGCAATAGCCACAGCAGCTAAAATAATGCCTAATAAACCTGCTAACAATAAAAAGCTTTCAGCACGATTTAAGCTATTAGCGATAGGAGATTGACGGTCTTTTACACCATACCATTGCTGATTTTCTTTTATTTGTGGCTTAAGCCAAGCATAAAAGGCATTAATATCAGACTCTTCACCAGCGTATAATTGACGATAGAACACTCGGCTTCCAGGCTGCACAACTTGCGTTTTCTCAATGTCGGCGCTATTTAACAAAACACGGCGACTGCTTGAAAAAATATTAAAAGGTGCATCAGGTTCTTCCACTAATACTTTTTCAATTGTAAATTGCGCTGCGCCGAGTTCAACCGTGTCGCCCACTTTTACATTTAACGCGTAAAAAACAGATTCACTAAACCACACATTGCCCGCACTTGGCCCTTGATTTACAATTTCAACCTGTGCATCTAAACGAGCCTTAATTTTTAACTCACCTTTGAGCGGGTATTCAGGCGATACAGCTTTAACAGAGCTTAATTGCATTTCATCATTAGCAAACAACATGGTATCAAAATAAGTTAACTGGGCTGTTTTTAAATTCTGCGAATGTGCTTTTTCTAAATACGATTGTGGTAAAGCGTGACTGCTGGCAAGTACTCTATCCGCTGCGATAAATGCACTGCTTTTTTGCGCAATACTTTGGCCTATTCTGTCTGTAACCATAGATAAAGTAAGTACAGTCAAAACGGCTAATGCAATGGCAGCACAAATAACCGTGAGTTCACCACGGCGAAATTCACGAAAAAATAGTTTTAATGCTAATTTAGCCCACATCAGCAAGAACCTCGCTGGTATCTTTTACCAGTTTACCCGCCTCAATTTGCAAAACATACTGGCATTTCGCAGCAAGTGCCTCATCGTGAGTCACCAGTATTAGCGTTGTGCCATGTTGTTCATTAAGCTCAAAAAGTAAAGACTCAATCAATTTACCATTTTTACTGTCTAGGTTTGCTGAAGGCTCATCGGCAAATAATATTTTAGGCGTACCAATAAACGCACGGGCAATGGCTACACGCTGCTGCTCTCCGCCTGATAGTTGTGATGGGTAATGTTCTATGCGATGGCTTAACCCTACTTTTTCAAGTAAATCTAACGCTTGTTGTTTTGCATTAGCGCTGCCCGCTAACTCCGCAGGAAGCATTACATTTTCAAGGGCAGTTAAACTTTGTACAAGCATAAAAGACTGAAATACAAACCCAACTTTTTGTGCTCGCAGTGCTGCTCTTGCCTCCTCATCAAGTGTATGCAAAGCATCACCATCAAGAATTATTTCACCCTGTGTTGATTGATCAAGTCCAGCTAATAAACTAAGTAAGGTCGATTTCCCTGAACCTGATGTGCCAACTACAGCAACTGAGTCACCAGACTTGACATTAAAGCTGATGTCGCTGAGGATGGGCAACTCACCTTCAAGGGTATTTACCGTTTTAGACAGTCCATTAACTTGAATAATATTTACTTGAGATAGCGCTGACATATGATGCATTCAATCCTACGTTTAATATTTGTTTTTCTAATTGTAATCAAACCACTTACAGCTGCAGCTGACAACACAATTTTAATTTTAGGTGACAGTTTAAGCGCCGCTTATGGTCTAAAACAAGAGCAAGGCTGGGTTAAATTGTTACAAGATAAGTACGACAAAGAGCAACTAAACATCCAACTTATCAATGCCAGTATCAGTGGTGAAACCACTGGCGGTGCACTAAGACGTTTAGACTCATTGTTAAATGAATTTCAGCCAAGTCACGTACTTATTGAACTTGGCGGTAACGACGGCTTACGTGGTTTTCCAATAAAAAGGCTTGAGCAAAACCTCACCCAATTGGTAAACCTAAGCAAACAAGCTGACGCCAATATAGCTATTATGGAAATACACATTCCACCTAATTACGGCCCACGTTATACCAGTCAGTTTACAGGTAGTTTTGAAAAAGTCGCCACCGCAACTGACAGCCACTTAATGGACTTTTTTGTACTCAATGTTGCAGGCGATCCTACGCTGATGCAAAACGACAATATACACCCTAACAAAACTGCACAACCTATATTACGTGACATTATGTATAAATCGATCAAAATGTGGCTAGAAAAGTAACCTTTTGCCACTATACAGCTATTAACTAAGTTCAATAAATGTTCAAACAAACAAAAGGTTATTGATTTTTTATAAAATATGGGTATATTGCATGGAAAGTCGGTATGTGGCGCAGCTTGGTAGCGCACTGTCATGGGGTGGCAGGGGTCGAGAGTTCGAATCTCTCCATACCGACCAATTATATTTCCCCTCACTTCTATTTCACCGTTATTCTTTGCATCCTCATTAATTTGCTTTATGAAGAGTGAATAATAGCTATTCCGATAATTTTATGTTTTCAAATAAAATTCAAGTTTTTATTTTGTACGCCGTTAATTAAACATGCTTTGGTGACAGTGTTTACTTAGCCCGCAGAATTTTAAGCTTACACGAGCACTGTTAAACACTGTCGTATTGTATTGAAAAATATAACAACATTTTAAACATGCCGACTTATTAAAGCCTAAATTAAGGTAATAAGTCGTTATTTATAACAAGTTGCTATTTTATGTACAGGAGGTACTGCGTGGACTTTTCTAATGATGAACAACAGTTTTTATCAAACTTATTTAAAGGCCAAGCCAAGCAGCAATTACCTGCAAATAAACGCCTGACTGTGCAAAGTGATATTCCGGCTAAAATAGCGAATCTATTGATTAATGCTAAGTTGACTTTACTCGCTGAGGTCGGTCACTATCAGTTGTGGTTTCCTTTAGAATTTAAAACTGATGAATCAGGGTTGTTAACCCCGATACTTAGCTCACCTGAAGTTATTGACACCACAGGTACACAACGAAGTTGGCGATTAGACAATTTAAATATACAAAGTGATGGGTTTAAAATTGAGTCAATATCTAGCACCGGGATCTTTTTAAAACCAATCAGCAATAAAGTGCCTTTAATTACTCATCACAGAATGCAGTTTTATCTGCCAAATAAAAAACACATCATTATTAGCATTGAACCCGTTAGACAAAATAAGCAAGGTATCGCAGCTAAAATAACTCATATTCATGAAGGGAAAGATCACCTTCGCGACTATTTATTTAGTGTTCATAAACGACAATATGTAAATTTATATACCGCTATTGCTTAGAGTTAGTTGCGAAGTGAAGAATCCATCGATAAGCTGTCTTTTTTATTGTTACTAATGAAGGTTTTATGAGCGATACTATTTATCCAATTGGAACAGCTAACATTTCATGGAATGATGATGAGAAACAACAATGGTTCGATTCTCAAAACATTAAGCGTAGCTACCACAATGATGTTGTGTCATTAATAAATGAACTTACAGATGAGTGTGATGTTGAACAATATGGTGAACTTGTTTATCAAGACGCTAATTACCCCCTCTTTGCTATTAAATCTCGTAATTGGCAAAACAATAAACCAACCGTATTAGTAACTGGTGGTGTGCATGGCTATGAAACCAGCGGTGTGCATGGTGCAATTCGGTTTATTAAAACATTAGGTAGACATTACAGTGAGCATTTTAACCTTGTGGTAACGCCCTGTATCAGCCCGTGGGGCTATGAAACAATAAACCGCTGGAATCCAGCTGCCATAGATCCTAACCGTTCTTTTTATGCTAATAGCCCTGCCCCTGAATCTGCAAATGTGATGGCTTACATTGCTGGGCTTGGTGTTGAGCTAGTTGCACATATTGATCTACACGAAACAACCGACACCGATAACAGTGAGTTTCGCCCTGCACTTGCTGCGCGCGATGGTAAAATTAATACTAATTGGAATATTCCTGATGGTTTTTATTTAGTTGCTGATTCAGCGAAACCTGCGGCAGAATTTCAAAAGGCTATTATTGAAAACGTTACAAAAATAACACACATTGCACCCAGTGATGAAAATAACCAATTAATAGGAGTGCCGCAAGAGCAATTTGGCGTTATCAACTATGCGGCACGCGAGCTTGGTTTATGCATGGGCTTTAGCGATGCAAAGTTTGTAACAACAACTGAGGTATACCCAGATAGCCCAACAGCAACGGATGAAGAATGTATTCTTGCACAAGTTGCTGCGATTGCCGGTGCGCTTGATTATATAGCTTCACAACAATAATCGTATTTAAAGCAGATCCATCTACTGAATAAGTTTCGGGTCTGCTTTTTACTAGGGCGTGTTGACCTTTGTGGATTGACATTTGTTCAATCTAGGGGCGATTTAATCGCGGCGCGAGGTTTGAAATCGAGTGGGCTCGATAACTACTCCTGCGTTATTCTACTGGCTCACATCCATGTGAGAATAAGTAAAAATCGAGCAAAGCTTGTGCGCCCTGCTCACGCCCCTTACCTAAATCTGTGTAAGTAACAAAGAGTTAATCGCCCCTAGGAAGAACCCTTTGGGCAGCGCATGTTTGGAATTTATACTGCGTTATCGCCTATTTATGGGGAACGACCACACACCATAGGCGCAGCCTTGCCTAAATACCTAACATACGGCTGGAAAATCAATCACGAAAGGTCAACACGCCCTAGACTAAATTATATATTTGTTTAAAATTCACGCTCTTTTATTTTTACAAGGAAGTAAATGGAATTTAAAAACAAATACGGTAGAGTCGTTTTAGAACGTGATCACAGCATTATTATCGGACATTTTCACGGCAATATTAACGCAAACCTAGTCTGTCAATTTAGTAACAGCATTTTTGAACACATTAAACCTTTTGCAGGAAGACCTTGGGCGTATATCAGTAACTCATACACGGCATGTGCAGCAACGCCTGAGGCTGAGGAACAATTTACACATTTAGCAAAACAAATGATGCAGAGTAACTGTATTGCTAGCGCCTATATTTTAGGCTCGTCTTTAGTGGTTAATCAAATGCAACGTATTATGAATAATGCAGGCTTGATGATTGATATTAAAAGTCGTTTGTTTGCTGATTTATATCAGGCTAAAGAACATATAAATGAACAATTTAAGTTGCTAACGTGTTGATAAATCAACTACGTTAGCAATCCACATATTTAATTGCGGTAAAATAAGCTTGGTGTTGTAATGGTAATACTTGGATCTTCCTTCGCTGTAATTACAAACTCTAATTTAGTAACTTTTTTATCTACATCGTAGCCATCTGCAATTATAGTTACCGGCACACGTTTAAGTAAGCCTGGTTCAACGAGTATCAACGCAGGGCTTTGTAATTTTGCAATATCAAACCCTTTTAAATCAATTGTATAATGAAGTGGTTGCTGTGTTTTATTAATAATTGTTAGCGTGTATGGGTTTTCAACCAGTCCTTCATAGTTAACTCGGTATAAAGCGTTACGATCACGTAATACCGATGCTTCTATGGGGGTTCTTTGCGCTAACCATGCCACCATAGCAAGCGTTAACAGTGCAGTTAAAGCGCCGTAACCTATCAATTTTAACCTAAATGGATTTGTGTGTTTTCCTGCCATTTGTTGCTCGCTGGCGTATTTGATCAAACCTTTTTGATATCCGAATTTAGTCATCGTATCGTCGCAAGCGTCAATACATAAACCACAATTAATGCATTCATATTGCAAGCCATTTCGAATATCAATACCGGCTGGGCACACCTCTACACATAAGTTACAGTCAACACAATCTCCTAGGCCAACAGTTTTTGGGTCAACTTTACGTTTGCGCGGTCCACGGCTTTCACCACGCTCGTTATCATAAGTGACGACAAGTGTATCTTTGTCAAACATAACTGATTGAAAACGCGAATAAGGGCACGCAACTGTACACATTTTTTCACGTAAAAAGCCTGCATTACCATAGGTGCAAAATGCAAACAGAAAAACCCAAAAACTAGTAATACCTGACCATTCAAAAAAGAACATGTCAGCGTAAAGTGTTTTTGCTGGTATAAAGTAAGCCATAAATGACGTTGCTGTGAGCACTGAAATAACTAACCATGCGCTGTGTTTGGTTATTTTTTTACGTGTTTTAGTGATCCCCCAAGGCGCTTTATCAAGCTGAATTCGTTGATTTCGGCTGCCTTCAATTCGTTCTTCAACCCAAGAAAATAACAACATCCAAATAGTTTGCGGGCATGTGTAACCACACCAGACTCTTCCTAACCAATTAGTTACAAAAAACAACGCAAACGCTGCAACCATAAATAGCAGCGCTAATATCATAAAGTCTTGAGGTAAGAGCGTTAAACCAAAAATGGTAAACTTTTGTGTTGCTACATCGAATAAAACCGCCTGTTGCCCATTGTAAGGGATCCACGGAATAGCAATAAACGTGAGCATCAACAGCCAGCCAAGGTGGCGGCGAATACGTTGGAAAAACCCTTTTTGCTCACGAATATAAATTGGCCCTTCATTTTTGTAGGGCTTGATGATCATATCTTCTTCTTTAATATCAAACTTCATAATACTTACTTCATGGTGACGGTGACTAAGCAAGTATTTGCAACTTTCAGACCAAACTGAAACTTAATTTAAGCTCATGATATTATTGGTTTAAATTTAAATGGCTAGTTTTTAACTCGTTAAATAAAACGAAAAACGTTAAATATCACGAATCCCTTTCAATTCCCAATTTTCTCATTTTAGATCGTAACGTACTTTCATGTAGCCCAAGCTTAGTAGCTGCTCCGTGTGCACCTGATATCTTCCAATTTGATAGTTCAAGTACAGACACTATATGACTCTTTTGTGCCTCATCGAGGGTTAAGCTGATGTTAAATGCCGTGTTCGGTGTCATGCTCAAAGGTTGACTTAAATGTAAAATAGGCTGTTTGCTAAGAATAGCTTCACGTTCGAGTACATTTTGTAGCTCACGAATATTACCTGGCCAATCATAAGCTTGTAGCTGGCTAATAGCTTTTTTACTTAACCCCTTCAGTTGCTTACCAAGGCGTTTATTCAATTGCGCAATTAAGTTGGTACATAATAATGGAATATCTTCTTTGCGCTCTTTTAATGCAGGCACTTTAATTGGGAATACATTTAAACGATAATAAAGATCCATTCTAAACGCACCTTGCTGTACCATTTGCCAAAGATCGCGATTGGTTGCTGCGACAATGCGAATATCAACTTTAATTGTATGGCTAGAGCCTACCCGTTCGAATTCATGCTCTTGTAATACGCGCAGTAATTTACTTTGCGCTTCGGGCGGTAACTCCCCTATTTCGTCTAAAAATAAAGTCCCTTTATCTGCCAACTCAAATCGTCCTTTACGACGCTCATTTGCGCCTGTAAAAGCCCCTTTTTCATGTCCGAATAACTCTGATTCGAGCAAACTTGGTGTAAATGCTGCGCAGTTAACCTTTATAAACGACTGGTTTGAGCGTTCGCTGAGGCGATGTAAGTTACGAGCAACAAGCTCTTTACCAGTGCCATTTTCACCTAAAATCAGCACTGTACTAGTGGTTTGCGCTACAAGTTTAATTTGTTCAAGCATGTTTTGAAAAATATGACTGTGTCCAACTAATCCAGAATCTTGCCAATCTTCGTTAAGCTGTGCAATTAAGTAATTATTTTCGTCTTTAAGTTGCTCACTTAAATCTTTAACTTGGGTTAACGCTTGACGTAGCGCGTGTTCGGTTTGATGCTGCTTGGATACATCACGAAATATCGCGACCGCACCAATCAGTTGGTCATTTTTATAAACCGGTGTTGACGTGTATTCAACCGGAAAATTACTGCCATCTTTACGCCAAAAAACTTCATCCTTTACATGGCGGTGTTTACCATCAAACATGGTGCAATATATTTGGCATTCATCCGCGGGGTAAGGCCGCCCGTCAGCGTGGCTGTGATGATGATATTGATGTATTTTTTTCCCTAGTAGCTCAGCGGCTTGCCAGCCTGTCATTCTCTCTGCAGCTGGGTTTATAAACACGGCATTGCCACTGAGATCAAAACCATATATGCCTTCACCTACCGCATTGAGAAGTAATGTAGGATCATTTAAAAATTGCTTTATCATTGCACACCAAATTCGTGAAATATCGCGAGCATTATGGCAAATTTACATCTTTAGTTACATTAATTATTTAACAAATAATTACATCGGCCAGTACAAACATTTAAACTAGTTAAAACAACAAAAATAGAGGGATCATATGTCACTTCAGGTTCAACAACTTAACAAACACTATCACACAGTGACCGCGGTAAATAATTTATCCTTTGAGGTAAATCAAGGTGAAATATTTGCATTGTTAGGCCCTAACGGAGCCGGTAAATCATCGTTAGTAAAAATGCTCGTCGGATTTACACACGCTGATAGTGGCTGTATTAAATTAATTGATGGCTCTCAAAGCTATAGTCAAATCCCTGCCCACCTACTTGGCTATTTACCTGAGGATCGCGGTCTTTATCCTGAAAAAACACTCAAACAAAATTTACAATTTTTTGCAAGTCTCCATGGTGTATCAAATAATGACTTTAATAAACGCTGTGAATATTGGTTAGATAAATTTAGCTTATCATCACGTATTAATGATCCATTAAAGTCTCTTTCTAAAGGTAATCAGCAAAAAGTTCAGCTCATCAGCGCTATTTTACATGAGCCAAAATGGGTTATTTTAGATGAACCATTTTCTGGATTAGACCCTATCAATCAAGAGTTGGTGGTCGAATTTTTAGCGCAATTAAAGCAACAAGGTATGACCGTTATTTTAAGTGCGCATCAAATGGCGATGGTTGAAAAGCTTGCGGATCGGGTTTTATTACTCAACCAAGGCCAAAGCGTGTTATATGGTGATTTAACCAACATTTTAACCACGCAACAAGCAAGGGTTATAAAAGTACAGTTTGCTGAGCCGCTTGATGAATTTGCGGTAAATGAACTAAAAGATAAGTACAGTGTTGAACAAATAAAAGCACAACAATTGCAAATCACCCTTTTAGAAGAGCAATCACTGAACACTCTTTTGCCGTCGTTATTAGTACTCGGCGATATAGTTGAATTAAAAAATCAGGCCCAGTCATTACACAGCCTTTATCTAAATGCCGTCTCTGAGCATAATAAAAAGTTAAAGCAAGGAGCTCAACTATGAAAGCACAGTCATTAAAAAGCACCCAAATTTGGACCGTGGCAAAATGGGAGTTTTTGCACTTTTTTAAATTAAAACAAGAAATTATTTCAAAACTGATCATGCTTGTCATCGCTGGCGTTATTTATTTCTTTGCAGCAAATAATCAGCAACTTGAACAAAGTTACACTATCGCAACTGATACCGATTTCACTCTCAATGCGGGCAATAGCCAACAGAGCAACTTTAACTTTATACCCGTGAACGATCTTGATGATGTGATCAAAAACTTAAATGAAACTAAAGAGTATGATGCCGTTATTCGTTTTAACTCACCTGATGGGCGGGTCTCACTTATCACCGCAGAAAAAGCAAGCTGGCAATTACAACTAAGCAGTTTATTAAGCACAGAGCTACAGCATGCGCAATTTAATAAACTCAATTTAACTCAAGAGCAACAACTAGGTTTACGTACACAAGTACTTATAGAGCACCAGGTTTTAGATGAATTACTAAAAAACCAAGCAGATAAAAGTCAAACTTACACTGCGTTTGGTGTATTAATTTTGCTTTTTATAGCGATGTTTGGTGTGTTTGGCCAGCTTTTTGTGAGTATCACTGGTGAAAAACAGAACCGTGTTACAGAACAAATTATGGCAACCATGACACCGCAAACATGGATTGACGGTAAATTAACAGGGCAAATATTATTAGCCGTAAAAACAATGGTCGGCACTTTGCTATCCATTGTACTTTCAATGCTATTTTTTACTGTGGTGATAAAACAACAAGCGATTGATCTGCACTTTGTGAATTGGGCGTTGTTGCCATGGTTTTTTGCCTTTGCGATTGCTGGTCTTGCTATTTGCGCGGCCTTTATGGCGGCAATTGCCGCTGGGATAGACGATCCTAACCACAGTAGTAAAAGTGCATTAATGATGCTGCCTATTGCACCTATTGTAATCGCCTTTTTTGTAATGGACGCCCCGAATAGCATACTGACAGTGATATTAAGTTATTTACCAATCACTGCTTTTGCTGTTATGCCTGTACGTATGTCGCTAGTTGAGTTACCACTGTGGCAACCTTTGCTCTCACTCGTACTTAGCATTGGCTGTTTTTATTACTTGCGAATAGTTGCCGCTCGTATTTTCAAAATGGGGATGAATATGTACGGTAAAGAACCTAGTTTAAAAGCAATGTGGTCAGCCATTTTTAAATAATCTAAGGTCTAATTTATTTTAACTTTTTCTTTTTGATACTTTTCTTTTTGATATTTGCAGTACTCTACATAAGACCCTAGACAGGCTGTTAATAAGCAGCCTGTCTAACCATACTCTTCGTTAATGGCTATGAGTTTTACTATTTATATAGTCGGTCAGAGCAAACAATACACCTGAGACCACGAATGTCACATGTATTAATACCTTTAACATAAGTTGTTCGCTGGTGTAGGTTGACGAAATTATAAAAACTTTAAGGAGCTCAACAGCTGAAATAGCGACAATCGCACTGATTAATTTCATCTTCAAACCAGAAAAACCAACTTTCCCCATCCATGCAGGGCGGTCTTCATGGTTTTCAATATTTAACTTCGATACAAAGTTTTCATAACCACTAAAGGTAATGATCAATAGTAACCCCGCTAATAATGCCGTATCAACTAGGGTTAAAATACCCACTAACAATTCTTGGCTTGTTGCTGTGAATGTTGATACACCCATTAAATACAGTAATTTGAAAAATTTAATGAGCAATAAAATTACAGCAAAGAGTAAACCAACAAAAAATGGAGCCAATAACCAGCGGCCACGAAATATCAACGTTTCAAGAAGATGTTCAGCTTTACCTGCTTGGCGTGGAATTTTATTTGGGTTGGGATTATCCATAGTACTCATCAATTTATAAAAACCCGACTCTATCTGAGTTTCTACCTCGATACAAATACTTATCTACATCAGCAGCTGATTTTTGTGTTAGCTTTTTCATCCTAACGATAAAAATATTTCGTTATCTTTTATTCTCATTTAGTTTGAAAATCAACTTACCAACAGCATGCTGCTTGATTGGTTAACTCTTGTTTTTGAATGTTCAAAAACAATCGTCACTACATTTTTAGGATTAAACGAATGAAAAAAGCATTGCTAGCGCTTATGGTAGCGCCATTATTTGCGGTTTCTGCAACTTTTGCTGTTGCTGACGATGCTGTTGACGCTTCAGCCGAAACAATTAAAGAATACACAGAAATGTGTTTAAACTGGGCTAAAGACGACGATATCAGTAATGATGAGCTGAAACCATACGTTTTAAAATGCGTAAATGATGAACTTGAAGCAGAAGGCTATAACAAAGTCACTGATGTAAAAATTTAATCGTCACATTGCCATTGCACATTAATTTGACATAAAAAAACCGGAATCGGCACAAGGGGGTGCGTTCCGGTTTTTTTGCGTTTAACGAGTACTTGATTTGAACACTCGCTACATACATTTTACTCTGCGTCTTTTTTCACTTTAGCAGGTGCTTTTTTTGCAACCGCTTTTTTGGCGGCTGGTTTTTTAGCTGCTGCTTTCTTTTTAGGTGCGGCTTTTTTCTTTGCCTCTTCAACCCACTTTCCTGCGTTATAATGTGCAGTCCAGCCAGTTGCTTTACCTTCAACCTCAGTCATTACATACTGTTCTTTATTCTTTCTGCTATAGCGTACAACAGCTAAGTTACCATCTGGATCTTTTGCTGGTGCATCTGCTAGATAATAGAACTTAGGTGAAATACGATCTCTAAAACGATGTAACTCTTCGACCTTTGGTGCACGTGTTTCTCGCGATTTAGGGAACGTATTTGCCGCTAAGAAAATACCTGCAGCCCCATCTCGCAGTACAAAGTATGCTTCTGATTTTTCACATTCTAGCTCAGGCAGTTGTACGGGATCTTCTTTTGGTGGCGCAGCTTCTCCACTACGCAGTAATTTACGTGTGTTTTTACACTCGTCATTACTACAACCAAAATATTTTCCAAAACGTCCTGATTTAAGCTGCATATCAGATGAGCATTTATCGCACTCAATAATAGGCCCATCATAACCTTTAATTTTAAAGGTTCCCTGCTCGACTATATGCCCTTTACAACCTGGGTTATTACCACAAACATGCAATTTGCGTGTTTCATCAATCAGGTATGAATCCATTGCCGTTTCACAAATTGGGCAACGCTTCATTTGCATTAATGTTTCAGTTTCAACATCTTCAACATCTGCAGCGACCGCTTCATCACCCGACACTAAGTTCATAGTGGTCGTACAGCGTTCTTTTGGTGGTAAGTTATAACCTGTACACCCGAGGAAAACACCAGTAGATGCTGTGCGAATACCCATTTTTCTGCCGCACGTTGGGCAGTCAATATCGGTTTCGACCATTTCATTTTTACGCATTCCACCTTCATCTTCTTCGCCACTGGCTAAAGTCAGTTGGGTAGAAAAATCAGCATAAAACTTATCAAGTACTTGTGTCCAGATGCGCTCACCTTCAGCAATATCATCTAAACGACCTTCCATTTTCGCGGTAAAATCGAAGTTCATTAAGTCAGTAAAATTCTCAACTAAACGGTCAGTGACAATCTCACCCATTTTTTCTGCAAAAAAGCGGCGATTCTCAACTCGTACATATCCACGATCTTGAATCGTTGAAATAATTGACGCGTAAGTAGATGGACGACCAATGCCACGCTTTTCAAGCTCTTTAACTAGGCTCGCTTCACTAAAACGCGCTGGCGGCTTAGTAAAGTGTTGCTTAGGATCAAGCTCAACAAGGCTTAATACTTCACCTTCTTTAATCGCAGGTAATGATTGATCTTCTTCATTCTTTTTACGAATAGCAGGTTGCACTTTAGTCCAACCATCAAAGCGTAGTACGCGGCCTTTCGCTCTAAGCTGAAAATCATTCGCTGCAACGGTTAATGTTGTTAAGTCATATTCAGCAGGAACCATTTGGCAAGCAACAAATTGACGCCAAATTAATTCATAAAGCTTTTTGGCATCTGGGTCGACACCATCAAGGTGGCCTGATAATACACTCACGCTTGAAGGTCGGATAGCCTCATGCGCTTCTTGTGCATTGCCTTTAGAACTGTAATTTATTGCTTCTTTTGGTAAGTATTTATCACCAAATTGCTCAGTTACGTAATCACGGCACATTGCTACTGCATCTTTCGACAAATTCGTCGAATCGGTACGCATATAGGTGATATAACCTGCTTCATACAAACGCTGTGCAAGCATCATCGTCTTTTTAACGCCATAACCTAAGCGTGTGCTCGCAGCTTGTTGCATTGTTGAGGTAATGAGTGGTGCACTAGGACGACTCTTACTTGGCTTCTCTTCAACACTTACAACTTTATACTCAGCATTTTCTAGCGATGCAGTCGCAGCCATCGCCTGTGCTTCGCTAACTGGCTTAAACGCTTTATCACCTTGTTTAAATACTTCTAAACGTAATGCTGATTCGCTGTTTTTAACATCTGCATGAATATCCCAGAACTCTTCTGGGATAAATGCTTTAATTTCGCGTTCACGTTCAACCAGTAAACGTACCGCAACAGACTGAACACGTCCTGCTGATAAGCCTCTAGCAACTTTCTGCCACAACAATGGAGACACCATAAAACCAACTACACGGTCTAAAAATCGACGGGTCTGTTGGGCGTAGACCATGTCGGTGTTTAGCTCTCCAGGTGCCTCAAAGGCTGCCTGAATGGCATTTTTGGTTATTTCATTGAATACTACACGTTTATACTTCTCAGGCTCGCCGCCAATAATCTCTTGAAGGTGCCAAGCAATTGCTTCCCCTTCTCTATCCAAATCCGTTGCGAGATAGATTTGGTCAGCATTTTCAGCGAGCTTTTGTAATTCTTGAACAACTTTTTCTTTACCCGGTAATACTTCGTAATGTGGCTGCCAGCCTTTGTCAGGGTCAATCCCCATTCGAGCAACTAAGTTAGTATAATCACGCTGTTTTTTATACGCGGCCTTTTCTTCAGGCGCCATTTTGCGCACTTCCGCAGGTGTTTTTGTAGCTGCAGTTTTGGTTTTGCCAGAACCTGAGGTAGGAAGATCTCGTACATGCCCAATACTAGACTTGACGATAAAATCATTTCCTAAATATTTATTAATTGTTTTAGCCTTAGCAGGAGACTCTACAATTACTAGCGATTTGCCCATAGTTGCCTATTTCTAACCAAGTATTTAAAATGTGTTTTGCCCTTTTACAGGCGCGAATATTTATAGGTATATCTACAAACACCAATTGTTACAAGCTTTTAATACAAACTTTTCTGTTTTTAATGATTAATTAAGCAATTGTTGTGCTTAATTTAGGCAATTTGGTGTTTTTAACTATTTGCAGTGGAATATATAGAATAGAAACAAAAATGCCAACCTTATGGTTGGCATTTATTATTAAATCACATTACAAAACAATTAACCTAAGTCTAGAATTGGCAAACTTGCAATCGATTCAACCCCTTTCGGCGTGGTAAATTCTACCATTAAGAAGCCGCTTTTGCTTTTATTAGGCTCTGTTTCACGACTAATCGATAATGCAACACCATGTGCGCGTGTTGCGCTACTTTCTAACATTTCAAACCCATCTATACCACTGTATTTACCATTATTTGCACCAATGGTAACAGACGTTTTAGACGGTATCGGGTTGTTATAACGATCTGAGTAATACAATTCAAAAGACAATGCAGCCAATTCATTATTTTCGCTCGGCGATAAATCAATTGTACCAAGGTCACAATATGCTGTGTTTGCAGTAGGCTCTAAAGCAACGACTAAACCTGATGTGTCATCGCCCGCTTCACCATAAATTGAATTACAACTTTCAATATCTAGCGCTAATTGAACTGCATTAGAAGTTAAAATTGTATTGCCATTACCGTCTAGAATTGGATTTCCATCAGCATCTACTTCAACTGCGTTTAATGCATTAACAAACTGGTTTTGTAACTCTGTTTTTAAAACTACAAAACGGCTATATACAGCACTACCCGACATAACGATTACAAATGAATCACGTACATCGATTAAATCTTTTGTACATAAACTTTCAAATGTTGCTCCATCAGTAGGCGATGTTGCTTCTTCAGTGCACAATAAACCATTATATTTACCATCAGCAAGCGTGTGCATACCATTGAGGTCTATATCAAAACTCTCTTCTAGGTGTCCGCCGTTGGTATTTAATGGGCTACATGGATCGTTTACATCCCCTTCATTACAAAAACTTGCATCTTTAACAGTTTGTGCCGTAACAGGGTCATAAATAGCTGCTAGACCGTCGTAAATACCGTTTTCATTGTGATCGACAAATGCTTCTGGTAAATCATAGCCACTGTAATATTCGTTAGTATCGAAACGACCATTACCATTTATATCAATATATGATTCTTGACCTTTAGTTGTGGCAAGCACAGTAACTCGTCCGCCCAATGGCACGCCAAGTGGACTGGTTCTGTTATTTAAAATTCCGGCAACACAAGGCGCTGCAACACCAAAGTAAGGGTCGCAATTAATAGAACCTGTTTTAGGGTTAATTGAATTAATTCTATTGCCCCATTTAGCTTCGGTAAATGGCTTCGGATTTTGACTACGCCATTGTGCGTTGCATGCACCATCAGTTGTACGACACTCTAACTGCGGATTAAAACTTGTGCCATCAATTGTGCCTACAGCACCGCCTTCCGTTGTTAAATATACGGCAGTTCCATCAGGTACTGGATTATTAAAGTGATCAGCTAGATAAACTGAGATTTCATTAATATCTCCAATATAGTCAAGTGCTTCAATATTGATTGTATCAGCACCTGCGGTAAAGCTATTTCCATCTGGTAAACCTGAGCTAATGGAGACTAAATCAGAGACTGTGATTACTTGTTCATCAAGACTAAGTAAAGATAAATTACCAATTGGACATGATACATTTGGATCTCGGATATCAACAGCTTTAGCACATTCTTGAAAAACTTCTTGCCAACAAGTTACATTATCATTTTGATTTGCTGGAATTTGATCGCTTGGAATAAAGCAAGCTTGCACACGAACAGCCATTGGTACAAAGCCCGCATTGACCTGTACTCTTGCTAAGCCTTCAGCATCAGTAAATACACTAGTATGGGATAAGCTAATGCCGCCATTTGTTGAACTTAGCCTAAAGTCCATACGACTACTCGGTACTGCTTTCCCAATTTTATCTAGTAATTTAAAGGAAACTTCCGATGTCTCAGAGCGCCCTTGTCCGCCAGTCCCCTTAAGTGCAATTACAGATTGCGTAGCATCTATAAACTCAATAGATTCAACAGGAGCTGTCGATACAGGGATATTAATCGATTTAACTACTGCAGCCCCACCAGTAAGAACGGTTGCTGTCACGGTATCACCTTGCGCCGCATTACAGCCATCAGTTCTATATGTAGCTGTTGCAACACCACTGATACTCGTTGTTTTTTGATCCATTATAGATTTGCCAGCTTGCACACAACCCGATGTAAACTCTACATCTAATGGTGAAACTACACGAGCTCCATTGGCATCAAAAATATCAACAGTAATAACCGTTGTAGCCCCAGCAGCTAATGGCACAAATTCTCCCACAATTGGGTTGCCATCAACATCTAGCTTGTTATATAAGCCGTTATCAATCGTGATATTTAACTCTGCCGTTGCAATTTCAAAGGCTTTTTGACTAGTCGCAGATTTAGAGGTTGCAGTTATTTCTCCTGCGCCACTGTTTGCGCCTGGTTGAAGCTTTAATATTGCAAAGCCAAAGTTATCAGTAAGCGCCTTACCTGAATCTGGTAATAAACGACCTAAATCCGTCGTGACTTCTGTAATAATCCCTACAAAACCATCACCAGAACTTGTATCTGTCACTTTTACTAATATATCGACTAACTCATCAGACGAAAATTTATTAACAGCTTTACAACCAGAAGTTGCGTAGGTTGAATCCAATGATATCGTGTTTCTATTTGTATCCCACCCTTCAACACAACCTGATAATAATTTAATATCTACATTCGCGACTGCTTTATCAACTGATGCATCATCACCACTTGATACAAAGCCAATTGTTTTGGTGACCGTTCCATTATCTTCGGATTCATAGCTTGCAATAACCTGTCCGGCGCCTTTAAGAATACCACTGCTAAGAGTTACTTTTGCAACGCCCTCAGAGTTTGTTAGAGCAGTTCCCAATTCTGGGGTGATTTTACCCGTATATTTAGAAACAAACCTGATTAACTGCCCTGAAACCGGTACATCATCATCGGTTAATGTCGCTGATACTACGCCTTTGTTATCTTTGCTTACCGGGTTATTTTCCGAAAAAGGTTGGCCATTTTGATCAACTATTTTTAAAACCAATGCCACAGTGCCTATAACGCCCGTGTTATCGCCTTGGCCACCTGATGAGGTAAAAGCAAAAGTACCTTGATATGATACATTGCCAACAGAGTAATTTGCAGTAACAATACCAGCACCAGCGACTGAGCCTGCTGTGAGTTCTATTCTTGCAATACCATCAGAACCTGTTAATGCACTACCCGAAGTTGGATTTAATAAACCAATATCATCAGCTAAGCTAAACGTCACTCGCTGCCCACTCACCACTTCGCCTTCATTTAACAATGTAGCGCGTAGCTCTAGTGGTGCAATGTTCGTGACAGAATTTGATTTTGCCGCTGTTGATTTTGAAAAACCCTCTACTGTTAGAGTATATTTCTCTTCACTGTTATCATCGCCTTGACCACCTGATGAAGTAAAAGCAAATACACCTTGATGCGAGGTACTGTCTTCAATGTAAGTTGCTGTCACTTGGCCAGCTCCAACAATTGAACCGGATTCGAGCGCTATTTGCGCAACACCATCACCATCAGTCAAGGCACTGCCAGAAGTTGGTTTTAATGAGCCGATTCCATCAGCAAGACTAAAAGTTACACGTTTACCCGTAACAACTTCGCCATCTTTTAAAACGGTTGCACGCAAAAAAAGCGGTACATCTTTAGTTACTGAGTTTGATTGCTCATTCGTTGCTTGATTAAACCCTTGAACTGTAACGGTATAAGTTGGTGTGTCTGGTGTAGTTCCACCACCACCAAGATCACCACCATCCTTTTCAAGTGAACCACCTCCACCACAAGCCGTGATTAGAAAACTGAATAGCACAACACTGAGCCATCGCATTAAAGGCATTGACCTCTCCCTAGCGTTTGTTATTGATTATAAAATTCGAAATATTTACCCAATGTTAACCTATATTCAGATTTAAAATCACAACTTTTATTATTTTTTTGTTGTTTTTTTGATCCACACTTTTTTTTCATATTTATCGATTTTTTCTGTATAAAAATTTGCATGCTGGTAGGCTATGGAAAATTTATAACAAATAGATTATTACTATGTCGAAAATCCGTTCAATGAGTTTAACCACCCGCATCATGATTGGTATGTTGCTGGGGGTTGCTGTAGGCTTTATTTTTCAGGCTATCTTAGCTGGCGAAGACGATTATCTAATCCCTCTTGGGTTATTCTCTTTGCCAATTAAGGGCTTTTTTGTAGATGGTTTATTTCATATTGGTGGACAAATTTTTATAGCCAGTTTGAAGATGTTGGTCGTCCCCTTAGTATTTGTCTCTCTCGTTTGTGGAACATGCAGCTTAAGTGACCCTAAAAAACTAGGTCGCCTTGGCGGAAAATCTATCGGCCTTTATCTACTGACCACTGCAATTGCAATAACGGTTGCAATTAGCTTGGCTTTATTAGTAAACCCAGGTGAAGGAATAAACTTACCTTCAGAAGCGACTTACAGCGCAAAAGAAGCCCCTACACTCGCTCAAGTGATCATTGGTATGTTTCCAACCAACCCAATTGATGCCATGGCCAGCGGTAATATGCTACAGGTTATTGTGTTTGCATTGTTATTTGGTATTGCAATGGCGCTTAGCGGTTCGGCGGGTAAGCGAGTTGCAACTGTTTTTGAAGATCTAAACACTGTGATTTTAAAGTTGGTTACATTATTAATGAACGTCGCCCCGTATGGTGTATTTTGTTTAATGGCCAAGTTATTTACCACAATTGAGCTAAATTTAATCGTTAGCTTAGCTAAATACTTTGGTGTTGTGGTTGCAGCGCTTTTTATTCATGCATTTATAAACTACACATTATTATTAAAATTTTTAACGGGCCTAAACCCAATTATCTTTTTAAAGAAAATGAAACACGCGTGTTTATTTGCATTTAGTACATCGAGCTCAAGCGCTACGATGCCAATTACATTAGAGACAGCAACTAAGAAATTAGGAGCAAATAACTCTGTAGCCTCTTTTACCATCCCGTTAGGCGCCACCATAAACATGGACGGCACAGCCATTATGCAAGGTGTAGCGACTGTCTTTATTGCACAGGTATTTAGTGTTGATTTAACTATTTCTGATTACCTAATGGTTATTCTAACTGCAACTCTTGCATCTGTAGGTACCGCAGGCGTGCCAGGCGTTGGTTTGATAATGCTTGCAATGGTACTTAACCAAGTTGGCTTACCTGTTGAAGGTATCGCTATTATCATTGGTGTTGATAGATTACTTGATATGACACGTACAGCGGTCAATGTTACGGGTGATTGTATGGTGACGTGCGTAGTTGCTAAATCAGAAGGTCAATTAGATGAAAAGATCTTTAATGACCCTAACGCAGCTAAAGATTTAGAGGATTACCATAAATCAGCTGAATAATACTTTTACTTTCAACACTAAAAAACCCGCTTAACTGCGGGTTTTTTATTAGGTTAACCTACGGGTTTAAACTTTTAAAACGCGAGTAAATGGATACCCCCGCTTTATTAATACCCCCACTAAAGCCTATAGCAAGTTTATCACTGAGTGTCTTTTTAACTTTGTATCTTACTTTATAAATTTGACGCTCATCCTGATATTTTAATAAAGTATCATCACTTGTTTCAATCGTATCTACCAAGCCTTTATCAAGTGCTTGCGTTGCAAACCAATGTTCTCCGGTTGCAACAAGATCAATATCCAATGACGGGCGCTGCGAACTAACAAACTGCTTAAATAAGCCATGTGTTTGCTCTATTTCCTCTTTAAATTTATCGCGCGCTTTATCCGTATTTTCCCCAAACAAGGTCAATGTACGCTTAAATTCGCCTGCTGTTATTTGCTCAAAATCAACATCATTTTTCTTCAATATTTTATTAAAATTTGGGATCTGCGCAATCACACCAATAGATCCAACAATAGCAAAAGGTGCTGCAACTATCTCATCTGCAACACATGCCATCATATAACCGCCACTGGCTGCCACTTTATCTATTGCTACGGTTAAGTGTATGCCTTTATTTTTAAGACGTTGTAATTGCGATGCAGCCAAACCATAACCATGAACAACGCCACCACCACTTTCAAGGCGAATTAGCACTTTATCTTTAGTTGCATCTGCAATAGCAACGATTGCCGTGATTTCTTCACGCAAACTATCCACTTCATTAGCATCAACACTGCCATTAAAATCAATTACGTATAATCGAGGCTTGGTCTCTTCATTTGCAGCTGCTTTTTTAGCGTCGGCTTTTTGCGTTTTATGAAATGCTTTTAACGCTTTACCCGATAATGTGTGCTCTAAAAAGCTATGTTTTAAATCCTCTAATTGCTCTGATATATCCTCTATATCAATTTCGCCTTTTTTTACTTTGGGTTTTACTGCAGCCCCCACAAAAATTATTACCACAGCGGCAATTGCGATAACCAGGGTCACTGTTTTGGCAAGAAAAATGCCGTACTCATAAAGAAATTCCAATTCTATTCTCCAAATAAAAATTTGCATCAATTTAACCGAACTCGCGCTAACTTACCATTCAAACACAAAAAAGCCACTTTTCAGTGGCTTTTGGTTTACTTAACAACAAAAACTTAGTCAGTAACAATCTCTGTATTAGCAATTGATAACGCTCTTCCGCGTGTTGCTAAGTAAGATGCTATTTGTAACTGCATCTCGGTGGTTGTTGCTGCGCTGTCTTGTGCATTTGACCCTGCGCCTACATCTGGGGCTGGCGTCAATACTGAACCATGATGCCCTTTAGTAAACTTAACAACGTAGCTCATAGGTGCCTCAGTTAGTGGCTGCGACTGAGCGACCGTCGTTAAGCCCATTAGACGCGCTAAAGGAAGCGAACCTGCAATAGGGTTATTCACAGTCATCGGTGGAATTACTTGATCAGCTTTGTTAAGCGCGCCATCACCCACAACCACATTCATGTAAATAGGTGTGCCAAGCGCCGCAATGGAGCTTGCATAGTTTGTTGGATCACCACTATCTAGGGCTGTTTGTGAAGCAAATGCAAATTGCGTCATAACACCTTGTATATTTGCTATTTTAGTCGTTTCACCCGCTACCGTTAACGCAGCAGTAAATTCTTTGTATGCACATGAAGTAAATGCACGACTATAATCGGCTTCACCACAGTTTGAAATTGCAGGGCCTTGTGTGTACGCAGCAAATTCAGCAGACTCAGCAGTATCCGCTGAAAGTAACACAGAACCTTGTACAAATGGACCAAAGCTTGCGGACTCAAGCAAGAAGCTAGCGATACCGCCGCCGCCGCTTGCTAAAGCAACTGTGTTCACTTTAAATAAAGGATCTACTTGTGGTGCCAATGGTGTATTTGTTTGTGTAACAAATGCAGGCGCGACAATTGAGCCTAACGAGTGACCAATGTATGTTACATCTTGCGTGTTAAGAGATTCATCATTAACAAAGTTTAAGCCTAAACGTAAGCCCAATAAATCTGCCGCTGATTGTCTTAAGTTATCACGTGCTACAAGCAACGACTGTAGATTCATATACGCAAGCACAGAACCTGTGGTTGCATTAAAATCATCTTCACCATCGCCATCAACATCTATGCCACGCTCGCCATGCACTGGGTGGTCAATTGCTACTGTCGCAAAACCTTGTACAGCTAAGCTTGCAGTCAATGCTAGCATCGACTCTTTTTGTGTTGTAATACCGTGTTGTAAAATTACAACAGGCCAACCCTCAGCTGGCATTGTTAGTTCGCCCATCCCTATTTGTGCTCTAATCATATTAATAACGGGTAAAATAGGTTTAGTAACTTGCACTGGCACATCTGCCATACTCTGTACTTTAGGTATTGAGTTATATTTAGTTAAATGTTTAGTTGTATCTAAACCTAAATCACGTAAACGCCCTTCACTCAATGCAGCACATGTGCCGTCATTAACACTTATAGGTTCTGCTGGGAAAGCATCACCTGCAGCCGCTTTATATCCAAGTACAGCTACTGCACTATCACACATGCCTTGCCAATAGGTGTCTGCTAAATCAGTAATTGCAGTACCCGTTGGGGTTGATAAATACATAGGTAACATTACATTACCTTTTTGATATTGCACACCAGCAAAAGCAGGTGAAAGCCCTGTAATATTTTTCGCAGCAAACACTTGCTCAACGGTTAACATTGGTTGTTCTGGTACTTGTACTGCAGGCCTTGGCAACGCTTGGTTTTGTAAACTAGCAGCCAAAAGAGACTTAATAGTGCTAAGAACAGGCCCTACTGATTGAATCGTCATAGCAGCAGAGTAAATAATATCATCTTTACTAATTGCACCGCCTGAAGTAACAACATTTTCGTAACTATTAACTGCACCTTGCAAGGCAAGTTGAGACGGTGTAATTAAGGGTGTTTCTTGTTTTACTAAACCATACGTTGATGAAGGCTTAATTGAACGCCCTTCTGAATCCTTTAAACTGGTCGTTAAAACGTTAATGTAAGAGCTACCGGCTTTAAATGGTTTAAGTGGAATAATGGCAACTGCATCACCACTGCCTTTAGTTACAAAATCAACACCAAAGGTAAGTTCACCTACTAGCTTACATGCTGCGCCAGCAGGTGCCACAGAGCACTGTGCATCGGTAAGACTTGCGCCCATAATAACTTCAAATATCCGCACAGCACCAGGAGTTCCGGCTGAGGTTGCATCAAGACTAATACTTGGTGGAAATGCTAAGTCGATTTTAAATGGTACTTGGCTTGACCAGCCATCCAGTGCGCCTAATGCCATTGATGGATTTGCATAGGCAGCTCTGCTAATAGATACGCCATTGGCATCTAGCTCACCTGGAATATTCAGCGTACCATCTTTAGTGCCGCTCATTAATAAGTCATTGGGGACTGAAATCACCCCATTGGCAGGGTCAAATTTCACTGTAGCAGCGGGGATCAC
This sequence comes from Pseudoalteromonas sp. Ld20, assembly GCF_045064175.1. Taxonomy (NCBI): domain Bacteria; kingdom Pseudomonadati; phylum Pseudomonadota; class Gammaproteobacteria; order Alteromonadales; family Pseudoalteromonadaceae; genus Pseudoalteromonas; species Pseudoalteromonas sp. Ld20. Next base: position 155,669 of record NZ_JBISHB010000038.1, read on the forward strand.
TGCTGGAGTCTCTTTTTTAACGTCTTCTAATGTTTCACCGCCGCCGCAACCAGCTAAAGCAGCTGTAATTGCAAGTGAGAGTAGCATTTTTTTCATGTTGTTTGCTCCGCACAAAATCTTATTTTTATAGTGTGTTCAAATAAATAAGTGTAGTTAATGTTTTACTAAATTCTTAAACGTGATAGATAAATATTAGTTAAAATAATGTAATTAGGTTATTAACAAGACATTAGACCAGTTAAAGTTAACGTAAAGTTTCAAATTTCGCCACCTTATTTTACAATAAATTCGATAACTTGGTGTTTTGCTATGTTAAAATCATTGAAATAAATTCTTTTGGACCTTTCTTATGCAAACTTACAAAGCGGCTGAAAATGCCCTGCAAGACAAAGTGATCTTAATTACTGGTGCCGGCGATGGCATCGGCCGAGTTGCTGCACTTACTTATGCAAAGCATGGCGCAACAGTGATTCTTTTAGGTAAAACCACCAGCAAGCTTGAAGCCGTTTATGATGAAATCATCGCATTAAGTGGTCCAAAGCCTGCAATTGTACCGATGGATTTAAAAGGTGCAACAAAACAAAACTTTAGAGACTTAGGTGTCACGATAGAGCAGCAGTTTGGTAAACTTGATGGCTTACTTAATAATGCCGGTATTATTGGTTCATTAGGGCCACTTGAGCATTTTTGTTCATCAACGTTTGACAACATCATGAAAGTTAATGTCACGGCTCAAGCAATGATCACTAAATACATGTTCCCAGTACTGAGAAAATCACCAAGTGCATCGATTATCTTTACTTCATCTGGTGTTGGCCGCCAAGGCCGTGAATTTTGGGGTGCATACGCAATCTCTAAATTTGCTGTTGAAGGTATGATGCAAACGTGGGCGTGTGAAGTAGGTAAAACCAATATTCGTATTAACTGTATCAATCCAGGTGCTACTCATACTGCAATGCGTGCTAGTGTCTATCCGGGCGAAGACAGAGATAAACTGGCATGCCCTGAAGACTTAATGCCAACGTACTTATATTTAATGAGTGATGATTCAAAAGACGTGAATGGCCAATCATTAGACGCACAAGCTAAGTAATACCAATCAACTTAAATATTTAACTATTCTAGCGAGTTAAATAAAGCGCTAACTGCGTTATAAATGGTCAGTAACTTAATACGATTGGTATAACCTAAACTTCGGACAATAGTCCCGATCGAAAAAGCCGCTATTTAAGCGGCTTTTTTAATGCTAACAAAACAATTAGCGACGTTTTGTCTGCTTAACACGATTATTATGTTTTTTAACCGCTTTACGAATTTGGTTGATTTTGGCGCGCTTATCTTTACGCTTTTCTGGCATAACTGACAATTTAGTCTGCGTTTCACGGCCCAGTTTTACCGTTTTACGTAAGTAATTGACTGTTTCTAAATCTAATTCAGCCCAACCACCTTGTGGTAAGCGTTTATCGAGCTCTAGCTTGCCGTAACGAATACGAATAAGACGAGATACTTCGACATCTTGTGATTGCCATAAACGACGCACTTCACGGTTACGCCCTTCAGTTAACGTAACATTAAACCAACGGTTAATACCTTCACCGCCCAGCGGTTTTATATTAAGGAATTTAGCCATACCATCTTCAAGTTCAACACCTCTGGTTAGGTTTTTTACTGTTTCAGCTGTTACCTCACCAAATACACGTGCCGAATATTCACGCTCAACTTCATAACTTGGGTGCATTAGGCGATTCGCTAATTCACCGTCGTTGGTGAATAACATTAAACCCGCCGTGTTTATATCTAAGCGGCCCACAGCAATCCAACGTTCGCCATCAACACGTGGGAGACGATCAAATACTGTTCTGCGTCCTTCTGGATCTTTACGTGTACACAATTCGCCCTCAGGCTTGTTATACATAATAACACGGCAAATTCGTTCTGCTTTTTCTTCAATTTTAACAGTGTGGCCGTCAACACGGATCAAATCGGTTTCTTCTACGCGATCGCCTAACTTTGCCACTTTGCCATTTACACTCACGCGATTTGCATCAATGTATTTTTCCATTTCACGACGAGAGCCAACACCTGCTCTTGCCAATACTTTTTGTAACTTTTCACCTTGTATACTCATTCGGATAGTTCTCTCACAGAAGGATCACTCAATAGCTGGTCGATTTTGCTTTGTTGCTGCTTAGGCAACGGAGGTAAGCTATCTAAACCCGCTAACGAAAAATAATCTAAAAATTGTTTAGTTGTTGCATATAAAGCGGGCCGCCCCGGTACTTCTTTATGCCCAACGACTTTAATCCACTCACGCTCGAGCAGATTTTTAATAATTCCCGAGCCAACAGTCACACCTCGTACTTGCTCAATCTCGCCCCGAGTGATCGGTTGTCGATATGCAATAAGTGAAAGGGTTTCTAATAATGCTCGAGAGTATTTTGGTGCACGCTCTTGCCACAGGTTACTTAACCACGGACCTAGACTCGCACACGCTTGAAATCGAAAACCACTCCCAACTTCTACCAAACGAATTCCGCGTGTTTGATAATGCAGCTGTATTTGTTCTACAGCGTGAGTGATCCGTGCCATTGAAATATTTAAATCAATTAACACCGTGTCTTTTATATGCCGTTTAGTGAGGGGTTTTCCAGCAACAAATATCGCCGCTTCAATGATCTCAACAAGTTGCTCATCACTAATTCGCCGACCCGCCATACCTACCCTTTATCTAATAAGCTTATGTAACGCATTATTATGACAGATCTAACTGAAACTAGGAAAAACAATCGTTAAAAATACATAAAAAATGCCAATAACGAAGCTATTGGCATTGGTATGATTTAATAAGCGTAAATAAATTAACTATTTTTGATCATTTCAAGTGCTTCATCTTCAGCAACATCGCTACCATAAGTTTGAATATAACCTATAAACTCTTGCTGACTTATACGTTTGTCTTGGTTTGTATCCATATAACCGAAGTGTTTTGCTATGTCATCATCGTTTGCTTCACTGATAGAGATAAAACCATTACGGTCATTATCTAAAGAACTAAAATCGTTTTCAATCGGATCAAATTTGGCAATGTCGGCTTTAAAAGCAGAGTCAGCAACCTCTGTATCGCTGGCAACTTTACCGGTATTGAGTTGCATATAACTATTAAATTCTTTACGGCTGATCTGCTCGTCCATATTTGTATCAATGTTTGAGAAATGTTCCCAAATATTGTCATCATCAGCCTCTACTTTTGAGATGTAGCCATCATCGTCATTATCTAAACTACCAAAATTACTGTCGATTTTTGGCATTGAAGATGTCGAACATGCTGATAAGCTCAGAGCAGCTAAAATAGTAGATGCTAAAGTTAACTTTTTCATAAGAAATTTCCTTGTAATTGATTAATTTCAATCAAATACAAACAAGTTAAATGCCAACTTTAAAAACCTTAAAAATCAATAAATTAATGAAACGCAGGTCATTCACCAACCTGCCTCACTGCAACCATTTCATACAAGCATGTAAAAATTGCATGCATTGCAAATACTTAAATTGCGGCGTTTTGATAACGCTTCACAAAATCTGTTACTACTTCACCATTACATTTTAGTGAATTTAAGTTACCAATTTTTTCTTTAACGGGTGCAAGTCCTTGCTTTAAAGCTGTAATGCATAACTGAGTTTCTTGCTGTGTATTTTTAGCAAACACCTCGATCACTCTCGCTTGTTGAGCATTATCATTGATTTTTTTTGCAATGTTACGAATATCGTCACCATTGCACAAAATGCTTTTTGAAAAACGAGATAGGTTTACACCATGTTGCGCTGCCACTTTTCTGGCTGCAGAAAAACCTTCATTAGCACTAATAGAGCATAACTTAGACTCAATTTTATGATCCGCTGAAACATACTGCGCCGCGCTGACTGAATGTGAGAAAGAAACAGTTGCTACGAACAATGCTAAAAGTTGTTTTTTCATGATGTACCTTTAAAATGAATAAATAATGAACGGGTGGTTTGCGCGCATTATATATACACAAACATACAAATCAACTGGATTATATATTTAATTTTTTATTTAATATGGTATTAACAACGCTTAATGCTTGGTCATCATTTGTTCAACAAAACAGCAGTTCATTTTTATTAATAACCGCATGTGCCATCCGCTATTTGATGATAGAATTTAGCCCTCATCTAAAAAAAGATAATTATTTAGGGCCATCTTATGAAAGTTATTTCATTTAACATTAACGGGCTGCGCGCTCGCCTACACCAATTACAAGCAATTATTGATAAACATCAACCTGACATTATTGGTTTGCAGGAAATTAAAGTTCATGATGAAGCCTTTCCGTTAGAAGACGTGCAAAAAATGGGTTACCACGTTTATTTTCATGGTCAAAAAGCCCATTACGGGGTTGCTATGTTGTGTAAAGCAGAGCCTAAATCTGTATTTAAAGGGTTTGCAACTGACACTGATGAATCGCAAAAACGGATGATTAGCGTCACCGTTAGCCAAGAAAATGGCCGTGACTTAACCGTTATGAATGGCTACTTTCCACAAGGCGACAACATTGCACATGAAACTAAATTTCCGTACAAACGCCAATTTTATCAAGACTTAATGACCCACCTTGATACAAACCACAACAGTGATGAAGACGTCATTGTTATGGGTGATATCAATATTTCTCCAACCGAGTTAGATATTGGAATTGGCGAGCCAAATCGTAAACGTTGGCTAAAAACAGGCAAATGTTCCTTCCAGCCAGAAGAGCGTCAATGGCTTGCAACGTTACTTGATTGGGGCTTCAAAGACACGTTCCGTGAACTTCATCCTGACACTGTTGAGCAATATTCATGGTTTGATTACCGTTCAAAAGGGTTTGATGATAACCGAGGATTGAGAATTGATGTTGTTTTAGCAACCTCGGATTTAGCTGCGCGCTGTATCGATGCTGGTATTGATTACGAATTACGAGGCATTGAAAAGCCCTCAGATCACGCACCTATTTGGTCAACGTTTAGCTAGCACATAACTAAATGACTGAACTAAAAATAATGCCAATAATAAGCCTCGAATTGCAATCTATTGCGTGGTTTATTGTTGGCTGCCTTTTTTTACTCAGCGTCAATAAAACGCAATATACCGCATTGATGACAACACCTGCGCGTCAAACTGGTTTATTTGCTTGTACAGTCGTAATGGCATTACTGTGGCGTATTAAAGCAGGCATATTACCGGGCCTTGAATTACATATACTCGGTGTCACTGCTATCACGCTTATCTTGGGCTGGCGCCAAGCTATACTGAGTGCTTCGCTTGCTACTTTGCTATTAGTGGCTTTTAAGCAAATCACTGTTACTCAATTACCCATACATTTATTACTCAGTGCCTATTTACCAATATTATTGAGCTATGCTTTTTTTATTCTATGTTATAGCCTTCTACCTCGGCATTTTTTCGTCTACGTATTTGTCTGTGCGTTTATCTGTGCAGCAATTATCGCGTGCTTAAAAATACTCTCTATTAGTCTTTTTTACTATTTCACGCTCAGCTATAACTGGTTTGAATTAACTGAAAACTACCTGTATTTATGTGCCATAATTTGGTTTCCTGAAGCGATGCTAAATGGCATGGCTATTACGTTACTGATCACCTATCGCCCCCAGTGGGTAAAAACTTTTTATGATAAGGATTATTTAGACTCATGAGTCTCAATTATCAATGCCCGCTGTGCCAACACGCCCTTGAGTTGAACGCAAACACGCTTAAATGCACTAACAACCACAGTTTTGATTTCGCCAAAGAAGGTTATGTAAACCTACTACCCGTTCAACAAAAAAACTCAAAGCAACCTGGCGATAACCTAGATATGGTGCAAGCAAGACGCGATTTTTTAAACACGCAGCATTATCAGTTTTTACAATCAACTATTGCAGACCACGTCCATACCCTTGTTCCAAAAACAGTCATAGATTTAGGCTGCGGAGAGGGTTTTTATACCCAAGCAATTGCTAACGCCTGTAATATTGAAGTGTATGGTGTAGATATTTCAAAATCAGCCATCAAATACGCGGCCAAACGTTATAAACACTGTAATTTTAGCGTTGCATCAATTAGCCAAGCGCCCTTCGCTGATGATTCGGCTGATGTGCTAGTCAGTATTTTTGCGCCTTTATTTGATACTGAATTAGCGCGTTTAGCAAAACCAGGAGCAGCACTTATTGTTGCAAGTCCAGGTCCTTGGCACTTAAAAGAATTAAAAAACAAGATTTACCGTGAAGTAAATGCACATACGCCAATTGACATACCTGAAGGGTTTGAACTCGTCGAGCAACGTTTACTAGATCAACAAATTGCTTTGCCGTTTAAAGATGTAAAAAATCTAATTACAATGACGCCTTTCGCATGGAAATTTAGACCAGAGCATTGGCTGGAGCTAGAACAACAAGGCGAGCAAATTGTCACCTTATCGTTTTATGTAAGCCAATTTAAGCGCCTTACAGATTCTCTTTCGTAAAGGCACGATCCATTTTTTCAAACATATCGTTGAGCAAACGCGCCAAATCAGCGTATTTTGGATTTTTGCTATTGACCTGGCCTTGGTAGCCATTTGCTACCATTTTCCCATGTAGTTCTTTATACCAATGCATCATCGCGGGTTCAAGTTGAGTTTGAGCCCGTTTTCCTAGCCATAGCAGGCCTTGAAAAGGTAAAGACAGAAAAAATAATGCCATTGCAATTGCTTGAGGCAAAAAATCACTGCCTAAATAATTCAACTGCATAAACAACGTAAGCATAGCGATAATTGGCATTACCGTAATCGCAAGATCGGTAGCTTTTATTACTTTAAATTCGATAAATAGCGGCGCCAGCTCTCTGCGAAGAGGCCATTTTTTTGCATATTCACGACCAGTTTGAACTTGTGACATCACACTCTTTTGCATCATGGCTCCTAGGTATCGCTGGTTTATCAAAAAATATTTACTGTTTGAGTGTACCACACTCGCGGTAACATTCCTGTGTAAAATCCATTCCACCTTTTTACCTTAAAACTTGTTTTTGATCATGCTTATCACTAACGTTAAAACAATAAATGAGGTAAAATATTCATGCATTAAGTCAATTAGACTTTATATTTACTTAGCATTAAAAATAGCCTTTAGCGAAAATAACTTACTTTTTAACCAGCTAAACAAACCGTTTTTAATGCAAGCCAGTATTTACTTAAGCATAGCAATATATCGGCCGATTACTACTTTGCTTTAATTTACATTCTTACTCTTAATGCTCACTTACTGATATTGTCAAAAATGGGATCTTGTTATGCCTTCTCAACCAGCTCTACCTCGCCATGTTCTTGTTCTTAACTGTGGCAGTTCAAGTTTAAAATTCGCAATTTTAGATGCTTTAACCTCTGAAGAAATTATTTCAGGTCTTGCCGAGCGTTTAGGATCTTCAACCCCCTTAATTAAGTACAAATATCAAGGTGTAAAAAAACAAATTGAACTTGAGGCAAACCAAGCTCACGGCGCTGCAATTGATACGCTGGTTGCGCTGATCAACGATCATCATTTAGCTGATCACTTAATTGCTGTGGGTCATCGTGTTGTTCATGGTGGGGAACATTTTACCCAATCAGTTTTAATTGATGATGATGTAATAAAGGGCATTACCCAAGCGGCAACACTTGCTCCTTTACATGGCCACGCAAATTTATTAGGTATTTCATCGGCTCAGGCATCATTTAAAGGCTTACCACAAATTGCCGTTTTTGATACTGCCTTTCACCAAACGATGGAAAAAACAGCTTATCTTTATGCCTTGCCCTACAAACTTTATACAGATTATGGCGTTAGGCGTTATGGCTTTCACGGTACAAGCCATTTTTATGTTGCTGAACAAACAGCTAAATTATTAAATCAATCGATTGAACATAGTAACTTTATTAGTGCACATTTAGGTAATGGTTGCTCGGTGTGCGCAATTAAAAACGGTAAAAGCGTCGATACGAGTATGGGACTTACCCCACTCGAAGGCTTAATGATGGGAACTCGCAGTGGTGATATTGACCCTGGCCTATTTAACTTTTTAACCACACAGCTTGATTACAGCGCACAGCAAATCGATGATTTACTCAATAAGCAAAGTGGCTTACTGGGTATTAGTGAACTCTCCAACGATTGCCGAACAATCGAAGAAGCTGCTGTAGCAGGTAACGAAAAAGCAATTCTCGCACTCGACATGTTTTGTTATCGATTAGCAAAACAAATTGCAGCTTTTATGGTGCCATTACAACGCCTAGATGCTTTGATTTTTACAGGTGGCATTGGTGAAAACTCAGATATAATTCGCGCAAAAGTAATCGCGCAGCTCTCATTTTTGGGCCTAGACTGTGACAATACAGCAAACCTTGCAGCGCGTTTTTCAAAGCAAGGGATTATTAGCTCTACAGCAGCAAATGTCAAAGCGGTCGTAATGCCTACGAATGAAGAGTGGGTTATTGCCCTTGATGCTGCAACCATTGCGCAGGAGCACTAATTATGGCTCGTCGAATTATGTTAGTGCCCATTTCAACAGGCGTTGGATTGACCTCTGTCTCTGTTGGTTTGGTTCGTGCTCTTGAGCAAAAGGCAGTCAAAGTTAACTTTTTTAAACCCATTGCACAGCCTCGTTCTGGTGAAACTGGCCCAGAAAAGTCAACCCAAATTGTTACTCAAGGTTCGCCTATCACACCACCTACTCCATTTGCGCTTGCGTATGCAGAGCAAATGATTGGTGATGGTAAAGGTGATGACTTACTTGAAGAGATTGTAGAGCGCTTTGAAAATGCGATAAACAGCGATGAAGTCGCTATTATTGAAGGTATGGTGCCCACCCGCCGCCAACCTTATGCAGGGCGAGTAAATCGCGAGATTGCCCAAACTTTAGGTGCAGATATCGTATTTGTGCTTACACCAGGCAACGATACTAATGATCAAATTGAAGACCGATTAGAAATTGCTGCAGGCAACTATGGCGGTGTTGATCATGCCCGCGTACTGGGCTGTATTTTTAATAAAGTAAACGCCCCTTTAGACGAAGAAGGCCGAGCTCGCGCTGATTTAGTGGATACACATAACCCCGAACAACTTGAAAATGAACTCAATAGACTTGCCTCACTGCCCATATTTAGAAAACACCCATTTATGTTATTGGGTTCTATACCGTGGGACTTTGAGTTAGTCGCTCCTCGTGTAAAAGATTTATGTGCTTATTTAAAAGCTGAAATAATCAACGAAGGCGATATGGCGCACCGACGTTTACGCCGTGTCACTTTTTGCGCGCGTACTGTGTCAAATATTCTCAACCACTTTACGCCAGGTGCGTTATTAGTTACGCCCGGCGATCGCTCTGACGTATTAGTTGCAGCGTGTTTATCAGCCATGAACGGCACTAAAATTGGTGCTATTTTACTCACTGGTGGATTTAGACCTGAGCCTCGTATTATGACTTTGTGCGAACAAGCAATGGCAACCGGCTTACCTATTTTAATCACTGACGCCGATACTTGGCGAACATCTCTATTACTACATAACTTTAATATGGAAGTACCATGTGATGATGAACAACGAATCGATAAGGTAAAGCATCATAATGCGAGCAACATCGATTCTGACTGGCTCGATACCCTTGCTAAAAGTGTCGGTAAAACACGTAAAATGTCTCCACCAGCATTTCGCTATTTACTGACAGATAAAGCCCGACAGTTTGCTAAAACCGTGGTGCTCCCAGAGGGTAATGAGCCACGTACTATCAAAGCTGCCGCTATTTGTGGTCAACGTGGTATTGCAAAAACAATTTTACTTGGCGATCGCGAGGAAATCGAACGCATTGCCATACAACAAGGTGTTGAACTCAACGAAAATGTAACAATTATTGAGCCTCATAGTGTGATCAATGATTATATCGCGCCAATGGTTGAACTCAGAAAAAGTAAAGGCCTCACCGAAGTTGTAGCACATGAACAACTACAAGATAACGTTGTACTTGGCACCATGATGTTAGAGCGCGGTAAAGTTGATGGCCTTGTATCTGGCGCGGTCAATACCACAGCAAATACTATTCGCCCTGCACTTCAGTTGATTAAGACTGCACCGGGATCATCATTGGTCTCATCGGTATTTTTTATGCTATTACCTGATCAAGTACTTGTTTATGGTGACTGTGCAATTAACCCTGATCCAACGGCCGAACAACTCGCTGATATTGCGATTCAATCTGCTGACTCCGCCGCGGCTTTTGGCATTGAACCTCGTGTAGCCATGATAAGTTATAGCACCGGAACATCAGGCACAGGCGCAGATGTTGAAAAAGTGCGTGAAGCCACCGCACTTGCAAAGCAAAAACGCCCCGATCTGATAATCGATGGTCCATTACAATACGACGCCGCTATTATGGAAAACGTTGCACGTAAAAAAGCCCCTAACAGCCCTGTCGCAGGTAAAGCAACGGTATTTATATTCCCCGATTTAAATACCGGTAACACAACCTACAAAGCAGTGCAAAGAAGCGCTGACTTAATAAGTATTGGCCCGATGTTGCAAGGTATGAGAAAACCAGTAAACGACTTAAGCAGAGGCGCGTTGGTTGACGACATTGTTTACACAATTGCGTTAACTGCCATTCAAGCATCACAAGTTAAAAATAACGAGTGAGACATCAGTAAAGCACCTTAATTAGGTGCTTTACTTTTTGCAGTAACTAATTTTAACGCAGTTAATGAGTTATTTTAGTCCTAGAATACCTCGGAATCGCAGTCTGTCACTTACCTCTATCGCTTTTAACTCCAACGACGCTCGCATCTTGAGGTGGCTTGGGTATATACTATTAATAAGTGACTTACTGCCAAAGGGTTTAAAAATGTCAAAGCAAACATTGCAGCTTCATAGTACAGCCTTTACGATTCATAGCCTTGATGTTAATAGTGATATTCCTGCTGCGCTATTTAAAGAATCAATGTATTTTATCTCTAAAACAGTCGACGAATTATCCATCGTATGCCCCACTACATTTGAGATTGAGAGCCTTGATGCAGAAAACGATTGGTTAGCATTAGAGGTCGTAGGTCCACTTGGGTTTTCATTAACAGGGATCATGGCTGATATCTCAGGTGTTTTAGCCAAAGCGAGCATTTCAATTTTTGCTTTATCGACCTACGATACCGATTATGTTTTAGTTAAACGACAGCGTATACAAAACGCGATTGCAGCACTAAAAAAAGATGGCTATCACGTACTCAACGAATCCCTTTAAGCACTATGAAATACTCTGATATTAGCTATTTACCACAACGTCAATTAGATCCCAACAGCATATCAATATGCAGCCCTTTCAGTGGTAAAGTTCGCCCATTAAGTGAGCATCCTGAGCCTTTTTTTAGTTACGGCACTCTTGGGCGGGGCATCATTGTTGAACTTACAAGTCACAAAATATTAGCACCATTTAACGGCACGTTATTACAAGTTAAAAATGCAGGCAGTGAATTTATCTTGAAAGCAAATAATGGCTTAAAAGTATTACTAACACTGCATTTAGATACACATCAACACCATATTGCCCATACCCATATTGCCCAATTAGGCGGCAGTAAAATTATCAAAGGTGAACGGCTTGCTTATTTTGACTTACGCGAGCTCAAAACGCCTCTACTTGCGACAATGATTTTACTCAATGGTAATAGGTTGGGAGCTGTACACTATGGTTTATCTCATGTCACAGCTGGGGTAGACTCTTTATTAACAATAACTAAGAAGTAATTTATATGACCACTCTTTACGGTATTAGCAACTGCGACACCATCAAAAAAGCCAAAAAACATTTAGCCGATCACAACATTGATTTTAAGTTCCATGATTACCGTAAAGACGGAATATCTCATGAAATGGTGAGCGAATTTGCACAACATATTGATTGGCAAGATCTGGTAAATAAGCGCGGCACGACTTATCGCCAATTATCTGATGAGCAAAAAGAAAATTTAGATAAGCAAAGCGCTTTGGCTATTTTAGTTGAGCAGCCTGCTATGATCAAACGCCCTGTACTTATCCATAACAGTAACTACCACTTAGGCTATAAAGCGGCTCAATATGATGAGATTTTTGCGTTATGAATGATCCCGTAATTAAACTTGCTCAAGATCTTATACAAAAGCGCTCAGTCACCCCTGAAGACGCTAATTGCCAAGCGATGATGAATGAACGTCTGGCAAAGCTAGGTTTTAATATTGAATCACTGTTTTTTACAGACACCCTTAATACTTGGGCGCGCAAAGGAGATCGCTCTCCGCATTTTTGCTTTGCTGGCCACACTGATGTTGTCCCCACGGGCCCGGAAAAAAACTGGCAGCACCCTCCCTTTTCAGGCCTGATAACAGAGGGTATGTTACATGGGCGTGGTGCAGCCGATATGAAAGGTTCATTAGCGGCCATGATTGTTGCAACAGAGCGATTTGTAACTAAACACCCAGATCACAAAGGCTCTATTTCATTTTTGATTACCTCTGATGAAGAAGGCCCTTTTATTAATGGCACAACCCGCGTTATAGACACATTAGAAGCCCGTGGTGAAAAAATCGACATGTGCTTGGTTGGTGAACCTTCATCACGTGATGTACTTGGTGATGTCGTTAAAAATGGCCGTCGAGGTTCACTTACAGGCTTTTTAACCGTAAAAGGAATACAAGGCCATGTGGCCTACCCGCAACTGGCGTTAAATCCTATCCATATTGCAGCTCCTGTACTTACTCAGTTAAGCCAAACTGTATGGGATACTGGGAATGAGTTTTTCCCTGCCACTAGTTTTCAAATTTCAAATATTAATGGCGGCACTGGGGCTGGAAATGTTATTCCTGGCGAATTAGAGATTCAGTTTAATTTTCGTTTTAGCACTGAAGTCACCCATCAACAATTACAGCAACGCGTCATTGATATTCTTGACGAATATGATTTTGTCTATGAGTTAAACTGGATTGTGAATGGCCAGCCTTTCATCACTGAAGGTGGCCCACTAATTGATGCCACAGTTGCGGCGATTAAATCAGTGACTGGTGTAGATACAGCTCTTGAGACTACTGGTGGTACATCGGATGGGCGCTTTATAGCGCAAACGGGCGCAAAAGTGATTGAACTTGGGCCTCGAAATGACACTATCCATAAAGTAAACGAGTGTGTAAGCACTGACGATCTTATTGCCTTGGCCGATATTTACGAACAAATTTTAGAGCAATTATTAACATGATTTATCAACAACTCTCATCTCAGCAGCTCAGCGATTGCGCTTGCGGTCAAAGCGAGTTGTTACTCAGTGAACATAACGCTCATAAACTGCATAAAGAGATTATTGTCGATTTTAACCAACTACAAGCAGCCGCTGCGCAAGCTGGCTTTGAGCTTGCGATAGTCTCTAGTTTTCGAAGTTTTGAGCGCCAAGCACACATTTGGAATGCAAAATTTAGTGGCCAGCGCCCAGTATTAAATAAACAGCAACAAGTCGTTGATCTAACGAGTCTAACCGACATTGAAAAATGCCACGCTATTATGCTTTACTCTGCGCTACCGGGTACAAGTAGGCATCATTTCGGGACTGATCTCGATATTTTTGATAAAGCAGCCGTTCCCGTTGATTACCGATTACAACTAGAAGCGCACGAGTATCAAGATGGTGGGCCTTTTTCAGCGCTCACTCGTTGGCTTGATAAAAACCTCGCTCTGTATGGTTTTTACCGCCCATATCAATCTGATTTAGGCGGCGTTGCGCCTGAGCCTTGGCACATCAGCCATGTAAAACATTCGACAACGCTAATGCAACATTTAAATATCACCGCACTAAGAGATGTGATAAATAACAGTGAGTTACTAGGAAAAGACGCTATTTTGACTCATCTGCCAATGCTTTATCAGCGCTATGTGTTGAATGTAAGCTCTGCGGTTGCTTAGCAAGTAAAAATACCATCACAGCGCCTAATATAAAGGCGCTGGCAATAATAAAACGCGCTGATAATACCTCGTCTAAAAATATTGCCCCTGCAATAGCTGCAATCACTGGCACACATAATTGTACAACTGCAGCTTGTGTGCTTTTTAAAAGTGGCAATGCAATATACCAAATACTGTACCCGATGCCAGATGCTAATGCCCCCGACGCGCATGCAAGCGCAATTCCCTGCCAATTCAATTGTGCCACACTAGCGAAACCAACAATAAAAAATACGGGCAGTATCAACACGCTTCTAAAAAAATTATACGATGTAGCACGCAGTGGTGACTTGCATGCTTTACCTCTAATACTGTAAACCCCCCATGCAATACCACTTGTACACATAAGAACAGCAGGTAAAACTGAAGGCACTGTTGCTGAAGGGAGCATGAGATAAATAAATCCCATCAACGCACACATAAATGCAGCCCATTGAATCGCACTTAAGCGCTCTTTATTTATGATCCCCCACCCAATCATCGTTAATTGGACAGCACTGAATAATATTAACGCCCCACTACCTGTATCTAACTCAATATAAGCAAGCGAAAAACACAATGCATACACAACTAAACTAATGCTACTGCGCCAACTGCCATTATCTGGTGCGTATTCAGTGTTTACTAAACGCAAGGATGATTTTGATTGCCACAAAAGAATGACTCCCAAACACAACGCACCACTTAATAAGCGCAGCGCTGTAAAATTCCACGCATCTATATACCCATTGGCAAGTGCAATTCGGCACAACAATGAGTTGGCAGCAAAAGCGATTAAAGCTAGCAGTGTGTAAAGTATTGCTTTCAAAAATTACCCTTTAGAATTGTTTTAACCAACCTCTTTCAAGCCAGCTGTTAATTTTTCCAATTAAGAAACCCGCGATCAGCGATGGCTCTAGTTCATTTAAACAGGATTGGCATAATTGCGCAAAAGGTGTCTGATTTTTTATCAGCGATAATAAACGGAACTCTTGTTGATCAACATAAACATATTGTGTACGGCGCTGTAAATCCCGCGCTATAACCCAACATTTTGATGATTGATGCTGAGGTTCAGGCGGTGACTGTTGCTCTTTAAGTGCCTGCCATGATTCAACCGCATTGGTATTAAAACACACTAATTGTACACTAGGCTGTAATACTAACTGCAAACTAGGCCAGTTTTCAGGTGCAATGCTTTCAAGTGCTTCAACACGTAAATGCGCAGCATCCATTGCATCAAATGCAGTTAATAGCATTCGTTCAAAAGTCGCTATTTCAGCCAATATAGGATGCTGTATAAACGGCTCCGTGGTACTTAAAAATTGCGGTAATTGATCGCAAAAATTTCTTAATGACGTAAATTTAGATGGAAAAGTTTGCAGGTAGCCTTGTACCATCAATTCAAATAGATCATCTCCTAAATAACGTCCTAACTGTTCATGATCTTGCTCTATCACTGCACGTAAACGAATTTTATAAGCATTTTGATAAATAGATAAACGTTGATTGGTATTTAATTCACCTTGCTCGGTTATATGATCTGCAAGCTTATCACTCGTCCCTTGAAGTAACGCCATAAAGTGTTGCTGTAATTGTGCTAAATCACTCATTTTTAGCCATACCTTGCCAAAAAGGCTGCACTAATTCGCGTGCCTGATCCAACTCTTTAATCAACGCCTCTAATGTGCCGATATTATCATCGCGCTCAATCATGGTGCTAACTGGCCCTAACTGCTGGGCATAGCGAGTAAATAAATCCCACACCGGCGGTGACACATCTTCATCGTGCGTATCTATAATGTGGCTACCAAAATCTTGGTGTCCTGCTAAGTGGATTTGTGCAATCGCTTTTTTTGGTATTGCATTTAAATACGTCATCGCATCAAATTGATGATTACGTGCACTGACATAAACATTATTTACATCCATTAAGTAGCGGCAACCTGTTTTATGATGTAAAGCTGCTAAAAAATCCCACTCAGTCATTTGAGATTCTTTATAAGTAAGATAACTTGAGACATTTTCAAAAATCATCTCAGTTCCTAAATACGCTTGTACTTGATGGATCCGCGATGCTAAATGCTCAAGCGATTCTTGTGTATAGGGCATAGGTAATAAGTCATGGCTATTAATATCTCCCACTTGGGTAAAACATAAATGGTCAGATACCCACTGTGGCTCAACACGGGCAATTGTTTCTTTTAATGATTTCAAGTAATCAATGTTCAACGCATTTGTTGAGCCTATCGACATCGAAACACCATGCATAACTACGGGGTAATTTTCACGAATTTTATTTAAGTAATACCAAGGCTTACCACCCGCTACAAAATAGTTTTCAGAAATAACTTCAAACCAATCTACCGCTGGTTTCTCTGTAATTATTTGTTCTAAATGGGGTGCCCGCAAACCCAAACCAAAACCTAAAAATTGCTCTTTCATACACATCCTTTCATATCTAGGCGGTAATACCACCTAGATTATTACAACCCATTTATGAATCGACAGAGCCACCAATATCACCACATGATTTAGCGGGCATTGAAACAAAGCCAGTTCCTTTACATGATGCTTGACCTGCACACGCATTATCAGCTGTTTTACAGTCATTATGACCGCCACACACATTGACGTCATTACAATGCACTAAATCCGTTTGAGCAACAGTCCCAACCCATTTATCTTTAATTGCACCACCAACATCACCACAGGCTTTCGATGGCATTGCCACAAAGCCAGTGCCTTTGCACGATGCTTGACCAGAACAGGCATTATCTGCCGTTTTACAGTCATTGTGACCGCCACACACATTTACATCGTAACAATGCACTAAGTCTGTTGTTGAATTCATATTTGCAACCGATGCTGCTGAGGTGTCTGCTTCTGTGCTATTACAGCCAACTAAACCTGCAACCATCACGGCCATTGCTGCTCCAGTAAATTTTTTCATTTTTTATTCCTCTGATTATTTAATTGTTCAAACAGCAAGACCGCTCACATCGCTGATCTATTTCAGCTTAGTGCAGTAAATGTAAAATAGTTACTACGATTTCTTACATTGTTTATCATTAACCAATCAAAAGATTATGCTAATCTATATTGAATTAATAAAAGGAGTGCAATGTGCAGCGCAGTATTTTATTTAGCTTTTGTTTCATTTTAGGAGGATGCAGTAGCATTGGTTTTAATGATCTCTTTAGCCATTACGCTCATCAAATGGCTCCTGTGCGCCACGCAGTTAACTCTAATAATATGGCGCAAGCACAAAAACTGTTACCGAGTAATGGAAAAAACCATAGCAATTACCTACTAAATCAATTAGAAAGCGCACGATTAAGTGATTTAAATAGTGAACAGGATACAGCTCAAAATTATTATGAGTCGATTTATCAGCAGATGGAAACTAAGCGTCAAGCTGCAAAGCTGCAATTAAGCGCAGGCCTTGAGCAAACAAGTGCATTACTGACGAATGACTCGGTGATAGGTTATGTACCTGCTCCCTATGAAATGAGCATGCTGCATAGTTATAAAGCTCTTAATTTCATATACAAGCGAGATATTGAAGGTGCGTTAGTTGAAGTTCGTCGAGCAAATAAAGTACAAATAGACGCGCTCGCTGAACAAGGCAATGTACTTGATGCCGTTGCCAAAGAAGCACAGCAACATTACCCAAGTATGGATGCGTTAATAAAGGATGCTAAAAATGGCTATCAAAATGCCTTCACATTTTATTTGTCTGGATTACTTTATCAATCCAATAAGCAATTTGATGATGCGTATATAGATTATAAAAAAGCCTTAGAGATTAACCCTAATAATCCATATTTACAGCAAGATGTTATGCGTCTAGCTAAACAGCAAGGATTTGAACAAGATTATGAGCAATATACACAGCGCTTCGGGCAATTAAATAGTCGAACTAATGGGGGCGAAGTTGTCATTCTCATGGAGCAAGGTTTAGTTGCACAAAAGGATGAATTTGTCCTCAGGCTGCCCATTTATACAT
The DNA here is from genome assembly GCF_045064175.1 of Pseudoalteromonas sp. Ld20. Lineage (NCBI taxonomy): Bacteria > Pseudomonadati > Pseudomonadota > Gammaproteobacteria > Alteromonadales > Pseudoalteromonadaceae > Pseudoalteromonas > Pseudoalteromonas sp. Ld20. The sequence goes on from NZ_JBISHB010000038.1 coordinate 173,676, forward strand.
CACGCGGGGATGCGCGTTTTTATAGCTTAGCAATGCCTGTATATAAAGATAAAGCATTTACTCCAAGTTACAGCAATATCAGTGTCAGTGATCAGGAGTTAGCATTGAGTCCATTAGTCAGAATTGAAGCATTGGCAGCCAAAACCCTTGAAGAACAAACACCAGCGCGAGTTTCAAGACAAGTATTAAGGCTTATAGCCAAAGAAAAAGTGCGTGCTGAACTTGCTCGCAGTGGCGGTGATGTTGGGAATATATTAGCAAACCTTTACAATTTGGCGTCAGAGCAAGCAGACACACGAAGCTGGCTAACATTACCAAACCAAATAAGTGTCGCGCGGACACAACTAAATGCAGGAGACCACAGTTTACAATTAAGTGGTCATAAAAATATAAATTTCACGGTTAGTAAGCAAGGGTTAACCTTAATTTACCTAACCTCTATTAATAACTATTTTAATTACCATGTAGTGCAACTTTAGGAGCAGTCATGAAATATCTAGTGCCTTTATTAGCGGTGTCTTTACTTACAGCATGTGCTGGCAGACCCACTACATCGGGAATTGCTGTAGAGAACGCATCTGCGCAATATCAGCAACAACTCAAAGTAAATAACCCACAACTTGGTAAGCGATTAGTTATTAGCGACGTAAAAACACGCCAAACAAATCAACTCACTGATGTGGTTGTTACACTTTCAAGCCAATACAAAAAGTCTCAATACTTACAGTATCAATTTACTTGGTTTGATGGCGATGGGTTTGTTATTAAAGGAAATCATTCACCTTGGCAGGCGCTTACTTTATTTGGCTTTGCCAATATACAACTGCCCGGGCTTGCACCTACACAAGAAGCGGTTACATTTTCACTTGCTGTGCGCGAAGTATCGACACAAGCTCAAGAATTTAAAGAATAAAGGAAAACATAATGAACACAGTAAACACACCTAACAAGCCATCTTTAAAAGCACTCTCTGGCTATGCCTTAATAGGCCTAAGTGCCTTGGCGCTTAGTGGTTGTGCAAACAAAGCCGTCGTTAGTTATGGCGATGCACAAGCAGTAGAAACAACCGATATTAACTTTGGATCAACCGACCTGCAAAAAGTAGCCAGTCAAATGACTGACTCATTACTTGCTTCACCGGTTGTTGGCACAATGACGGCAAATAGTCGCCCAATCGTTTTTGTTGAACGTATAAAAAACAAAACCAGTGAGCATATTGATAGCGAATCAATTACTGATTCAATCTCTACACAATTACTCCGCAGCGGTAAATTTCGCTTTGTTGATATGACCCGTGTAGAAGCTGTTCGAGAGCAACTTAATTTTCAAAATGACGACGCATTAGTTAATCCATCTACAGCCATCGCATTTGGTCAACAAGTCGGTGCTCAGTACATGCTGTACGGTAACCTTTCAAGTATTGTAAAATCGAATAAAGATAAAGCCGATGTATATTACAAATTTACAATGCGTTTGATGGATTTAAAAAGCGGTTTAGTAGAGTGGGCTGACGAAACTGAAATTCGTAAAACACGCGAAAAATCAACATTTGGTTGGTAAAAATCAACAAAAACTTATTAACTAGCCATTATAGCGACTGATAATTAGCTATCTGCTCACTATAAATATCGCTGTTTAATTATTTGTTTTGAAAACAGTCTGGGAGATGCGTTATGAAAACTCTAACCTTAGCATTTATTTGTACACTACTTGCCAGTAGCCCAAGTTTTGCAGCCTATGAGCGAAACAAAGCGGTGCCTGTACAGCAAGTGTTATTTGGCGAAGTAAAGTCTGTTCGTAACATCACGCAACAAGAGTTAGTACAAGACAAAAGTAGCGGCTGGAAAACCTTTGGTGGTGCATTGCTTGGGGGGGTTATAGGTAACCAATTTGGTGGCGGAAGCGGTCGAACAGCTGCAACCATTTTAGGATCTGTAATTGGTGGTAATATTGCGCATAATAAGCAACGCAGTAGCTACTATGAACAGTACCACCTAGTTGAGTTAATGATCCGTGTTGAGAACGGTGAACAATTTATGGTGGTTCAAGATAAAGATAATCAGATGCACTTTAGCACTGGTGACGATGTTCGCTTAGTTTACCTATCAGACAACACCGTGCGCGTAGATAAAGCCTTCTAAGTGACTAATAAAACCAAAAAGCGAGCCCATTAGCTCGCTTTTTTAATAGGCTTTGCATTTAGCCTTGGCGATAACCATTAAAAAATCGCTGCATTTTCCCCATCGCCACACTTAAGTCATCTTTATTAGGTAAAAATACTAATCTAAAGTGATCTGGGTTTGGCCAATTAAATGCCCTACCGTGTACTAATAAAATTTTCTCGGCTTTGAGTAAATCTAAAATCATTTTTTCATCATTTTTGATATTAAAGCGCTCGGTGTCTACTTTGGCAAACGCATACAGTGCGCCTTTTGGTTTAGTACACGAAATACCTTCAATAGCGTTTAGGCCACGCCATGCAATATCTCTTTGCTCGTATAAGCGCCCACCAGGATCAATTAGGCTATCAATAGACTGGACACCACCGAGAGCTTGCTGAATGGCATATTGTGCTGGTACATTTGCGCATAACCGCATTGATGCAAGAATATCTAGACCTTTACGAAGATCATCCATCAAATCGGTGCGACCACTTAATACCATCCACCCCATGCGTAAGCCTGCAGCTCGGTAAGTTTTTGCTAAGCCGTTGAACGTAATAATTGGTACATCATCACACAATGCGCCAATTGAGCTATGCGTAATGCCGTCATATAAAATTTTCTCGTAAATTTCATCACTCAACAACAGTAACTTATGTTCACGAGCGACATCAATCAACTGCTGTAATAGTGCATCATCGTAAACAGCACCTGTTGGGTTATTTGGATTTATTAAAACCAACGCTTTGGTTTTTGATGTGATTTTACTGCGAATATCTGCAATATCAGGAAACCAATCTTGCTCTTCATCACATAAATAATGAACTGGATTGCCACCTGCTAACTTAACTGACGCAGTCCATAATGGGTAATCAGGCGCAGGGATCAGCACTTCATCATCATTATTGAGTAAAGCTTGGGTAGTCATTTGAATTAACTCACTGACCCCATTCCCAATGTATATATTGTCAACATCTAAATTGAACAAACCACGTTGCTGATAGTGCTGATAAATAGCCACGCGGGCTGAGTAAAGGCCTTTAGAGTCACAATAGCCTTGGGCTGAATAAAGGTTACGAATAATATCGCGGTGCATATCTTCAGGCATATCAAAACCGAATGCCGCAGGGTTACCAATATTCAATTTTAAAACTTTTTGGCCTTCGTCTTCCATTTTGCGCGCCTGAACTAATACCGGCCCACGAATATCATAACAAACGCCTTGTAATTTATGACTCTTTTTAATTTCTGACATTTTTACCTCTACTAGTGAATGGTTAGACTAACCTAGTAAAGGGGCAAAACACCAGCCTATTTAGCATCATAAAACTGAAAAAAATTCATTTTATTTTAACGGCTTTGCAACCATTGGGTTAACTTGTCTTTAGCCCCTGCGACTTGGCTTTCAAGCTGTTCTGTTGCCGCCACTGCCTGAGATAAATCGCCATTATTTAAGCTTTGCTCAATATCGCGTGCAACATCAGATAAGCTACTGGCACCAAACTGTGCCGCATTAGACTTTAGACTATGGGCGTGGCGAGTCGCTGTTGGGACATCGCTATGGATTGTGGCTAGAATCTCGCCTCCCAAGCGCTCAAATTCAGCGCAGCAAAACATCAATGTGTCATCAAACTGCTCGCCTAATAATGACTCCATACCTTCCAACGCGCCTTCATCAATAATTACCGTGTTCATTTTTTTATCCTTTTTTTACTCGTGTTTTAATCACAAGTAACTAGTTAATAATTCTACTTTATATTTATAGAGAAAAAAATCCACTTAAAAAAGTGATTAAGCGTATAATTGCTGAGTTTTCAAACTAACAAATTACTAAATAGATTATTTTATGTCTCGTTTATTGTGTACTCATTGTAAATTTAGCCTAACAACCTGCCTTTGTGAAGATATATCACAACTTAAAAACAGCATAAAAGTTATTATCTTACAGCATCCTAGTGAAATAAAAGTGACGAAAAATACAGCTCGCCTACTTTCTTTGAGCCTCACACAGTGTGAAATTAAAGTCGGAGAAAGTGAATCTGACTTCACGAGCATATTAGATCTACCAATTCAAACGACAGCATTACTATACCCTGATAAAACAGCGTTGCTATTAGATGATAGTACAACTAATATCTCGCAATTTAGCAAAACGCTCACGCATCTTATCGTGCTTGATGGAACATGGAAAAAAGCATATAAAATTATGCAAATGACCCCCTCTCTTAACGCTTTTCAAAAAGTAAGCTTTAAAGAAATACCAAAAAACCGTTATAGGATTCGTAAAGCACCTCGCTTAGACAGTTTATCAACGCTTGAAGCCGTAGCACACAGTTTAGCGCTTATTGAGAGCATAGATCCTCAGCCACTGTACACAATGTTAGAATCACTCAATAAAAAGCAAACTCAGTTTATGCCTGAACATGTTAAAGCTCGCTATCAACCCATATGACGTATACCAATCGATTAAAAGCGGGTTTCTTTCGTCAAGGCCCTGATTACCGATTTGAGGATCAAGTCGACTTTAATGAAATTCGTGACACCTTTGGATTTAAAACCATGGTGGTTGGTAAATGGGTTACCAAAGAAGAGCGATTAGTGAGCGCCAATTTAATTTATGATGCCCTTGCAGATTTAGCACAAATTTTACAAATACCACCCACTGCAATTGGCCTAAGAGGGAACCTAAATTTTGCATTTGGCCATGGCGGGCAACAAAATGTCCAAGCACATTATAATAGTAATACCCGCACCTTAGCCTTAGCAAAAAATGCAGGCGGCGGCGCGCTTGCCCATGAATGGTTTCATGCTTTTGATCACCATATTACTAAGCACTTATTTCCACTTCACTCATCGCGTCATTTTGCATCTAAACTGTGGCTTGAACACAGTGTGGATCAATCTCACCCTATTAACCTTATATTGAGTGAATTTTATATGGGGGTGTTTCTAGATAATCAGGGGAAAAATGCCAATCAATATGTACATCAATGCATGGTTTTTGATAAGCAGCATCAGCAATTCTATATGAGCATGCCTGAAGAGCTTGCAGCACGATGTTTCGAGGCTTGTATTAGCCATCAAAAAAACATCGTTAATCACTTTCTCGTATCAGGCATAACTAATTCAACACTTATTTACCCCGATCAGAAAATGTGTAATGACTGTATTGAACCACTTAGCAGTTATTTTTTTCAATTGGGGCAACGACTGTTTCAACATCCTTAGAAACACTTCTACTTTTTGATAACCAAGCTAAGTACTGTGTAAAAGCCATAGGTCGCGAAAAATAGTAACCCTGCCCAACATGACAACCATATTCTTGGAGTTTATTTAAGCTTGCTTTATCTTCAATGCCTTCAGCAACCACATATGAATCGAGTGATCTTGCAATATCACATGTGGCACGACAAATCGTTTGATCATTTTTAGAGTATTCAATGTTCATAACAAATTGCTTGTCTATTTTAATTTCATCAAAGCCCATTTTACTTAAATAGGCTAATGAAGAATAACCAGTGCCAAAGTCATCAATAGCAATTTTTAAACCAATTAATCTGTAATCATTTAAGGCTGTTTTTATGTTCATGCCTTCATCTAATGTGGCTGATTCGGTCAGTTCTAACATGATATTTTCAGGGTCAAGCTGATACTCATTCATTAATGTAATAAATAATACTGGTAAATCTTTATTTAGTAAGTCTTTAGCAGAAATATTAACCGACATTATATGTTCAGGATAAAGCTCAATTAGAAGTCTTTGGCATTTAAGTGCTTCAGCGACAACCCACTCAGTCAATTCTGATATCAATCCCGTTGACTCACTAATTGGAATAAATTGATCTGGCGGTATATGCCCTAGTAAGGGATGCTCCCACCGTAAAAGTGCCTCTGCACCATGGATTTCTCCTGTTTTTAGGTTAATCTGAGGTTGAAAATATAAGCTAAGCTGATCTTCATCAATTGCTTCTCTCAATGCTGATGCAATCGCTCGTTTATGCCGTGAAATTGTAGAGCTTTCGGCACTATACATATGCCAGCGTTCACCATGTAAAGGTTTTACACTCAAAGCCTGCAATCCTCGCTGTATCAGTTCACTGCCCGTTTTTGCATGCAATGGATAATTTGCAACGCCAAAGTCCACGCGGTCCACTAATTGTGTATTGTTATGATTAACCCCTTCAGCAAATACACCATTGGTAACGCACACAAATTGCTCTATTTGACTCAATTCAAGTAAGCCCGGAATAATAAAAGCAAAAATACCATCATCAAACCTTGCAATAAAATGGCGCACATTTAATTTTGATTCAATCCCAAGCGCATTATTCACAGCAAGTTGATCTGCTAACTTTTGCATAAAAACTTTAATTTGCTCGTTTGCATGGCCATAACCAAAATTAGCGCGGCTATTTAGTAATGCAGCAGGTCTAAATAAAACTAAACTGTGCGCTTGTTTAAGCTTAACTTGGGTAGCCAAACGCCTGAGTAAAAGCTGTTTATTAGGTAAACCTGTGTCTTCATCATGAGTCAAACTCTCATTATATTTCACAACACGGGAACGATCTTTTACCAAAATAATACCCACTAAAATAATGGAGTTAAAAATTGCAAAAACATCATTAGCTAAAAATTGAGGTGTTAGCATTATGAGTGTGAGTGACCATGCTAGTGCTTGTGTAAATATGCCTCCCCAAAGTAAAAGAGATAAGCCCCCATGTATTTTTTTTAACTGCCACCATTTATAAAACAAATGAACAAGTAGCCCTGTAATTACAGCAAAACAAACCGCCATCACATAATGACTATTTATATAACCTAACAAGTTATAAATAATAGCCACACAGCTAATACTTATTAAAGTAGGGTGAAGTTTCTGTTTATATGACTTTAATAGCTGCTGTTCACAACTAATATGAGCAAGATAAAGGCACATACACGCCAATGAGAGCAAAGAGAATACAGTGTATGTTTGATCCCCTAAATTTGGGTTTTGAAAGCCCGCACTTACTAAACAAGCGAGTACAGCACAGCCGATATAACCCAAAAGGTAAAAGAATTTAAATCGATAGAGTAAAAAATTCAAACTAGCAACAATAGCAAAGTTCAAAAGCAAAATAGTGACTATGGCGCCAAGAAGAGCGGGCTTATTTTGTACCGTTTTATAAAGCGTATTATTTATAACGGGTTCTAAAGCCGGATTTTGGTTTGACGTAAGATAAGTCAATTGTGGATTATTAATCACTTGGCTCTTAAAAATAGGGGAGCGTATAGCAAGGTTTTTCTGAATATATAAACCTCTCACATCACTGAAAAAGTCCTCATGTACTAGGTTATTAATAGCAAGTGTATTTTGCACATCCAATAAACGTTGCACAGGCACGCTATGGCTATTAGGTGCAAAAATACTAAAGATTAGTACCACCACAAGCATTAACATTTGAACCAATCCGTTGTTTATCTTCACTTTCACCTCAAATGCTATCAATTATTTTGCGAAAAATCGACTGACTACAATAGAAGTATGGTGGTATTAGGTAAAATTACCAATAAATTGGTCATTGATTTTAATGAAACAAAAAAGGCTTACCAAGTGATAAGCCTTTTTTGGTATTCATTTTAATTAATTACTATCATCACTAATGCGACTTGCAACAGCACTAGTTTGGTCTTTGTATTTCGCGTCTTTACGGGTATTGTAAGGGTTTTCAGCAGGTCCTGACATTGTCTCAAAGCTCATAGCGCCTATTTTCATCATCGGGCGCAGCGCGAGTGGCAACTTACCTGAGTTATAGAATTCTAATACAATGTTACCTGACCAACCCGGATCAATACGATGTGCAGTCACATGTACCATTAAACCCAAACGCGCTAACGATGAACGTCCATCAAGCCAACCCACGATATCAGCAGGTAACGTGACCTTTTCGTAAGTCATTGCTAATGCTAATTCACCCGGGTGTAAAAAAAACGCATCACCCTCTTTTAGCACTATTTCATCGCTCATTATCGATTCCATTGCTTTATTAAGCTGATCTTTAGGACCACTTAAATCAACATAGGCTGCGGTATGATCTTGAAATACACGAAACTTATTACCTAAACGTAAATCTGCCGTCACCCCTGAAATCATGTCATCCGTTGGGCTTGGCTCTATAATAATACGTTGTTGTGCAATATATTCTTTAATATGGGTATCTGATAATCTCATTATTTAATCATCCGTAATCACGATTTCTACTGAATCATGATGTGGTTGTTGATAGTAAAGCATACTGGCAATCAACCGCGCAGTATCAGCATAAATTTTACTGACTGTCGTTTGATTATCCAGAGCAATTAATTTTCCTTGCTCTGAGTATTCGCGGATATTGATCGCTAAAGGAATATGTGACAGCACAGGAACACCGTGACGCTGCGCTAATTTAATTGCACCATCTTTACCAAACACATGGTTTGGTTCACCACAGTGTGAGCATAAAAAGTGGCTCATATTTTCAATTAAGCCAAGCACTGGTACATTAACTTTATTAAACATTGCAATGCCTTTTTGCGCATCAGCAAGGGCTAAATCTTGTGGGGTTGTCACTATAACAGTCCCACTGGCGGGTACTTTTTGGCTCATCGTTAGCTGAATATCGCCAGTACCTGGCGGCATATCAACAATTAAATAATCCAACTCGCCCCATGCAGTTTCATTAAGCAACTGATTAACTGCACCCGACGCCATAGGGCCACGCCACACAGTAGCGTCATCGCTAGGGACTAAAAAACCAATTGATTGTGCCTTAATTCCATTCGCATCAAATGGCATTAATTGCTTATCGTCTTTTGAAGAAGGCTCTGCGCCGACTAAACCCAAAAGCATCGGGATCGATGGACCATAAATATCAGCATCTAAAATGCCCACTTTGGCGCCTTCTGCTTTGAGCGCTCCTGCAATATTAACCGCCGTGGTCGACTTTCCGACACCACCTTTGCCTGAGGCAATTAATAGAATATGTTTAATTTTTTTAAATTTACATTGGGGAGGCAATGCTACACACGCTGTAATTGTAACAACCTGATTGAGCCTTTCGCTAACAAACGCTGCGACTGCTGGCATTTCTGATTGCGCAGCAAAAGGCAAGGTTAAGCTGATCAGCAATGACCTATCTTTGCCCAGCTCAACATCGTTAATAAATTTTTCATCAACGCCGACAGCGAAAACAGCGCTTCGATAAGCGGCTAAGGCAGTAATAATCGGTTGTTTTTGCACCGATTTAGAGGAGAATAGTTTCGACAGTCCAAACATAGCAATAAAATAGTGTTTCTTTGATGAAAATTGCCTCGGAATTATGTAACATTCAGGGCATTAACACCAGTCAATTAATGAAAATCGGCTAGCCTTGAAGGCGTTTGCTTTAGGTTTGCTGATAATATTATGATTTTCATCCGTTCCTTAACTGGAACCGTCAATTCGGAATGATTATGACACAGCGAAAGATCCTCATTACCAGCGCATTACCTTATGCCAATGGCCCTACACATTTAGGTCATTTATTGGAATATATTCAAACTGATATTTGGTCACGTTTTCAAAAACTGCAAGGCCACGAAGCTTATTATGTTTGCGCCGACGATGCCCATGGCACGCCAATAATGCTCAATGCGCAAAAGCAAGGGATCACGCCAGAAGAAATGGTTAAAAATGTCAGTATTGAGCGTCAACGTGACTTCGCTGATTTCAATATCAAATTTGATAACTACCACAGCACTCATAGCCAAGAAAACAAAGAATTAAGTGAACTGATTTATAATCGCCTTAACGACGCCGGTCATATTAAAAAACACACTATTTCACAGTTATTTGACCCTGAAAAAGGCATTTTCTTACCCGACCGTTTCGTAACGGGTACGTGTCCTACCTGTAAGTCTGAAGATCAAAATGGTGACAGCTGTGATGCTTGTGGTGCAACATACAGCCCAACAGAGCTAATCAACCCGCGCTCTGTTATGTCAGGTGCTGAGCCTGTATTAAAAGATTCTGAGCACTACTTTTTTGACTTACCCGCATTTGAAGGCATGCTAAAAGAGTGGTTACACTCTGGTAGTATCCAACAAGAAATGGCAAACAAGCTAGACGAATGGTTTGCCGATGGCTTACAACAGTGGGATATCAGCCGTGATGCACCGTATTTTGGTTTTGAAATTCCAGGTGCGCCAGGTAAATACTTTTATGTATGGCTAGATGCCCCAATTGGTTACATGGCCAGCTTTAAAAACCTATGTGATAAACAAGGCATCGACTTTGATGCATTTTGGCAAGAAGGCTCTGATGCTGAGCTTTACCACTTTATCGGTAAAGATATCATCTACTTCCACAGCTTATTTTGGCCAGCAATGCTTGAAGGCGCAAAATTCAGAAAGCCAACCAATGTATTCGCCCACGGTTTTGTAACGGTTAATGGCGCTAAAATGTCTAAATCAAAAGGTACGTTTATTAAAGCGCGTACTTATTTAGATAACTTAGACCCTGAATTTTTACGTTATTACTACGCAGCAAAACTTAACAGCGGTATTACCGACCTTGACTTAAACTTAGAAGATTTTGCCCTACGTGTAAATTCAGACTTAGTGGGTAAAGTGGTTAATATTGCCAGCCGTTGTGCCGGATTTATCACTAAAAAGTTTGACGGTAAATTAAGTGATACTGTAATGGATCCAAAATTATTGGCCGAATTCCAAGCAGCCACTGATACTGTAGCCCAGCACTATGAAAACCGTGATTACAGCCGCGCAATTCGTGAAATTATGTCTCTTGCTGATAAAGCCAACCAATTTATTGATACCGCAGCACCATGGGTATTAATCAAAGACGAAGCCAAGCAAGAAGAAGCGCATCAAGTGTGCTCACTTGGCCTTAACTTATTCCGCGTATTAATGACTTACTTAAAGCCAGTGTTACCAGGTATGGCAAGTAATGTAGAAGCGTTTTTAAATGACGAGCTATCATGGCAAGGCGCGCAAACTGCGCTAATAAGTCACCCAATCAATAAATTTAAGCCGTTAATGCAACGTGTAGAAATGGATAAAGTAAACAAAATGGTTGAAGAATCAAAAGAAAGCTTATTAGCAGCAAAAGACAAAATAGATCCAAACAGCCCTCTTGCAAAAGAACCCATTGCTGCTGAAATCGAATTTGATGATTTTGCAAAAGTGGATTTACGTGTTGCTAAAATTGCTAAAGCAGAACACGTAGAAGGCGCTGATAAGCTACTAAAGCTTACCCTTGATTTAGGCGGCGAAACTCGTCAAGTGTTTGCGGGTATAAAATCGGCCTACGCACCTGAAGACATTGAAGGTAAACTCACTGTAATGGTAGCAAACCTAAAACCACGTAAAATGCGCTTTGGTATGTCAGAAGGCATGGTGCTAGCCGCAGGCCCTGGTGGTAAAGAAATTTACATTCTCAACCCAGACGATGGTTCAGAGCCAGGTATGCGTGTAATGTAAATGTAATTCGACTTACGAATACTAAAAAGCCGTTGTTTAAAAACAACGGCTTTTTTAATGATTAGCCACTGAGTCATCGGTTTTCATATTGGGTATTGGGTATAGCTTATTTCAATTCCTTTCGTTTTCCATCCTGTTAACTTAGGCTTACTGTTTTTGTAGGTCAAGCCTACGAGCACTGCGTTAGGTAACTCTAAGCACTTTGATATTTTTCGCACCTCGATATAAATAAACCAGACCAACAATAAACGCCAGGTTGTAAGGCACATCTACATACATATCAAGATATTGACTGTCTACCCCAATACTAACAATAAGAATTATTGTAATAAAAGAAAGCAAGCTGAACAAAGTCGATACCCCAAAAAAGAGAAAAGCCTTTGAGAAATGTAATATATAAATATCATTTTTGAATTTAAATGTTTTTTTCAACGAAAAATAAACATAAAAATTAACCAAAATAGCTATCACTAATATAAAAAGATCTAAAAAATAGTCCGGCGTAAAAATATTAATCTCGTCCAAAATACGACTGTCCTTGTTCTTAGAGAGTAAATAGAATTACTCGCTTGTGATTTAATTATCTCGATAAAATATATCATTTATCATTTAAATTCAATAGATTGCTTTATTTCATACATCAATCGGCATTATCACATTTTACGGGACTCAGCAGTATCCTCTATACAAATAAAAATGCCAGAGTGTAAAAATTAGACCCTGACATTTTATTAAACGAAGTTTAGCTTTGGCTAAAGCGTATCATCCAACCACTTAAAGAACTCACGCTGCCATACAATGCCATTTTGCGGCGTCAGCACCCAATGATTTTCTTCAGGGAAGTATAAAAACCGGCTCTGTAAACCACGTAATTTTGCAGCTTGGAAAGCAGCAATACCCTGCTCTAACGGCACTCTGTAGTCTTTGCCGCCATGAATAACAAACATAGGTGCATCCCACTTATCAACATAGCTGATCGGATTAAACTGACCGTATGACTTTTTAGTCGCGGCGTTATCCTCCCAATACGCCCCCCCTAGTTCGTTATTTACAAAGAATAGCTCTTCGGTTGTACCGTACATACTGCGTAAATCGAAAATACCACAATGCGCTATAAACGTTTTAAAACGCCCCTCATGGTTGCCCGCTAAATAAAATGCGGAATAGCCACCGTAACTTGCACCTATAGCGCCAATACGAGACTTATCTACATATGATTCTTGTGCTATATCATCAATGGCATCAAGGTAATCTTGCATTACCTTCCCACCCCAATCTTGGCTTATATCATCATTCCATTTAACACCATGACCCGGCATACCACGACGATTAGGGGCTACCACAATATAACCTTGTGAAGCCATTACTTGGAAATTCCAACGAAAAGAATAAAACTGAGATAACGCAGACTGCGGGCCACCTTGTAAATAAAGTAAAGTTGGGTATTTTTTGCTTCTATCGAAATTAGGCGGGTAAATAACCCAAGTTAACATCTGTTGGCCATCTTTGGTGTTTACTATACGTTTTTCAACATTGGGTAAGTCCAGATCGGCATAAAATGTGTCATTTTCTTTCGTCAACGCAGTCAGCTTTTTGCTATCCAGATCAAATCTGTAAATTTCACGCGCGGCATTCATGCTGTTACGTGTTACCACAAGCTGATTATCTAATACTGCAACTATGCTATTTACATCAAACATGCCGTTTGTAAGCTGCATAATTTTCGGCTTAGTTTTTGTATTTACAGATACTTGGAACAGCTGAATAGTCCCGTCAACTGGCGCTACAAAATAAATATGCTTAGCGTCATTGCTCCATTTAAAGCTATTTACGGTGCCATCCCAGTGTTCTGTTAGATTAAAGTCACGGTTTTTCGCCTTAACAATAATATCGTTTTTATCTGCTTCATTGCCTGGCTCATCCATTTGTAACCATGCTAAGTCGCCTTTTGGCGAGAACGCGGGGTACTTATCATAACCCAAATTGCTTTGTGTGATGTTTGTCGTTTTTTTGCTAGCGAGGTTGTAGCGATAAATGTCAGTATTAGTGCTGCTAACGTACTGCTCACCAGTCAGTTTTTTACTGACATAATAAATATTTTCGCCCTTGGGTCCCCACGTATAATCAGCAGCACCACCAAACGGTGACGTTGGGCTATCAAATGGCATGCCCTTCATGATGTCGACTTTTTCTTCTGTCTTTAAGTCTTGATAAAAAACATGTTTAAAGCTGCCGTCTTTCCACGTATCCCAATGGCGATAGTTTAAATCATCAAACACATAAGCGTTAGATTGACCAAGCTCTTTATATCTGTCTGACGCCAAAACCTTTTCTAGTTTTACTTTTTCATGAAGAAGTTTTTTGCTGCCATCCGGCGAAATACTGCTATCAATAAAAAGATCTTGATAGGCTTCTAACAACTGAGACTCACCACCTTTTAGTGGCACTTGATAGACCTTGCTATTGAAGTTATTGTTCTCAACACTTGGCGTCGTTACTTTGTAAATTATATGAGTTTTATTTTGGTTTAAACCCAGCGCACTCACACGTTTTACTTGCCAAAGTTTTTCAGGGGTCATAACTTCACTGGCATATGCCCCCATACTTACACACAATCCCAAGCTTACAGATAATATCGTTCGCAACATCGCGAAATTCCTCCAAAAATAAATCCGGCTTAGGTTACACAATAAAATGGCAACTGAATAGTAAGCGAGATGACAAATAGGTTTCATGAAATGAAAAAATTACCCCATCACATTATGCAATACAAACTGCATGTCGCTTTGGTCCACCTGCTTTTACTGCGTGAATATATCATTTTTAAGGTAAACAGCTGTTGAGTGGAAAACACAGCAACTAAGTTAACAGTATTGAAAAGTAAGGGAATATAACTATTATGATTTGCGGTGAAAACAACGTTGAACGTCTTAGGTGGCCCGAAGGGGGGAGCGCCATGGATAACAGCAATAATAATGGCTTTATCATTAAATCTATTTATTTTTATCATCAACTAAGCACTAAATGGCTGTACTTCAGGCGTCCAGCCTTTCGCCCTTCGGGCCAGCTGCGCTGTTGTTAAATGTTCCTGACATTTTGCTGGTTAATCGTGATTGCATAGGCACATACATCAATGAAAAACACCTTGACTAACCCAAGCAGCTTATCTTCAACCCAGCCTCTGCGATGCTCAAAAGACTGGCCTGTAGAACGGTCTTCCCCGAACAAGAAAGCACGACGAACGCAACGTGAAATACAGTGATAATACTTTGTATCAACCAAACTTATTTGACTTTTTCTTGCAGTTGCCATGTGACATCCAGGTCACTTTTCATGCGAATTAAAAGTTAGTAAAAAATATAAACTTTAGGATGGGTGTCATCGTTGTTTTCGTCTCATCGTTGTTTTCATCGTTCTGATTTGGTTTAAATCTACATAGGCCATACAGGCGATATCTTTGCTAAAGCAAGTAACTTGTCCTCAAACCACGCTCTGCAGTGTTCATAAGGCTTTCACGTAAAACAGTCTTCACCACATAAAAATGCTCGGCGAACACACCGAGAAATACAGTGATAGTATTTTGTATCAACCAAACTTATTTGACGTTTTCTTGCAATTGCCATGCATCACTCTGTTTTTTTCACACTCATTTAAAGCGAGTAAAAAATATGAAAATACAAAATTTAGGATAGGTGTTTTCCTATTTTTTTTTTGCTCTTTCTTTGTTTTTTGTTGTGTAACCACCTTCTACCTTGCTGGTACTCTTTTTATTTTCGATTCACCTTCATTGCTATACATCCAAGCTTCATCCCCAAGCCGTGATATTACAATGTAACCATTTAAATCTTCCCAGAAAAAAAACTCTAACGCACTCGCCTCTAGTTGCAAATCATATTGGTCGACCCTCCACTCTACAGCCCCACTAGGGAATTCAACTAAATCAGACAGTTTTTCTGGTGTTTTGTTATTTTCCAATCGGTATTTTTCTATCCCATTCACGACAACCATCAACTGTTGAGCCAAGGCAAATTCGGGCGCTATTCCTTTATCTTGTTTAGGGTTGAAAAAACTAGTAGCGATAATAATAAATACCAAAAAAATTACGATACTTAAAACTTTACGGTGTTTTTGACCAACAATACCTTCAATTTTCTTTTCCTGTTTGGCTGAATCTTCAATCCTAGTCGAATTAATTATTTGGTGAATCGTCTTCGCTGATTCATCTCTACTAGATGAAGTATGTTGCTGAAAAGACTTAGAATGACTTCCTATATTGACCAAATCATCTAAACCTGGCAAATCACAAAGAGAGGCAGAATTGGCAACACTGGGATTCACTTTTTGTTTTTTCTTATCTTTATTCAGTATTTCATCAAGGCTTTGGGGAGTCATAGTGGTACCATTATTGGCACCTCTATTGTTATAGCTACCACTTACTTTGTTTGCGTTACTATTCGTTTTCAAAATATCATTCAAGCTAGGCTGGTGAGTTCCATTGTTAAATGATTGTTTATCCTTTTTATCAGCCATACTGAAACCTACCTTTAAGGAGTATTAAACTGATCAGGTAAATCCGTTGACGATTTACCATCACCCCATGTCGCTGGATGATCTGGAACGGATTCAAGATTACAAGCATCACCATAGCAAGCAAATGTACATTTAAAGTGAGCGTCTTGTAGCACTACAACATTATAATTTTTGCAATTTGCATTGCCTTTATTGTACTTGTCAGCTTCAAATGCCTCTTGCTGTGTAACACAGCCTCTTGTTACATAACGGGAACCATCTTTTAAATTTTCAATAAAATTGGCAGCATAAGGAGCATCAACTGTACAGGCAGCCCCTGTGGTGACATGGCTTCGCTCACAAATAAATTTAGGGCCTCGACAAGTATGATTATTTGTTGAAGGGGCTAATGAGCACTTTGAAGGTTCTTTGGGATTAAAAACAAAACCGTTTTTACATTTTGCGACGCATTGTGCGGGAAAGTTCGTAGTCTTAGTTGCATAATTATTTCTGCTTCCAAAAGGGTTGTGTTGATCGCGTACAGCGACTGAAGTTTCCCCTATATATTCTTGTCCCGCTATTGAACATTTAGGATCATGATGCCCACAGTCTTGACCCACGGGACATTGTGCCGGCAAAGGGGCACTCGATGTATGGCACCTTCCATCCGAACCTAATTTTAAAGTGCCTGGACATTTTTTAAGTTGTGGTTTTACTATTGGTATTACACTTGGCGTTAATTGTTGTAACTGTGGTTGTGCTTGTGGTTGCAACTGTGGATGTAGTTGTGGAACGACCTGAGGTTGTTTCTGTGTCTTAGGTAGCTGGCAGACTTGTTGCTGTTTACCGTTAGCATCTTTCACTTGTACTTTTTGTGTTCCAGAGGGGCAGCCCGCAGGCACATTAGGGTGTGCAGCCAAAAGTCCTGCTCCGTTAAGGCAGCTACTTGGGAGATACTTGTCATCAAGCGCTTTATTGGTAGACACTGCGCCACGCCCAATAGCATTGGCAGCATTAACGCAACGCCAAGAGCCATTATAAAAATACTCAAGTGCAAACGTATCTCTCACCCCAAGGCCTTTTAAATCCATAGTAGGAAGAATATACCCGATAACTGAATTTTCGACTGGGTTGTTATTCGCTACAGGCACCCACTTCAAAGAAGTCATATGTACTTTTGGTTCAGAAAATGTTGCAATATCAAAGTTGGAGCTTTCAATACGTTTTTCAATGACCTTAATTCTTTCCGCATCGGCAAAAACAAAAGCTTCTGTAACCTGCGCACGTATTATGTAATCATTATACAAAGGAACCGCCACAACCGCGAGTATTCCAATAATCGCTACAACAACAATTATTTCTAACAAAGTGAAGCCCTGATTAGTGTTTTTTCGTAATATTTGAGCGTTCATACTAGAGTGTTCCTTTAGTCAGTATACTTTGTAGCTTATTAACGATTTCAGTAGGAGAGGTCATATTTTCATCGTATTCCATCGCATGCGCATGGAATTTATTCAACAATATTTTGGTTTCATTTTGATTTTGGGGGATTAAAAATAGCACAGGAGTCCCCGACCAAGCCAATTGCTCTCTCAGCTTTCCAAGCCATTTTTCTGGAGTAGACTGCATAAGGGCAGCATCAATTAAAATGGCAATAACTGAAGTATCTTTTTTCAAAATTTCGGAAGCCTTGTGTTCATTATTAACAAAGACTATTCCATATTGAAAACTTTCAGCTAGCATTGATTGAAGCTCTTTATTATCAGATATCAACAAAACTTTGAGACGATCCTCTGAAAGCGAGTTTGACCTTGAAAAATTATCTAGCAACATATTTGGTACTTTATTATTAACCACTGCAAGTTCACGCCAAAAATGTAAGCCCAGCTCACGCCCGACCTCTTGGACTGTTGTTTCACCAGAAACTATCCATTGCCCTGCGCTAACGGCCATCTGCGTCTGAAAACTGTTATTAGCCTCTGTTAAGTCATTAACGTTATTACAGCCACTTAACATTAATGTGCGCATCTCTGGTGATACTTCCATGACTTCAGTAATAGGAAGGCGGCCCATGTAGCCAGTATAATGACACTTATCACATCCTATAGCACGACAACCAGGCTGCTCACCGGTGATACGTTCATATTCTAATTCTTCAGGAAGGAGTGGCTTAGTGACCTTTACTTTACAGGATGAACATAGCTTTCTAACCAGACGCTGGGAAACGACACCAACCAATACATCAGCCAAAACCGATGGATTTATTCCAAGATCCAAAAGTCTAGGTACTGTCGCCATTGCGTCATTAGTATGCAACGTAGACAATACCAAATGCCCCGTTAACGCCGCTTGAGATGCGATTTTTGCCGTTTCAGCATCACGTATTTCACCAACCAAAACAATGTCAGGGTCTTGCCTTAGTATTGATCGCAACGTATCACCAAAAGAAAGACCTTGAGCATCATTGACTTGCACTTGTGATATACCGGGTAAAACGTATTCCACCGGGTTTTCCAAGGTCATAATATTGACATCTACACTATTGAGTTCTGAAAGCAGGCCGTACAGTGTTGATGTCTTCCCCGACCCAGTAGGCCCCGTCAGCAGTACAATTCCCGAGCCGTAGGATACAAGTCGTTTTAGTGCATGATAATCAGAAGGGGAAAAGCCACTATTAACTAAAGAAAACTGCTTGCCTTGCTCAAGAAGGCGACACACGATTCTCATGCCATCAAATACGGGCAATAAAGACAATCTAACGTCAATTTCACGTTGACCATAAATTAATCGCATTCGTCCATCTTGAGCAGTTAGGGGGTTCAGCTCTAGCCCTGCATTCATAGTAAAATAGCGAGACAAGCCTTCGTGCTGCTGCTTGGGAAACGATGCAATTCGCTCTAAAACACCATCAACTCGAAATCTAATTGCAGCCCCACCAACCATCGGGTGTATATGAATATCAGATGCCCTTTTATCTATAGCAGAGCGTAAGATGGCTTTCGCTAACTGGGGAATTTCACCTTCATCGACTAACGCAACGGTTAGATCAATAGCCCTATAGTCGTGGTTAATTGTCGAAAAGAGCCGTGTAAGCCCAATATCAAATTCTTCAGGAGACAAAATAGCCAGTTTAAAGTCACCCATCAGAATAAAACGTATTTGATCATAGTACTCGGGAAGTCGACGAGGATCATAAGTTGCAATAACCGGTTTATTAACACTCAAATCAAAGGGCAATATGCCCATATCACGACAAACCTTTTCACTAAAAGGGTTATCTCTGGGAGGTTTAAATTCTTGTATATTAATACTGTCTGTAGAATAAGTTAAAGAAAGTGCGTTACAAATTGCGCTAGCAGGTAATCTTAGTGTTGTTTGCAATTGATGCCAAGCTTCACGGGCATCCATTGAAAGATTATAGTTATCTGGTAGTACAAGCTCAGGTTTTGAACTAAGCAGAGCATCCAGAAGCCAATGTGTTGATGTTCGTACCATTAGAGCCTCCTGCCTTTATTTACTAGACATCACTTTATATAACGAGCCTGTAGAATAACTCGTTTTTAATTTATTTTTATTGATGCTTTAAACATAGTTGAGCTCTCATTTTAATTCAATCGGCTACTTCGATTTTACGTAAATATAAAAAGAGGACTGATGTTGTTTTAATGGGCGTTTTAGAAGGTATTGCGGGTGTTTAAGTGGCTTATTTGAGGTGATAAGGGGTTACCCCTATTAATGTATCGTGTTTCTCAGCTTTTCTAGATTATGAACAAGGCAATACAGCTGCCGCAAAATAAAGTGAATGTATTCACTTTCGCTTGTCCGCGTAAGGTCAATTTGTTCATGCCTTTATTGACTGTAATATTTCGCTTTTTACCATAAGGAAAGCAGATTCTATACAACCGAGTCTTTTACCATTACTTTATAAAATATTGTCGTCGCCCCAGTGGGCTGTCTATTTTGGCCTTCATTTTGTCAATGTAGCTGAGCTGTTTACGCGACTCATCATTTTTAAACTGCACTTGTCGGCCTGTTTTTATTGGTGGCTTTCACATGCATTGCTGTTGCAGTGGGCATACTTTGCAATCTTTTAAGTAACCGCAGAATCGCGTGTATTCTTGATTGTGACTCTTTACATTAATCCCGCTTCGCCACATACCATTGCCTGCGGGGCAGAGGCAGGTTTGGGTTGCTTCATCATAATGAAAGTCCTCTGAGGTAAATAAGCGAGGCTTGCCATTACGCCTTTTTAGTCGGCGCTTTTCTTGCTCTGTTTCATACGTTTTACTGTCTTTAAACAACGTTTCGTTTTCTAAATTGATTATCCGCAATGTAAGTATCAAAGCCACTTTGCGCCATAAACTCAAGATTCACTTCGCTGTTAAACCCACTGTCTGCGGTAAACTTTATGGTGTGATTATCTGCTTCTTTTTTTGTATTGAGCTTAGCGAGCTGTTGTTGTAATTGCTTAACCGCTGGCTGCAAGGTTTGTTGCTCGCCCACTGAACCCCATGCCTGTGCTTGCCATTATTTACCCAATGCAAGTATTTGATGTTTATCGTCATTAATCGCAATGCCATTGTAGCCTTGGATTGTCCCTTTTGACGTGGTCATTTTCGCGCTTTACTCGTCCTATCCATGGACTCGCCTTTCAGGCCAGCTACGCTGTTAAAATTCATTCCCTATAAATTTGTCTTTGCTCGCATTTGATTTTAATTTACAGCCATCAATGGCAAACATATTACGACCTATCAACCCTTCTTCATCACATATCATCAGTACTTGCGTAAATAATGGCTCAATCTGTTCATGCATTTTCGCCACGAAGCCCGCTATCGATGTGTAATGCGGTTGGATATCACCCGACACACTCATGAATAAGATATTGTTCTCACAGGCTTTGGCAATACGGCGACTACTGATTAATCCATGCGCATAACCGAGTAAAATAATCTTTAACATCACCGATGGCGGATACGCCGCAGCCCCCGTTTTATCGTTGTTTTACCACACATCGAATCCTGATAAATCGATCTTATTTTCGACAATATAACAAAGGGCATACTCAAATGTACCTGGCAGGATTTACTCAGAAAAATTAATAGGACTGAATTTATTTTGGCAGGATAAGTCAGGCTTGTAGTTGGCCATAACAGTTTACCGTGGGTGAATAATATCTATTAGATCACAGTAACCCTGTGGGTTCAAGGTTAAAAAACAATCAATTATAAAAGTACCGAATTAGTTCCTGAAAAGAGTAATCCTACAGTCACAACCCCCACTAAGAGGCAAAAAATTGTTGCCTAAATTTAGCGACGCAGGAGCAAAAAGCCAACTGTTTTTTGTCCTTTTAAGTGACTTGTTATATTTTTTATACCATAATATATTATATATAGGTACTTATGAGGTTTTACATCATGGCTAAAAATACAAGCGTTACACTAGGCGATCATTTTGATCAGTTTATAAACCAACAACTTAACACTGGCCGTTATGGCTCAGCAAGTGAAATCGTTAGAGCAGGATTAAGAGCCTTAGAAGATCAAGAAGCTAAGCTTTTATATTTACGTAATATGTTAATCCAAGGCGAACAAAGCGGTGTTGCCGAGTACAGCTATGAAAGCTTATTGACTGAATTAGATAAAGATAACCATTAATGAATAAGTTTGTATTATCTTCGAAAGCCAAAACAGACTTAATTAAAATAGCTAAATATACCCAAATAACTTGGGGGCTAGCTCAACGGAATGATTACCTAAAAATATTAGATAACACGTTCCATTTATTAGCTGGTGATCCCGAGCTAGGTATTAACTGTGATTATATACGAGAAGGTTACAGAAAATACCCACAAGCTAGCCATGTTATCTATTATAATGAGTATAAAAACAATCAAATATTTATCGTGAGAATATTACATAAAAGTATGGATGTTAACTTCGCAATCTAGAAAAATATAACGTGGCTGTAGAATAACTCTAACAGCCAAATTCAATTAAAAAACGAGTTCCTGTAATTAACTCTAAGCGCTTTTAAAGCACTAGGCAATGCATTTAGGACCCATAAAACTGGCTGTTTTTCTTAAAAAAGAGTAATTCTACAGCCAAATTCAATTAAAAAACGAGCTCCTGTAATTAACTCTAAGCGTTTTTAAAGCATTAGGTAATGCATTTGGACCCCATAAAACAGGCTGTTTTTCTTAAAAAAGAGTAATTCTACAGCCACAACGCCGCAATAAGCGGCTTGTAATTGTTTGCTAAAATGTGAAGCGCAGCGAAACCGAGCAAACTGTTACGAGTCCGGCTTGATTGCCTTGTTATATGCGTGCTAGCTTACTTTAATATACAACAATTATGAATAAAAAATGAAGCTAAAACAATATATTGAAGTAATAAAAACTAATCAGTTTTTCAACAATAAAGGATACACAGGAAATTTCCCTAATCCATCGACTTTAGAAGAAAAGCCTCATCAACACTTGAAAATCATTGTCGAGCAAGGTGAGCTATTACTCAAAGCTTTTGAAGATCCTACCATAATGGAGTCAACACTTGGTGTAACCCCTATCACCGCGGATCTTGAGCGCATTTGTGAGATATTTACTAATGACATAGAGCAGTTTGCTACAAAATTCAGTGAACTGAAGCTCATTGAGGGACTACAGCTTTTTGCACAAGATCGTATACCAAGCTATACCTTATTTACTCTTGCTAGAGAAAATTTACTACAGAACACCTATGAACAGCATATTGATTTGCTTAACCAGAAAAGTGTATATAACTTATACTCTATTCCGTTTTTGTTAAGATTAGCCATTGAAAATAAGCTAAAAGCTATGATCGGCTTTGACTCATCTAAGGCAAAACTAAGTGACAATCAGACAAAAATTTCAGATCAGTTTCCAGCACTTAAAGTAATTAATTTTTTAAAAGATAGTGATTTTGTCAAATCACCTCTCCCATTTAATGAACTTAAAAAAGTTTACAATTGGTCATGCAAATTTGTTCATACCGGACAAAAAGAATACATCTGGATGTCACTCAAAGCCACATCTCATTTGAATATTTTATTCTCTCGTGAGCACTCTAATTATTTAGGAGAAAGTATATCTTACCTTAAAGACGGCGTAACAATCGCAGACCTACAGCAGGCAATAAACTCTTCCACAAGTTTCTCTCAACCGCACATATCAAAAGTGATAGAAGAATCTATTGAACTAAATCTAGAAGAGTATCAATTTGATATGACAAACAGTTTTTGGGACAACAGAACTGAATAGCATATAACGCTTTTGTAACGGGCAGCCTTGTGGCGAAGCCACGCTTAAGGCTGTCCAGCCCGAAGGGCGAGCGTTGACAAACTTGTTAAGTGCCATTACTCCCACCCTAGCTCTTTGTAGGTTTTTTTATCATGCTCGGGGTAGTCAGTTGTGTATTTACCCCAGCCCATATATTTATAATATTTTGTCATGGCTTCAAAATGTGACTCGGCCTCACAAGACCAAACTAACTTTGAATTAGGCTCAAGTAATTTTCGTGCATCATCGCCATGAGCCCCAGAAAGACAGAATGTACCCAAGCCCTCTTCATCCATCCATAGTTCGTGTTTCATAACTCTCTCAAGGCATTATCGTGGTAGAGCGACCCATTACTGGGCCGACCCCACACAGATCCGGACGTGCGGAACTACCGCATCCGGCTCTTCAGTTATATATTCACGCGTGTAAATCACCACGTACTTAGTACCCGTCCACATGAATAAATCGCTTACTCACTCTTGGCCGCTCTATTGCGTAATACATTAACATCTTCTTGAAATTACTCCAATTATAACTGCGCCTTCCACTTCGCCTATT
>NZ_JBISHB010000039.1:0-95697 GCF_045064175.1 Pseudoalteromonas sp. Ld20
AGGACCTCGAGCACGATATAGAGGAATAAGACTCAATGAATATGATTTAAATCGTACAGCCATGATCACTAATTTACATATATCACTGAAATTAGCTGCATGATTTTTAAACTATATGGTGCTCTAGGGCGTGTTGACCTTTGTGGATTGAAATTTGTTCAATCTAGGGGCGATTTAATCGCGGCGCGAGGTTTGTAACCTAGCGGGCTAAGTAAAAACCGAGCAAAGCTTCCGCGTCCTGCTCACGCCCCTTACCTACATCCGTGTAGGCAACAAAGAGTCAATCGCCCCTAGAAAGAACCCTTTGGGCAGCGCATGTTTGGCATTTATACTGCGTTATCGCCTATTTATGGGGAACAACCACACTACATAGGCGCTGCCTTGCCTAAATACCAAACATACTGCTGCAAAATTAATCACGAAAGGTCAACACGCCCTAGTTCACTTGCTGCTTCTTTGACTAAATATTGATGCCATTCTTGACTGTAAACCAAATGCTTTTTATCTTGTTCTTCATGCTAAATAGTGGCGTACCTGAAAGTGAATTAAACGTCCGAGTGCAGGCTTTGCATTTGTATCGCTTTAGACCTCGCGCTGTTGTTCCGTATTTTGTGAATTCGTGACTACCACAATGGGCGCATTCAGCTTCATCATGCACAATTGCCAACATTATTCGAAAAATCATATCCTCTACATGCTGTCGAAGTCGTTTTAATTCAGTGCCTTTACATACAGCTTAAAGTTGGTTATGCATAATCAAATAAATCGTAAAGGCAAGCATGTTTAATACTTAACCAAAGTTTTGAAGGCCTATTTACTTTATATATTAGAAAACTTTATACAAAGCGGACCTTATTACTCTTGAGAAGCTCAGTTTTAATTTTTTATATTTATAATTTAATAAGTTAGATAAATGCGTCACAAAATTATAGCCATGTCAGCATGCCCAACTAAAGTGCCCTATTCTGACAGCAAGTATTTTTATTGAGCCACCAGCTGTATGATGTGTTCTCAAGTTAACCAAGCTATCCGCTTACAATAAAAACGAACACTGTATATAAAAACAGTGCCGTGTATATTAACTGATTCAACGGTACTGTTAATCAAATGGAGCATTAAATAATGGTGCGCATCCACACGGTATTTTCTTTAAGTTCAAAACCAAGCTTTGAGAGTAGTTTTATACACGCTATATTGTGCGGTGATACATTAGCTTGAAAGGTCTGTATTTGATGAGTAAAATCTGGGAAGCCCGTTTCCAACATTCTTTTAGTAATCAGCAGTTCAAGTATTTCAAACATATAGCCACACTGCCAATAGTGCGGGGCTAATTCAAAACCCAGCCACGCAGAGTCACCATTAATATCATAAATACCCACACTGCCTATAAATGCATTTGTTGTACTTTCAATAATGGCAAGCCTTACTACTTTTTGTTCGTAAAAGCCGCTGATGTCATCTTGGATCATTTGTTTTACGTCACTTCGGCTTAATGGCAAATCATAGTCGTTGAATTCTCCAACCCGTCTATCTGATAATATTGACCAAAGCGAATGACCATCTTTGTGATTTAGTAATCTCAATGAAACTCTAGGCAGTTGTAATGTACTAAACATAATTAAAAGTGTTACTTATGGCTTTATAGCTGCCTATTATTACCTTAAGATACTTAGCTAACAAGTTTAAAGGTATAACGTATTATGAGTAAAGATTTTGAAGTGATCCAACCAACTACTACCGTTTACTGCCCAACGAGAGGCGAAGGCTGGACGTTAACGGGGATCACGAGTATTGAAGAATTCACATCTGTGATGTTTAATGGTGTTAGACACACACTCCCCGCCCGTGAAATAATTGAGAGTTTGTTACCTAACCAACAAGCTAGAGAATCTTAACAATTACCAACCAAGGACCATTAATAGAACCAAAAACAATACTTTATTCTAATTTATTTATCCCTACTTACCAGCATTTTGTGTATAAATTATTTCTAAAAGCTCATTTTTGTTGATTTAGTAGTCATTGACTAGGATACTAAAGTTAGTTTTTGAGGTTAATAATGGATGCGCTAGGCTTATAGGAAACAAGCAATACACATTTGGTATTAGGGAAAGACAGCTATAAACCAAATTGTAATTACCTCAAATTTACTGTAGCTGTGTTTATGGAATAAAGTTTAAGGTCTATTATTATGAAATCATCGTTAAAAATTGCTTCTTTATCAATTGCTATTTTATCTTCTTTGCAAGTTGCGCATGCAAATCAATGTTCAGGTCAACTTTATGGGATTAATGCAGGTCGTGGTGACACGGCAATTGTATTTAAACTAGATGAGTTTACACAGCAAGCTCAAGCCCACTCTCGTGCAAAGTATAGCTCTTCAGCTTTAGCACATGTCACAGATTCTAATCGTTTGTACTATATTTCAGCACCTCGCCCTACAGGCTATAAAGTTGAAGTAGACCATCTTGACTTTAACTCAACAGAATTAAAGTCTTTACCTATCAGTGGTAGCAAGTTTAAATATGTAAAACTTGCTTATGTTGATTTAAATACCAATGAACATGTTGAAGTGGGTAAAACTAACAACATGTATCGTTTAACGTATGATCAACAAAATAACCGACTAATTGGTTCATATAAAAATAAACTTTATGCGATCTCTCCTGATACAGCCGAGACCACTGAGCTAGGTGAAATCTCAGGCCTTGAAAATGCGAAAGGCATTTGGCGTGGTGATATGGTTTACAAAAATGGCGAGTTAATTCTAGTTACTAGTAGTAGCCTATATAAAGTTGATGTTGAGTCACTTTCAGCAACTAAATTGTCAGATCACAAGCTAACAACTGTAACCGGTGCTAGTTTAAATCAGCAAGGTGATATCCTTTTAAGCCGTACGTTGTTAACGGACTTAGGCCACTCTAATAAATCACAAATATATAAAGTTAATGAGAATACTGGTAACACTTGCCATGTTGCAGATTTCCCTGTTCGTATTAATGATTTAGCAACGAACCTTAATGAGTCGGTTGCGTGTTATGAAGCGCCTATTTGTACTGTTTCAGATATTCCAACTTTTACATTAGTCGCAATAGCAGACACTGTTGATGAAGGTAACACGTTATCTTATCAATTAGAGCTAAGTAACAGTTATGAAGAAGATATAGAAATTTATATCTCTACCACGCCTGATACAGCCACATCATCAGATTATAATTATCCTGATCAATTAATTACGGTTCCAGCTGGTGAAACGCGTGTCACTATCAGTATTCCTACATCTGAGAACGATGATTTTAGTGAGACAAAAACATTTACCGTTAATGCCGTAGCAGAACAAAATGCGACCGGCTCTAGCTCAGTAACAGCTTCAATATTGAATAATGATGAACAATGTGTTCCTGAAAACTTTACTCGCATCAATTATAGTTTTGTGTCTGAAAGTGCAGGATACGATAATGATTGGGGTGTAAAAGTTAATAATCAGTACATAAAACTACTTGACGAACGTGGTGCAGCTGGTTACTACGATGTTGCAGCAAGCGCCTCAATTACGTATGTACTTGCAGTCAATGGTAATGCAAGTAAACTAAAAACAGCTTATAAAACGCATGGCACTAAGCAGTACTGGGAAGACCAAAACGATAATGACTTTAACGACTTTGTCGTCAACGTTACTACACAGCCAATTCAAAAAGGGTGTAATTAAACACTTAAAGCCTTCGCTTAAAGTAATAAATTACCCCACAAATAAGCCAGCATTGCTGGCTTATTTGTTTTTAATAACATTTAGTTATTTACGTAAAGCATCTATTCGCTCATCCAATGGTGGATGTGATGAGAATAATTCTGCAACACCTTTACCACTGGCAATACCGAACGCCATCATTGATCCTTCTAATTGTGATGGGTGATTCTGTTTTAAGCGCTCAAGCGCAGAGCGCATTTTATCGGCACCGACTAACTTAGCAGCTCCCGTGTCTGCAGCAAACTCACGCCTACGACTGTAATAAGCCACAACAATACTCGCCAGCACACCAAATATCATTTGGAAAATTATGTCGAATAAGAAGTAAGTCCAGCTACTGCCGCCCTCTTCTTTATCGCTATTTATAAAGTTATCAACAATACCTGCGAGTACTTTAGCAATAAAAATGACAAAGGTATTTACCACGCCTTGTATCAGCGTCAACGTAACCATATCACCATTTGCTATGTGTGATACCTCATGGGCTAGTACAGCTTCGGCTTGATCTTGGCTCATGTGCTGCAATAAACCAGAACTCACAGCAACCAATGAATTATTTTTACTCGGGCCCGTTGCAAATGCATTCATTTCAGGACTGTCGTAGATCGCTACCTCAGGCATTTTAATACCTGCTTTGTGTGCTTGTTCAGCAACTGTTTGCATTAACCAATGCTCAGTTTCATTACGCGGTTGTTCAATAACATACGCGCCGGTCGATCTTTTCGCCATCCATTTGGACATAAGCAATGAAATAAACGATCCACCAAAACCAAACACAGCAGCAATCATTAGTATACCGCCTAAACTTCGGTTACTAATGCCAAACACACTCATTAAAATAGACAATACAATGCCTAAAACCAGCATGATTGCTAAATTAGTTAGTAAAAACAAAAAAACACGTTTCATAATATCCTCAGTGTAACAACAATTGTATTAAGTAACGGTTGTATCTCTTTTAGAGATAAATTTGAAACCGCTACTTAATAAAATTACATATCACTGAACAGACTATCGTAAGGACACTATAGGATATGGTCGCTATTGTGTGACAAACTATGTCATAAAAGCAAGTGATTTACTCAAATCATATCAAGGTACAGGATTCAACGTTTCATAGGAGCTTAAGATCAAGGCTATACTTCGCGATAATGGCAGTCCCTTTTAGGAATAATAACGTATAGAGTAAGTGCCTGTGAAACGCCCTGCTGGTTGGTTGGAAAGCGATTTAAACTAAGTTACTTTTATAAAAGACTGATTTTAATAAGGGAATAACTATTGTCTGTAATCAATCCCTTGCCTAAATCGCTGTTAACTCCAGCTGAAAACCACAGTTTGATGTGACTTGGTATACCTATGGTTTAATTGATAAAACTTCAAGGAGAGATTTATAAATTTGTAATTTAGGCGGGTTGTCAGCATAAGGGCTTATAGCAAGTAGTGGAAATGGCAAACGCAGTTTCAACGAATCTATATTAGCTTGGTATTCATTCATAGCAGGATCAATCTGATTAGCTATCCAACCCACACAATTTATACCCAACATTTTAAAATGTGCCGCTGTTAATAATGCATGATTTAAGCAACCTAATTTCATCCCCACAACAAGAATCACCGGCAACTGCTCTTTGCAAACCCAATTATATAAATAATCAGTATCATTTATTGGTAATGCCCAGCCACCAGCGCCTTCGGTTAGAATATAATCACATTCTAACTCACTTAACTTTGCGTAAGCTTGGCTAATACCCTCAACAGTAATAGTTGCATCAGCTTTAGCAGCGGCAATATGTGGCGCTATGGGCGGTGCAAAAGTAAAAGGGTTTATTAGATCATACTTGGCACTGACAGTGGCACTTTCCATTAAGGCAAGCGCGTCATCATTAACCAATTCATCAAAGGCTATTTCAGCACCAGCTGCGAGCGGCTTAAAACCCAATGCACGCTTTTTATGTTGAGCTAATAACTTTAATAATAAACAACTAACATGCGTTTTACCGGCATCTGTATCGGTACCTGTGATAAAAAATTGTTTCATATTTTTTTAAGTTCCATAATCGCTACTTGATAACTAACAATTGCGCGCTCATTTACTAATGGGAAAGCGGCACACACTTGCTGTAAGCGGTGCTTAGTCATCAAACCTTTACGTTTTTGTTGGCTAAGTTGGTTAGTTGCCCCAATAGCTTTTAAAGAGCGCAGTGCTGCCATGGGAGATTCATAACTATCTTGGTAGCAGGTTTGGTTTAAACTGCTGATATCAAGCTTAGCAGCGCTAATATACTGCTGTAATTGAACAAGTGTATGAAATTTATTTACATGACTTTGCGAGTCAACTTTATTAAAAGCTGTTTTGATCTCAGCCAGTGATCCATCGACAACACAACTTAGGTATATTACCCCACCTGGCTTTAAAACCCGATACAACTCTTTTAATAAATGTGGTAAATTTTGCGACCATTGCACGGCAAAATTACTAAATATACAGTCAACACTTTTATCTAATAAAGGAAGTGCATCCATATCGGCACAAATAGCCATCCTAGCCTGACTATGTTCTAACATATCAAAACTTAAATCAAACGCGATTGTAGTGCCAAATAGAGCCTGTAAACGCGCAGTATTCACACCGGGTCCTGCACCTAAGTCTAAACATATCCCTGTAGCGTGTGATTTAACCTTAGCAAATAAATCATCTGCGCTGCGTTTTTGCACATTGGCGTGCTCAGCATAACCTGCAACAGCACGGGAGAATTTAGTCGCAGTTATCTGCTTTATATGCCGAGCGCTAACATCATTATCAGTCTCTGTGTTACATAGTTGCTCTACAGCCATCATAAAATAGCCTTAAGTTCACTCACTAATCGGTTAATATCATCATGAGTATGTGCAGCACTTAAAGTTATTCGCAAACGCGCAGTGTTAAAAGGAACGGTTGGTGGGCGAATTGCAGTCAACCAAATGCCCTTTTCTTTTAATTTATTGGCAGCTTCTAAGGTTTGCTCTGCACACCCTAGCACTATCGGTTGAATCGCAGACATTGATGGCATAACGGCTATTTTATGTGCCAATGCTTGTTTCTTAAAATGGTCTATATTATCAGCTAGTCGATTGCGTCTTAGAGCACCAACGTCACCTACAATCTGCTTAATACGTTGGCGTGTTAAATTAGTAATTAATGGCGATAGTCCCGTAGAGTAAATGTAATCGCGATTAAACTGCTGCATATAATCAACAAGCTCTTTACTTGCTAAAACACACGCCCCGCTGCTGGCCAGTGCTTTGCCAAATGTAATAACGAGCAAATCAGGTTTTATTGTTTCACAGGTCCCTAATCCTTGATTACCAAATACACCAAAACCATGCGCATCATCAATCATAAGCCATGCATTATGTTGCTTAGCTAATTCCTTTAATTTAGCTAATGGCGCCTGATCGCCATCCATAGAGAACACACCTTCACTAATAATGAGCTTATGCTTAGCTGATGATTTTTCTAATCGCGATTGCAGGTGCTGCATGTCATTATGATTAAAACGGATCATCGCCGCTTGGCTATGTAATCCGCCATCAATTAAACTGGCATGATTGAGTTTATCGTGGAAGGTCGCACTTTCTTGTGCTGTTTTCTTATCGTGGAATAACGCTTTTAACACACTATTGTTTGCGCTAAAGCCACTATTGAATAACATAGCAGCTTCAAAACCCATTAGCTCACACAAATACGTTTCAAGTTGGTGCTGCTCAATACCGTAACCTGTAACAAGCGGAGAACTATTACTCCCTAAGGCAGTACCTGTGTCATGCTGGATAACATCAGCGGCAAACCCTAGGTAGTCATTACTGGCAAAGTTTAAGTATTGCTGTGTATTAACAGTGATTTCTCTGCCAGTGGAATGGCTTATTAATTGGCGCTGGCGCAATAGCGCATCGTCAGCGCGTTGCTGAAGATGCGTTTTTATGTATGAAAAAGGCATTAGGCTTCGTAAAACATCTCAGAGGTTGCTTTATCAGCAACAGCCGATGACAACGATGCTTCATACGCTTCATCTGAATAGTCATGGCGCTTTTCAGGGTTCATACCTAATTTTCTAATTAAGTTCATATCGGCATCCGCCTCAGGGTTTTCTGTGGTAAGTAATTTATCGCCATAAAAAATTGAATTTGCGCCAGCAAAGAAACACATTGATTGCATTTGCTCATTCATTGCGTTTCGCCCAGCAGATAAACGTACATAACTCAGTGGCATCATGATACGCGCCGTTGCGATAGTACGAATAAATTCGAAATGATCTAAATCGTCCACATTTTCAAGCGGTGTGCCTTTTACTTTAACAAGCATATTAATAGGGACACTTTCTGGTTGTTGCGGTAGATTGGCTAGTTGCATAAGTAAACCAAATCGATCAGCAGCTTGCTCACCCATACCAACGATACCACCAGAACATACTTTCATACCCGCATCTCGCACATTACCTATGGTATCTAGGCGGTCTTGGAATGTACGTGTAGTAATGATTTGCTCATAATATTCAGGAGAGGTGTCTAAGTTATGGTTATAATAATCAAGTCCTGCGTCACGCAACGCATGGGCTTTATCATTATCAAGCATACCTAATGTCATACAGGTCTCAAGACCCAACTCTTTTACTTCTTTTACCATTTGAGAGATATATGGCATGTCTCTGTCTTTTGGATCTGACCATGCAGCCCCCATGCAAAAGCGCGTTGCGCCTTTTTCTTTTGCTAAGCGAGCTTGCTCTACTACCTTTTCAACTTCAATAAGGCGTTCTCGTTCTAAGTCAGTTTTATAATGACCTGATTGAGGACAGTACTTACAATCTTCTGGACACGCACCCGTTTTAATAGATAACAAAGTCGAAATTTGCACTTCATTTGGATTAAAGTTTGCACGATGAACTGATGCGGCTTTAAATAATAAATCATTAAACGGCATTTCGAATAAGGCTTTTACTTCTTTATGTGTCCAATCGTGGCGAACTGGTGCAAGCTCCATAACTCTCTCTTTTTATTTTTAATGACGGTGATATTGGCTTAGTCTACTTCTTGACGTAACATTGTCAACGAACCCCAGCAAGTAGAAGTTTACAAATGAGCAATAAACAACCAATCGATCTCGATTTTGATCGCCACCATATATGGCATCCTTATACGTCCATGGTTAACCCACTCCCCGTTTACCCTGTTAGTCATACACTCGGGAATAAAATTCACCTACAAACAGGTGAAGCTCTTATTGATGGGATGGCTTCATGGTGGAGTGCTATCCATGGTTATGGGCATCCCAACCTCACCAAGGCAGTCGTAAATCAAGTGAACACTATGAGTCATGTCATGTTTGGCGGTATTACACACCAGCCAGCCGTTGAGTTATGTAAAAAACTCGTTGCGATCACCCCTTCTAATTTACAAAAAGTATTTTTAGCAGACAGCGGATCTGTGTGTGTTGAAGTAGCAATAAAAATGGCGCTGCAGTACTGGTTAAGTCAAGGCATTACAACAAAGCAAAAACTCATGACGCCTTATAAGGGTTACCATGGAGATACTTTTGCAGCAATGAGCGTGTGTGACCCGGTGAACTCAATGCATTCCCTATACAGCGGCTTTTTACCTGAGCATATATTTGTGCCTGCTCCGCAAAGTAAATTTGACCAGCCTTTTGATGAATCTGAAGCCACACTACTTACTGAGTATTTTAAAAATCATCATCACCAAGTAGCCGCTTTTATTATTGAACCTATTGTACAAAATGCCGGCGGCATGAATTTCTATCATCCACACTATTTAAAAACGGTGCGCCAGCTATGTAATCAATACGATGTATTGCTGATTTGCGATGAAATAGCCACTGGATTTGGCCGTACGGGCAAACTCTTTGCTGTAGAACATGCGGATATTGAACCCGATATTATGTGTATTGGCAAAGCGCTAACAGGCGGGATGATGACTCTCTCGGCAACGTTAACTACAGATAAAATTGCCATTGGCATTAGCAATGGTGAAGCTGGCGTACTAATGCACGGCCCTACATTCATGGGTAACCCACTTGCGTGTTCTGTCGCATGTGCCAGCATTGATCTGCTAATGAATCAAGATTGGAAAAAACGCATAACACAATTAAACAACGCGCTGAGCCAACTAAAATGCTGCCTTACTCTTGAAAGTGTCGTTAATGTTAGAACGTTAGGCGCTATCGGTGTTGTGGAGTTAGGCAGAAGTGTTGATGTAGCAAAAATACAAGCGTATTTTATTAAACAAGGTGTTTGGATAAGACCATTTGGTAAGCTTATCTACCTAATGCCGCCATATATAACAAGCGATGATGATATTAGCACATTAATAACTGCCATTTACAACGCGATTAACGACGGCCATTACTAAACTAACATAAACGCGAAATTACATGTAAAGGAAGCTCACATTACGTCAGCTTCCTTTACATTAGGACCGACTGTTCCTACCATTCAAACATATATGCCATTTTACTGATCATTTTTAAAGGTACATTATGGCCATTACGTTTTGCATATAGATGCTGCAATGACTTATCTTTCACTTCACCAACAATCACTTCTTTTACTTGATACCCTAACGCGATTGCAGCTTGATTATATGCAATAAATTCCCACTTCTTAATATTTGTGTTATCCACGATCACAAGCGGAATTGACTGAGCTAATGCATTAATAAATCGCGCTAAATTTAAATTATGAAATTGCGACTGTTTGAATTTATCAAATTGGTACTCTCCTCGCTCATTATAAAAGTAATCATCTGTTGAACAAATTAAGTACTGACTTTGGTCACCAGCAACTAATTCGTCCGCGAGGTTTTGAGCATAATAAGACTTACCACACCCTGGTAATCCACGTAAAATAAAGACTTGTTTCATAATACCTATAATATTTGGCAAGTTAATTTAAACACCTTGAGTGGATATAATGCCATAAAAGACGTATTGATCGCAGTGTAATTCTGTTTTTTATTGCTATTACGTTTGCTTTTTATGACTAAAAATCACACATTTGGCTATAAAGCATAAAAAAACGATAAAAAAATGAAAAGAATAAGCAAAGAGTTGCTCACACATGTTTTTTTATTTTACATTCAAAGGTAAGATACACCGTTCAAGTGCGATGCAGCACATATAATGTAGGCAACTTATATCATTGGAGTGAAGATGAGCCACTTAGCGATTTCAGAGCTATTAAAAGGCAAGGTTGCGGTAGACAGCCAAGTAACAATTAAAGGCTGGATCCGTACACGCCGCGATTCAAAAGCAGGAATTTCATTTTTAGCCGTTCATGACGGTTCATGTTTTGATCCTATTCAGGCGGTAGTACCTAATTCACTTAATAATTATGATGAAGTTACCAACCTAACAGCGGGTTGCTCTGTATCAGTTACAGGTGTTTTAGTACAATCGGCTGGCCAAGGTCAATCATTTGAAATTCAAGCAAATAGCGTAAAAGTATTAGGTTGGGTAGAAAACCCAGATTCATACCCAATGTCAGCAAAACGCCACAGTATTGAATACTTACGTGAGCACGCTCACCTTCGCCCACGTACTAACATGATTGGTGCAGTAACGCGTGTTCGTAACTGTTTAGCACAAGCTATTCACCGCTTCTACCATGAACAAGGCTTTTATTGGATCAGTACTCCTATTATAACAGCAAGTGACTGTGAAGGCGCTGGCGAAATGTTCCGTGTATCAACGCTTGATATGCAAAACTTACCGCGTACTGATAAAGGCGATGTTGATTACAGTGAAGACTTCTTCGGTAAAGAAGCATTTCTTACTGTATCAGGTCAGTTAAATGGTGAGACTTACGCATCGGCTATGTCAAAAATCTATACTTTTGGCCCAACGTTCCGTGCGGAGAACTCAAATACTTCACGCCACCTAGCTGAGTTTTGGATGGTAGAGCCTGAAGTTGCCTTTGCTGATCTTGAAGATATCGCAAAACTTGCTGAGAACATGCTTAAATATGTATTTAAAGCGGTACTTGATGAACGTCGTGATGACATGGAGTTTTTTGCTCAACGTGTTGAGAAAACAGCTATATCTCGTTTAGAAGAGTTTGTAGAAAAAGATTTTGCCCAAGTTGATTACACCGACGCAGTCGAAATTCTTAAAAACTGTGGCAAGAAATTTGAATACGCTGTTGAATGGGGTGTAGATTTACAATCTGAGCATGAGCGTTACTTAGCTGAAGAGCACTTTAAAGCGCCAGTAGTAATCAAAAACTACCCACGTGATATTAAAGCGTTCTACATGCGTCAAAATGAAGACGGCAAAACAGTAGCAGCTATGGACGTAGTTGCACCAGGTATTGGCGAAATCATTGGTGGCTCACAACGTGAAGAACGCCTTGATGTACTCGATGCGCGCTTAGAAGAAATGGGCTTAAACAAAGAAGACTACAGCTGGTATCGTGACCTACGTAAATATGGTTCAGTGCCACACTCTGGTTTTGGTCTGGGTTTCGAACGTTTAGTGGCTTATGTAACAGGTATGGGCAACGTACGTGATGTAATCGCCTTCCCTCGTACAAAAGGCAGCGCAACTTACTAAACTAAGTAACTAAGTAACTAAGTAACTAAGTAACTAAGTAACTAATAAAAACCAACCTTTGTGTTGGTTTTTTTGTAAATTTAAAATACTTTTTTAAATTTCAACTATAGTTATAAA
Source organism: Pseudoalteromonas sp. Ld20 (assembly GCF_045064175.1). NCBI lineage: Bacteria > Pseudomonadati > Pseudomonadota > Gammaproteobacteria > Alteromonadales > Pseudoalteromonadaceae > Pseudoalteromonas > Pseudoalteromonas sp. Ld20. Next base: position 12,465 of record NZ_JBISHB010000039.1, read on the forward strand.
AAACAATAACCTGATATATATATGATTAAACACCTATTGCTTGTCACTAATTTATTCTTTTGTGTTGCCGCCTCATCAACACAACTTTCAAACCTTGATACCCAACAGCCTCAAACAATTTTAGTTGCAGGTTCAACCTCTGTAGTACAAATGTTAGAGCTTGTTCAAGCTGACTTTAACAATACTGAACAGAGTGTAATGCAGTTACGAGGGATGGGCAGTGATAAAGGTATACAAGCCATTGGTGAGAACTTAGTAGATATAGGCGCATCTTCTCGCTATATGACCAAAGCAGAGCAAGAACGTTGGCCTAATTTAAAACAAACTGTTTTGGCCCAAGACGCTTTAGTTTTTTTTACCAATATTGAAAATCCAATAAAAAACCTATCCACTGAGCAACTCAGTGATATTTATCGCGGTAAATATACCCTTTGGAGCCAGGTGAGTGGTAAAAACACTGCAAAGTCAGAGCAAGATAACCAAATACACTTATTCAGCAAAGGTATTCAACACGGTACATTTGATGTGTTTTTGGAATTTTTAAACCTTGATTACATGAAATCAGCACAACCGGACGCCATTAAATTTAAATCAGCAGGAAATAGAGGGCTCTTTTCCAAACAAGACGTGGCTTTATACAATGAATTTAATCAGGCGTTAGGAATTGTACAACGCATACCAAATGCAATCGCGTTTGATTCCTTTGGTGCAGTATCACAATTTAAAAACTCAAAGCTAATCGATAAGATTAGAATACTAAGTATTAATGATGTCAGCCCAACGCAAGAGACCGTTAAAACTAGCCATTATAACTTTGTAAGACCATTAGTTTTAATTGTAAATACGCAGTCTGCTGAGTCAGTTAAAAAAGGTAAATTAATATCTGACTTTTTAAAGACAAAAGATATCAGAGAATTACTAACTAGCCATCATTATATAATGGTTGATTGATATTATTTATGCGGATAGTAAAAAGCGAAAGCATTTATGCTTTCGCTTTTTTAATCCATATGAGAAACGTGCTTATGCAAGTTTATCCGACACAACTTTGTAAGTTGGATCTTCTATCACATTAACCTCAACTAAATCACGTGCCTTATGAAGCAACTGTGTACAGTCAGGGCTTAAATGACGTAAGTGAAGTTGCTTACCTGCTTTAGTGTATTTATCAGCTAAAGCATCTATTGCTTCTATCGCACTATGATCAGCAACACGACTGTACTTAAACTCTATAATAACGTCTTTAGGATCGTTTTTAATATCGAATAATTCAGAAAACTGTTTCACTGATCCGAAGAATAAAGGTCCGTGTAATTCATATACTTTAGCACCCTCTTCATCTATATAGTTTGTAGTAAAGATATGTTTAGCATGTTGCCATGCAAATACTAAGGCCGATACAATCACACCTACGCATACTGCAATCGCTAAATCTGTAATAACTGTCACACCCGATACTAAAACAATCACAAAGGCATCTGACTTTGGTACGCGTTTCATCATTTTGAAACTCGCCCATTCAAACGTGCCTAATACAACCATAAACATTACACCCACAAGAGCAGCGAGTGGGACCATCTCAATTAAGCCTGCAGCAAAAATAATGAAACCTAGCAACATTAATGCAGCGGTAATACCTGATAAACGCGAACGGCCACCTGAATTAATATTGATCATTGATTGGCCAATCATTGCACACCCGCCCATTGCACCAAAGAAACCACACGTTACATTTGCAGCGCCTTGACCAATACACTCTTTATTACTGTGCCCGCGCGTTTCTGTAATTTCATCAATTAGGCTAAGCGTTAGTAATGATTCAATCAAACCAATTGCAGCTAAAATTAATGCATAAGGTAAAATGATTTTAAGGGTTTCAAACGTAAATGGAACCATTGGAATATGAAACTCAGGTAAGCCACCAGCAATTGTTGCTGCGCTATCACCCGTCATATCTTTGAGGAAATCAAGTACAGTGCGTGCTTCTAAATCTAAGCCCATTACCAATGCTGTTACCGTCACAATTGCCACCAGCGTAGACGGTACCGCCGTCGTTAATTTTGGTAGAAAGTGAATAATAGCCATTGTTAAAGCAACTAACCCTAACATGATCATCATCGGCGAGCCTGTCATCCATTGCATACCACCTTGACCATCTGGCACTTTAAACTGACCAAGTTGAGCGAGGAAAATTACAATTGCAAGTCCGTTCACAAAGCCGAGCATAACAGGGTGCGGTACCATGCGAATAAACTTACCAAGCTTAAAGACCCCGGCTAATATTTGCAGTATCCCCATGAGCAGAACAGTGGCAAAGAGATATTCAACACCATGATCCATCACTAAACTTACCATTACTACGGCAAGTGCACCGGTTGCACCTGAGATCATTCCCGGACGTCCACCAAAAATAGCAGTTATTAAACCAACTATAAATGCTGCGTACAAACCAACTAAAGGTTCTACATTTGCAACAAAAGCAAACGCAACAGCTTCAGGGACGAGTGCAAGCGCAACCGTGATACCTGACAGTATGTCGTTTTTAGCAGAGCTTGGCGCCTTGCTGAGTAAGTTAAACATTGAATTCCTCTTGGGTGTGTGGGATCAAAAAAAGCGCTGAATTCTAACAAATTAAGTACAGGTTAACAATGTATACCCAAACAACATCCGGTGCGCGTTTCTGTTATGGGTTTAATAGAGGCTTACACTGCACATTGTTCCTTTTTTAAAAGGGAATAGCATTAATGCAAAGTAATTTAAAGATAATAAACAACGATGATACAGCTAAAGTTTGAATCGTTACGCTGCTTTAGTATAGTAGTATAAATTGTAGAAACAGGTTAAAAAAGAGTAATGATAATCTATTTAACCTGTTAAACATGGTATTAAAGAGGCAGTGACGTGCTGCGTTTAACGCATGTCATAGTCACATTAGAGTGAACTTCTTGAACAAATTCTAGATTTAATAAATTATCACGTACAAACTGCTCATACCCTTCAATTCCTTTTGAAATAATGCGCAACATAAAGTCCATTGTACCTGCCATACTGTAACACTCAGTTACTTCATCATAGCTCAAAATTAATCTTTCAAATTCAGCTAAATTTGTACGGCCATGATTTGATAAGCGTACATGAGCGTAAACTAGCATGTCAAAGCCAAGTTTTTTCTCGTCGAGTAAGGCAACTTTTCCTTTGATATAACCATCTTGCTCAAGTTTAGCAATACGGCGCCAACAAGGCGATTGAGACAAACCTACTTTATCAGCAATGTCAGCTGTAGAAAGACTGGCATCTTGCTGTAATAGTGCCAAAATTTGGCGATCAACATGATTTAAAGACATAATAATTCTTTTTTATATTACTAATTGGTTAAATTATACATTGCTTTATTTAATCCGTCTTGTATTTTTATGCATTCTTTATGCGTTATTAACCAAATTTACCGCTTATAAATGGATTTGATATGCGCTCCGTCACTACTTTAGTGTCCGGTCCATGCCCAGATAAAATACGTGTTTCTTCTGGCAAGGTTAAAATATGTTTTTTAATCGACTCGAGTAGTTGCTGCGCATCCCCTTTAGGAAAGTCAGTGCGCCCTACTGAGCCTTTAAAAATAACATCCCCCACAAATACAACGCCATGCGTCGGTTCATAAAACACTATATGTCCAGGAGTATGACCTGGGCAGTGGCGTATTTCAAAACGCAGCTCACCGACAGAAAATATATCACCACCTGATAACCAATGTGTTGGCGTAAATGGCGTTACCGGTTTAAAGCTAAACATCTGAGCTTGCATTGGTAATGCGTCAAACCAAAATAACTCATCCTTGTGCGGCCCTACAATATCAATACTAAAATGATCGGACAGTATTTTTGCTGCGCCAACATGATCAAGATGACCATGAGTTAACAAAATACAATCTGGGGTTAAATCATATTTAGCAAGCTCAGTAATGATTTTATCTGCATCTCCACCAGGGTCTACAACCGTTGCTTTACGTGTTTTTTTGCAAATAACAATACGGCAATTTTGTGCAAACGCTGTTACTGGTAACGTAATAATTTCCATGACTTAATTCTTTACTTCTGGTTGAGCATTAAATGCCATTAAGATTGGGTATTTCAAATATGCTTGATCATAAAATGGGGTTTTTTCATATAACCAATTCAATCGAGCTTGAGCATTGTTTGCAAAACTTGAATCTTCCCTAATTTTTTTATCGAATTCAAGTGCCAACGCAGGTTTGTCTTTTAACATTTGGCGTGCATAGGGGGCTAATGCGTAATTTTCCATGTATTCAGTACGTTGAAAAATCGTATTAAACTCCCCCCATGCGAAAAATGAGTCTGGTGCTGCTGGGTGAAGCAAATGTGCAACTAATTCACCTAGAGGTTGCGCTGTAACAACCTTAAACCAACCCGTTAAGTTTTGGGGAGCAGCTGTTTGAATGTCAAACTTCGCATTGACTCTAAAGCGTCCTTCAAATGGTGCTTTATCAAATTCATGTTCAGTGACTACTGCAACCTTTAAGTCATCTACACCTTGTGAAGCTGTCGTTATTTTTTCAACTAAAACACCCTGCAATTTCAATTTTTCAATTATATTTGGGTATGCCGCAGGTATATAAAATGCAGCAGGCACTGTAATTGTCTTAGTAACTTCTTTTTGCCAATAGATAGGTAAATCTGTGTATGCTTGCTTTTCACCTAAATATTTAACTTCCATTTGACCACTGAGGGTACTTTTGCTGCGAGCGTATTTTATGCCTTTGAATTCAATCGAATTGGCTTTTTTTGCATACCCGCGTTGCACTATAAGCTGACTAGGAACAAATTTGTGCTCTTTTTGCACAGCAGCTGCTAATTGCTGATGATGCTGTGCTAACGCAGATATTGCACCATCTAAAAACACATATGTACCAAGTACGCGTTGTTTATAAGGTTTCAGCGAATGATTTTCAACAAGTATCGTCGGTAACGATCTTAAATCTCCCCACCCATTTGAATAGCGTGGTGTTGCTACCCATCCTGCTAACCCTTTTTTAAACTCGCGTTTATCCATTACAAATACAAGTGGGCCCGGTATATGACCCGACTCTTGTAATTTAGTATCAATTACAGGCTTGAAGTATTGGTTAAGTGCATCTGAAACGCTCGGGGACTCACTTGCAAAAACAGGATTGTAACCGTAGGTTACATCGTACTGGTAATCCGCCCCATCAGTGACATGAACGTCAATGTATAAGTCAGGAGAAAATTGATTAATCATATTCAAAACCCCTCTTACTTCCGGGGTATCTAGTTTTGTATAATCTCGATTTAAATTAAGGTTGTTTGCATTAGTTCTAAAGCCCATTTTTACAGGCCCACGTTGATTAATACGATTAAACTGGCTACTGCGCTCGTGGCCATCCACATTTAAAATCGGAATAAAGAGTATATTCACTTGGCTTAAAATATCACGACGTTTACCAGTCGCTATATCGCGTAATAACATAAATGTTGCGTCTTTACCATCAATTTCACCCGCATGAATACCAGCTTGAATAAAGATGGTCGGTTTATTGGTATGCGATAATTGCGAGGCAGAAAACTCGCCGGTTTCACTTGCTATGATCATTTTGATAGCGCGGCCACTTGCACTGTGAGCAATGGTTTGCACTTTAAACTGAGTTGGATTAGCTGCGACAAGACGATCTACAAATTCCATCGTTAACTGATAATTTGGTGATTCTAAACCTTCGCTCAGCTCAAAGTCGGTTGTTAAAGGACCTTTTTGTTGCAGTAGTGCCAAACTTTGCCCTTGCCATGGTAGTAACGGTGGCAAATGGCTATCTAATGTAATACTGGCACTTAATAATAATAAACTGGCAATCATAGGTCTCTCTAACTTTAGCCTTTTAAGTGCTTGAAATTATAACAAGGATACAGAGCAGGTCGCGTAAACTGCGGTAGTTCAACAAAAAAATACAGCCAATGACAATTACAGCTTTTAACACGCTCCTATTTTAAACAATAAAAAAGGCGCTATAAAAGCGCCTTGCCATTCAAGAGTTATGTGCTTAAAACATATCTTGATAAGGATTCGTCTTACTAAATTTAATGGCTTTTTCAAAGCCTGGAATATTCATTTGCGTATTAGAAATGACAATGTCATTTTCTTCAATCATGCCATCTCCAAAGCGATAAATAAGCGCATACTGACCTAAATCAGCTTGTTGCTGGTAATCAGCTTGAGCTGCTTTAACTGCTTTATTACTTTGTGCGTATTTATTCATAACTGCACTGCCATGGCGCTTAGCAAGCATATTTATTGTTACTTTAGGTGAAAGTACCGTGGCAGTTGCATTATTTCCGCCAAAACCTTTTGAGTTAATAAAGGCAATATCCATATCATCACATTGATAATGCGCTGTACGGATATCTAAGTGTTGGCTATGGACGTCATCAGCTACTTTATCTATCGTGGTAATACCCGGCATAATATTGTGTGTAAATACACCTAGCGCCATTGCTAACTGATCGCCACTCGCGGGGGCTAATGTATGACCAACGAACGCTTTAGGCGCTGACACTTTCCAATTATCTATTGCAAATGTTTGTGCCACTCGGTGATAAATAAGTGACTCTGTTACGCGGTTTTGAGGTGTACTTGAGCCATGCGCTAAAATAAAGCTTCGCTGTTGAACAGCGTCAATACCTAAAATATTAGCAGCCAATGCAACCGATTTAGCCATCGTAATATAATTACCTGGACCTGGGGCTGTAATTGATTTTTTAACACCATCCGCATTAACAAATACATCGGCAACAGATCCCATGATCTGAGCGCCAAGCTCTAATGCAAGTGCATCATCCATCAAAATAACAACTTGCGCGCCTTCACCAATTGTAAAACCACAGTTTTCGCCAAAAGGCCGACTTGTACGACGATGATCCACCGTATCAGTTCCATCTAAACGTTTTAAGCCCTCTTCGTTAGCGAGCGCCCCCATATTACCAAAGCCTTCGATCATCTCAGGTGTAATTGCACACTCAACGCTGGCAACGACTGCAACACGAGTACGCCCCGCTTGAATATCATTTACTGCCGCACGTAAATTGTACAAAAATGTAGCGCATGCACCTGATGTAGTAAATGTAGTGCCTACATTTCCAGTTACATAAGCATTAATAAAGTCCGTAGACATAGTATTTAAACCAAGTGCAAGCTGCTTAGTGCTTACTCTCTCGCCCTGCTGGCGAGAACGAATTAAACCACCAAAACCTTCATCATTAACTTGCCCAGCAATTGACGCTGAATATGTGCCGATTTGATCGGGTTCAACACTGTTCATAATAGATTGCCAATCTAAACCCGTTGACTTAATTGCATCGGTTGCAGCAAAAATTGTCGCTTGCAGCCCGCGCGGTTGGTAACGACTATTGTACATAGTAGATGGATCAAAACCGGTAGGTAACTGACCCGCTGCTTTTATTGGATTATCACGGGTGCTGTCATGTTTAATCGCAACTTCTGCACTGATCGTTATTTTTACTTTTTTATCTTCTAAATCTTCAATAAGCCAGCTAGCAGGTATAGGCTGCGGTAAATCGCGACGGCGCGTTTCAAATACAATGTTTTGTTCATCACTGGCTGTGAAGGTCATTTTTTGCTGCCACGGTGTGGCATCAACATCAAAGTGATTCTTTTCAATCTTTCGGATCAAGGTGCCTGCAATCACTTGCTCGCCAAATAACGACTCAATATCATTTTGGCTAACAACCTTACCAGACTCATCTTTTAATTCACCTTCTTGCATTGAAACAAGATTCATTAAAGTTGCTAAGCCTAAAAATGTTTCTTGGCGAGCATTTGCACTCAAGCTGTCTAACACGATACGACGATAGCCTTGATGAAATGAAGTACGGCCTGCGGCGTTAATTCCGCCCATGCCGACAATAACGGATAATGCTGTCATAATTTGCCTTGAGAAAACGTGTTATCGGGTATGTATACAGTTTAGATGGATTTAACATTCCAGATTGTGCTTAAATAGCCAAATAACCAGCCTAACAGGCCAGCGATCACTGGTCGGAGCAATTAAATGGACACAAACAAAACACAATCGTCATTACAGATCAGTATTTTGGTTTACCAGCATTTATTGATCACTAGTTTAACCTTACCAATAGAGATGCTAAGAGCAGGCGAAGCCTTTGCAAAAAGCCATCTTCAATCAATCCCTTTTCGACCATTAACCATTAATTTAATTGCTGAGAATACACAGCCAATCAAAAATCGTAGCGGGTTAGCTATTTTACCAGATGATACGCACCTTACTGCGCCTCACAGTGACTTAATAATTGTGCCAGGAATTTGGCGAAACCCCCGCCCTGTAGTCCGAGCAAATAACCAGCTAGTTAAATGGCTTGGGGCGAGTTGGCAAAATGGCAGTTCGATTATTGGAGTGGGCACGGGCAATTGTCTTATCGCCGAAGCTGAACTATTAAATGGTCACCCTGCAACAACACATTGGCATTATGCTGAACAATTTAAGCGAGATTATCCATTAGTGTTGCTTAAACCTGATTTTTTTATCACTCAGTCGGAGCGTTTATATTGTGTTGCGAGCTTAAATGCACTCGCGGATGTAATCGTACATGTTATAAGCCAGTATTATGGGCAAGCAGCCGCACAACATGTTGAGCGCAATTTTTCTCATGAAATACGTAAGCCATATGAAGAGCAAAGATATTTAGAGGGTGCCGTTGATAGACATCCAGATGAATTAATTGCACAAATTCAATTTTGGTTAAAAAACAACGTGTCCACTGAGCAAAGTTTAAACGATGTTGCACAACTATTTGGTTTAAGTTACCGTACTTTTACACGTCGTTTTCGAAGTGCGACCAATCAAAGTCCAATAGAGTATTGGCAGCAATTGCGAGTTCAAACGGCTAAAGAGTTGCTTGCTTGCTCTAACTTATCAATTCAAGAAGTGGCTCTTGAGGTGGGATATAATGATCAAGGGCATTTAACCCGCGTGTTTAAAAAAGTACTCTCGCAAACACCAAGTGAGTATCGAAAAGTCGTTAGAAGAAAACTATTTGGCTAATCTATTAATTAAATGCATTATAATATTATATGTATTACCGTCATAAAGGACAGTCATGATCCATCAAGGAACAGGGGAAACCATCGTATTACTGCATGGCGCGACATCATCTTGCAATACATGGAAACACGTTGTGCCTTTATTAAGCCCTTCAAACGAAGTCTTCGCATTCACTGCACTTGGCCATCGAGGCGGTAATAAAGCCACTAGCAGTATAGAAATTAGCGACATAATAGATGACTTTGAGCGATTGTTAGATAAGTACAACCTCGATAAACCCCATATCACCGGCAACTCTATGGGTGGGTGGGCCGCTATCGAGCTCGCTAAAAGAGGACGAGCCGCAAGCGTGTGTGCCATATCTCCAGCAGGTTTTTGGAACACGCCACAACATGGACAACATCTTGCGCTTAAAAAATTAAAGCGCCTGGCATTTATTGCTAAAATCACACAACCACTGTTACCTTTACTAGCGAAGTCATCTTTAATAAGAATGTTGGCATTAAAATACGTTGCAAAATATGGAAACAAGCTCAGTGGATGTGAATTTACTGCCATGGTAGAAGATATGCTGTACTGCGAAGTTAAAAGCTCACTTTTTAATACAAAACAGTCGCTTAATTTTACCAAGCCACTGCCTTGTCCTTGTACTTTGGTATGGCCTGAATGTGATCTCTTATTTCCACCGAATATAAACGCTGTGATAGCTAAAGAGCGCCTCCCCGACGCTCGCTCTCTGATTTTAAAAGACATTGGCCATGTACCAATGATTGATGACCCCCTATTAATTGCTACAACAATTTTAAAAAGCATTGAATATGGTAAGGCTTTTGAACTTAACGAATAGCGCTTTTAATTACTTATAAGCCACTTAATCGTGGCTTTTTTCTTCCTCTTTATTACGCCTGTAATAGCGCTTGGAATAAATTTTAACATGTCGGTGTACGCCTTTACTCAAGCTTTTAAATTGCGCTTCAAGCACATCAACACCATATAAAATGCCCACCACCAGGACTGAGAGCTTAATCGCAGGTGCCAGACTGTGCGTTGCTATCATCACGCCTATTGAGGCCAGAACCCAGATAGTCGCTGCTGATGTTACGCCAACAACAGCCCCGTCTTTTGCTAGCATAACGCCAGCACCTAAAAACCCAATGCCAGTAATTATTTGCCCAACCACCCGTGAATGATCTATTACATCGCCCTGTAAATTAAACGCAGTCGCTAAAAACAAGTAAGTACCCAAGGTAATTAACGCAGAGGTACGAATGCCCACTGGTTTTCCTCTTAGTTGACGCTCGGCACCAATAATTGCGCCGCAAAATGCGGCTGTCCCAATAGCAGACCATGAATAAGGCGCCACATCAACAAGCTCGTATAATGTCACTCGCTTTCCTTATAAATTATTTACCCTTAATTCGGGCTGATAAATTAACTGCAACAGCAGTACGTAATCGACTTGTTCCAAAGGCGGCCATACTCGAAAAATCAGCACGCGATACTGGCACATGCTGGCAATCTAGTGCGCGTTGTTTATCGTTTTCACAAAATGGATCATGAACATATAAGCAGTGATCATCAAGATGAGTGATACACACCCAATGCGGTGATTTTTTACCATCAAAACGATAAGTACTGATCAACACTAAGACACTGAAACCACGTTCTACCCACTGCTCTATATGACTTAAATCTACATCACTGTAGTTAATACTTAACTCATGCTGCGAAATTTGCTCAACAAACTGCTGATGGACAGCACGTAGCACTGTTTTTTTAGTCTCACTGCGTACACCATCAACAAATAAGGCATCCTCAGTGTTAAGCATTATTTCCACATCGTAACCGCGTTTATCGGCAGCTAAAGCTAAGCCTAACGGATGACACCCACCATGTCCTGAGGTCATAAATATAGTGGTTGCTTCTCGCCAAATAGCTAACTCAGCGCCTTGATCAAGCACTTGCTTTTGATTCACACTGCCCATAGCCATTAACAAGGCGGATGGCCCACATGTAAACTCTGTCGTTTGCTGATACCAAGGCGTTAAACGTGCAAACTGTAATTCGTCAGTTTGACGAATGTTTTTTTGCATCCGTAGCGCATCACTATGATCATCGTAATAATCACTGTATTGGCCAAATACTCGATAACCTAGCTTTTCATAAAGGCCAATTGCTTGGGTATTATTTACTGCAACTTCTAAGCGCATATACAGTCGTCCACGCTGTGCTGTTGCCTGCTCAAGTGCCTTTAATAATTGCTTTGCAATGCCTTTACCTTGTGCGTGTGGCGTAACTGCAAGCGAATATAACCGCGCCAGCCGCGTTCCCTTATGACACCACACTAAACCATAACCGAGTAATTGCTGCTGACACTGTGCAACGAGTAAGATGCCGTGTTTAGCCGATATCCAACGCTTTAAACTCCGTGCACTTAACCTATCTTGGTTAAAGCTTTGTTGTTCTATTTCAAGTAACGCGTTTAAATCTAAGTCAGTGGCAGCACGAACTGCCACATCATATTGAGTCATTAACCGCGGCCTCTTGCTTCAAGTCTCTGTTTAAATTCATCCATGATGATCATATAAAGTTCATCCCCTAAATAGGCATCTTCTACTTTATGATCAATACTTGGATTGTCGTTTACTTCAAGCACATAAGCACGGCCTTGATGCTCTTTTACATCTACACCATATAAGCCTTTACCAACCGTTTTACACGCTTTTAAAGCGGCGTCTAATACTGCTTTTGGTAACTCAAAAGTTGGCAGTGTTTCAAACCCACCCGAGAAAAACCGTTTTGCATCATGGTTATAAATTTGCCAATGATTACGCGCCATTAAATAGCGACAGGCATAAATAGCGCGTCCATTTAATACGCCCACTCGCCAATCGTATTCTGTGTACATATACTCTTGTGCAAGCACTAATGCGCTAAATTCAAAAAGTTCCGTTAGCTTAACTTTCAGCTCAGTTTGATCAGCAACTTTATAAACACCTTTCGAAAATGACCCTTCTGGCATTTTCAGTACTAACGGGTAAGTAAATGTCGCTTCTAATTGTGTAATTGTTTCGTCTGTTTGATCAGCCACTACCATGGTTTTTAAACTTGGTACTTTTTGATAGTTAAACGCATCATGTAAATATACCTTATTACAACAACGCAAAATCGAATCTGCATCATCAATCACTACGAGCCCTAAACTTTGCGCTTTACTTGCAAGACGGTAAGTTGGGTGATCAATCGCGGTCGTTTGACGAATAAATAGCGCATCAAACTGTGCAATGTTATCAATCTCTTCAAAGCTTAGCGCTTGAGCATGAATACCATGCTTAGCGGCTGCTTTTATAAAGCGCGCAATGGCGTCTTTATCACTTGGCGGCACTTTTTCGTTGTGATCAACCAAAATTGCCATATCCCAACGGTGGCGTTTCTGCATATCACTAATACGCCACTGCGTTTGTGTAAATTCGTTTAGCTTGGCGACAAACTCTTGGTGCTGCTCACTATTAAGTGACGCTAAAGAACCTTGTTGTAATAACCCTGCGTGATCAACAAATAAGATCGGTGCTGGGTATTGTTTAAATACCGCTTTTGCCGCTTTACTTTGCAGTTCATTTACAGCATTACCAAAATAGAACGTACCGTCAATTTGGCCTAAATTAAGCATTAAAGCTTGGCCACTTCGTAAGGCATTGATGGTTTTCACACTCGGTAATACTTGATGTTTACGGGCCTCTGCAAGTAATGAACAATAATAGCCTTTGCTCAAGTATTGGCTCGAGTCACACAAGTTAATAATGCGTGTTTTTGGCTCATTAAGCTTTGGGTAGTCACGTAAATAGGTATTGAAGGTAATTACGTTTTCAAATGAGTGAGCAAGGGTTTGCTCGTTGTTATCAACCACGATTAAGGTTTTAAACACGACTTTTCCTAAAAATAAGTCAAAATAAAGTAAATGCGTATATACCCAAGCCACCTCTAGAGGCAGACAAAGCGTTGCACAGGGTTGGTTTAGGTATACGCTTAAATAGAAACACCCATACTGCTAAGTGAGGGTTATAAATAACACGCTAACTTAACAGGATGGGTGCTTTAGCCTAAGCTACGAGTGATTTATAAAGGTTTTTTAACTTTCTGACCAACGAGTTATTTTTAGCGTTAGGATAAGTAAAATTAATCAATAAAAAAATGAAGTGTGATGTATGGTTTTTGAGCTGAAAAGCAATGAAAAGATATTTTAAAATGTGTTTTGAGGTGAATTCAGGTAAGCAAAATAAAAAAGCTGTGCGAGCATGAAAATAGTCACAACAGCTTTTAACAATCAGAGTTATTATAGCGCGCTTTCTAGCTCTGGTAGCACATCAAATAAATCAGCAACTAGGCCGTAATCTGCCACTTGGAAAATCGGTGCATCTGGATCTTTATTGATTGCAACAATCACTTTTGAATCTTTCATGCCTGCTAAGTGCTGAATTGCGCCGCTGATACCCACTGCAATATATAAGTTAGGCGCAACAATTTTACCCGTTTGACCTACTTGCATATCATTGGGTACAAAGCCCGCGTCAACCGCAGCACGCGATGCGCCAATAGCAGCACCAAGCTTATCAGCAATACCATGTAGTAATGAGAAGTTCTCACCGTTTTGCATGCCACGCCCACCTGATATAACCACTTGGGCAGCCGTTAACTCTGGACGTTCAGATTCGGTTTGTTCAACACTAACAAAAGAGCTCAATTGACTGCTAAATACCGCGTCAATAGCCGTAATATCGGCAGCTGTTTGCTCGCCTTGTAAATCAAAGCTGCTCGCACGAACCGTAATCACTTTTTTACTATCTAATGATTTAACTGTCGCAATTGCATTACCTGCATAAATTGGGCGTTTAAATGTGTCGCCATCAACTACGTCAATGATTTCTGAAATTTGCGCTACATCTAATAAGGCAGCAACACGTGGCATAAAGTTTTTACCCGTTGTTGTTGCACTCGCTACAAGGTGTGAATACTCCGGTGCAAGTGATAGCACTAAATCAGCGATATTTTCTGCTAATTGATGAGCATATTCACTGTTATCAGCAACTAATACGCCGTTTACACCCGCAATACTGGCAACCTCTTCACTCATTGGTGCTAAATTTTCACCCGCGATGAGTACATCAACAGCAAAACCAAGCTTTAAGGCCGCATTAATCGTTTTTGACGTTTCAGGCTTTAAAACACCATTGTCATGATCCGCAATAACTAATGTTTTCATTTAAATCACCTTCGCTTGTGTTTTTAATAAATCAACTAACTGAGCAACGTCGTCAACAATGATGCCACCACTTCGCTTTGCTGGTTCATGTACTTCAACAACGCTAATACGCGGTGTTAAATCTACACCTAAGCTATCAGCTGCAATGACATCTAGCGGCTTACGTTTTGCTTTCATAATATTCGGTAATGAAGCATAACGAGGTTCATTAAGGCGTAAATCAGTCGTCACTACAGCGGGTAATTTAAGTGCGACAGTTTGCAAACCACCATCGACCTCACGGGTTACATTTACTGTGCCATTGGCTACATCTACTTTAGATGCAAAAGTACCCTGCCCGCGCCCTGTTAACGCAGCAAGCATTTGTCCTGTTTGATTGTTATCTGAATCAATAGACTGTTTACCTAAAATAACCAGCTCTGGTGCTTCTTGCTCAACAATTTTAGCTAATAATTTAGCCACATGCAGAGATTCTAATTTTTCATCCGTTTCAATATGAATCGCTTTATCAGCTCCTAAAGCAAGCGCTGTACGTAATTGCTCTTGCGATGCTTTAGCACCAATTGTAACTGCAACAACCTCGGTTGCTATACCCGCTTCTTTTAAACGAATTGCTTCTTCAATTGCTATTTCACAAAATGGGTTCATCGCCATTTTTACATTAGTAAGATCAACGTCGCTATTATCTGCTTTGACACGTGCTTTCACGTTGTAGTCAATCACTCTTTTTATTGGTACGAGAACTTTCATAGGAACTCCATTTTAATTTAAACCTACAAGGTAACGTGTACGTCAACCTATTTATTTTATGAATTCAGACTACTTCCTGTTGACGTAAACGTCAACCTAAAATAACCTTAAACTATTCCTAACCTGTAACGTTTCATTTGCAAGTATGAAATTGCCATCGTAAAGGCACAGGTCCGTCACACAAAAGAGGTTAATATGGTCGAACGCGAAACCATGGAATTTGATGTCGTTATTGTCGGCGCTGGGCCTGCTGGCTTAGCTACCGCAATCCGATTAGCGCAACAAGCACAAGAAAAACAACAAGAGTGTACGATTTGCGTAGTTGAAAAAGGCTCAGAAGTGGGTGCCCATATTTTATCTGGTGCAATATTTGAGACCACTGCATTAGATGAGTTGCTGCCTAATTGGCAAGACCTTGACGCTCCCGTTACAACTAAAGTAACCAATGATGAGATTTATTGGTTTAATAATGACAATAAAGCAACTGCCATCCCTCATTTTGCGACCCCAAAAAGTTTTCATAACACGGGTAACTATATTGTCTCTATGGGCAATGTGTGTCGTTGGCTCGCTGAACAAGCTGAGAACTTAGGAGTGGAGGTTTTTCCAGGGTTTAGCGCTCATTCATTAATAATAGAAGACGATACTGTAAAAGGTATTGTTACTGGCGATATGGGACTTGATAAAGACGGCAACGAAAAAGATGGTTTTATGCCGGGTATGGAGCTTCGTGCAAAGTACACTGTATTTGCCGAGGGCTGCCGTGGCCATTTAGGCAAACAATTAATCAATCAATTTGCCCTTGATGCCGATGCATCACCACAACATTATGGTTTGGGCTTTAAAGAAATTTGGCAAATAGATCCTGCCAAACACAAGCAAGGTAACGTTGTTCACGGAACTGGTTGGCCGCTCGCTGGGGATACAAATGGCGGTGCGTTTATGTACCACAGTGAAAACAACCAAGTTGTAGTGGGGCTGATTGTTGATTTAAATTATTCAAATCCACATTTAAGTCCGTTTGATGAATTTCAACGTATGAAACATCATCCTGTTTTTAAAGATATTCTCCAAGGTGGTGAGCGAATTTCTTATGGTGCTCGCGCAATTGCAAAAGGTGGCCTGCATTCTTTACCTAAAATGCATTTCCCTGGTGGTTTACTTGTTGGCTGTGATGCTGGCACCTTAAACTTTGCAAAAATCAAAGGTAATCATACTGCAATGAAATCAGGCATGATTGCAGCTGAGGTTATTTTTAAAGCCTTGTGTAACGCACAGGCGCACTCTGATCTTACTGAGTATGCACAAGCCTTTGAGCAAAGCTGGGCCTATAAAGAGTTGCACCAATCTCGCAACTTTGGTCCTGCAATGCATAAACTCGGTAAGTTTATAGGAGGAGCTTATAACACCCTTGATCAAAATATGTTTGGTGGCGGCTTACCGTTTACTTTTAAAGATAACACACCAGATCACTGCACATTAGTTGATAAAAACCAAGCAGATAAAATTGACTACCCAAAACCTGATGCTGTACTTAGCTTTGATAAGTTGTCATCTGTGTTTTTATCAAACACTAACCATGAAGAATCTCAGCCGTGTCATTTACAACTAAAAAACAGCGCCATCCCTATTGACGTAAACCTTGTAAAATTTGACGAACCAGCACAGCGCTATTGTCCTGCGGGGGTTTATGAAGTGCAACAGGTTGACGGTAAAGATGAGTTTGTGATCAATTCACAAAATTGTGTGCATTGTAAAACCTGCGATATTAAAGATCCAAGCCAAAATATTACATGGGTAACCCCTGAAGGTGCTGGTGGGCCAAACTACCCCAATATGTAAATTATTTTAAATTTTGAACTAATCCTAAATTGCAGGGGGCTTCGGCCCCTTTTTTGCGCTATGCTCAATAATAACCGTCTAATAGTAAAGAGTAATATGTATGCCGTCGTCAAATGTAGTGTTTCGTTTTTTAGCTGAGCCCACCGATGTTAACTTTGGAGGAAAAGTCCACGGTGGTGTTGTCATGAAATGGATTGACCAAGCTGGGTATGCATGTGCCGCTGGTTGGAGTGGTCACTACTGCGTTACGGTGTCAGTGGCTGGTGTTAAATTTCGCCGCCCTATTCTTGTTGGTCAAATAGTTGAGGTAGAAGCTAAAATCGCTCATACGGGTAAAACAAGCATGCAAATCTTTATACAAGTGAGATGTGGTGATCCCAAAACACAAAATATGGTTGAAACAAATCACTGTGTTATTAGTTTCGTAGCCATGGATGAAACTGGCTACCCTGTTAATGTGCCAGAATACGTGGCAGTGAGTAGCGAAGAGAAACAACTTGAAAACTACGCAATAAAAATGAAAGAAATCGCCATTGAAACTGAGACCTTACTACACAAATGTGAGCCAGAATAATCACTAAGTAAAGTTTACATATCGCCATGAAAAGCTTTCCATGGCGAAACTGAACGCATGAATAAAAACACACCAACCTGCTGATAGATTAGACAAAAACACCATTTTTAGCTTTTAATTTAGCCAACTTCAAGCTGGCATAATCAATGCAATTATAAAAGAGACAAGTAACCACGGGTTATTTATTTTTATTTTATAAAGGAGCTATTTAATGATTAAAACACTTTCTCTTTCAGCACTTGCTTTAGCAACTCTTGGCTTTAACTCTGCAGCGCAGGCTGATGTTAACGAGATGGACTCACCACGTATTTATACTGGTATCGGCTACGGTCAATATTCTTTTCAATTTGAAGATTCAGAAAACGACATTGATTTTGACGATGACTCACAGATGCTCAAAGGCTACATTGGTACCCAATTTAATAAATATTTAAGTCTCGAACTTGCTTATCAAAATTTTGATGAAGTAAGTGACATAGACAGCTATGCCGAAGTAGATGGTATATCTCTCGCCGGACGCTTAGCAGCGCCAATTACTGAGAGCTTTTCAGTTTATGCTAAAGGCGGTTGGTTAGAGTGGGACGCAGAAGTAACCAGCGATATCCCTGCCCTTGGCGAAATTTCTGCTGAGCAAAGTGGAGGTGATGTATTTTACGGTGCGGGTTTAGAGTACGCATTTACAAGCAACGTGCAAGTTCGCTTAGAGTATGAACGCTATAAATTAGAAGACGATATTGATACTGATATGGATGTCGCATCTTTTTCAGTGCAATACATGTTCTAACATTTTTTATAAACTCCCCTTGTTTAAGGCAGCTTCAGGCTGCCTTTTTTAGTATGAACAGGTAGAATGGCGTATCTTCAACAGTCATTGAGTTTCATGAACGATTTTCAACTAACGGCCATTGGCCATATACAATCTCCCTATAAACAGAAGTTTGCTATTCCTCGCCAACCTCGTTTAGTGCCACAAGCCAAAGCAAAGCTTGTGTTTGCTGCTGATTTTAACCGTGAAGAATTTGTTCGTGGCTTAGATGAGTTTAGCCATATTTGGTTACTCTTTCGTTTTCATGAAACCGCTGATAAAGGTTACTCTGCGATGGTTAGACCGCCACGCTTAGGAGGCAATGAGCGTAAAGGTGTGTTTGCAACACGTGCGACCTTTAGACCCAATGCCATTGGTATGAGCGCAGTAAAGCTCGAAGGCATTGAATATAAAAATGGTCAATTATGCTTATTGTTAGCGGGCATTGATTTACTTGATGGCACACCAATTTTAGATATAAAACCTTATTTACCCTATTCTGATGCTATGGTCGATGCAACCGCAGGCTTTGCTGATACTCGCCCAGAAACGCAAATGACCGTTGAATTTAGCTCATCAGTACTCGAGTTTATCAAACAGCAGACCGACTACCCTGATTTACACGACTTTATCAATAATGTCCTTAAGCAAGACCCTCGCCCTGCTTACAAAAAACAAAAAGAGGGTGAACAAAGTTATGGGATGACCTTGTATGATTTTAATATCCGTTGGCAGGTTAACGGCGAACATAACTACGTCACTAGCATAGAAAAAAACTAGAAAAACACACTTAGCGCTTTAGTGTAAAAGCAACCACTGCTAAACTGAGTGCCTTATTGAAATAATAATTTTATAACTATCGGAATAAACATGCGTACCAGTCAATATATTCTCGCAACACTTAAAGAAACGCCTTCAGATGCTGAAATTGTATCGCATCAATTAATGTTAAGAGCGGGTATGATCCGTCGCGTCGCGTCGGGCCTATATACTTGGTTACCCTCTGGTTTACGCGTGTTACGTAAAGTAGAAAACATCGTGCGCGAAGAAATGGATAAAGCAGGCGCTATCGAAATGCTAATGCCTGTGATTCAGCCTGCTGATTTATGGGAAGAGTCGGGTCGTTGGGATCAGTTTGGCCCAGAGTTAGTCCGCTTTACAGATCGCCATAATCGAACGTTTGCATTAGGCCCAACTCACGAAGAAGTGATCACTGATTTTGTTCGTAAAGAGATCAACTCTTACAAGCAACTACCTATCACTTTGTATCAAGTACAAACAAAAGTACGTGATGAACGTCGCCCTCGCTTTGGTGTAATGCGCGCACGTGAATTCACCATGAAAGACGCATACTCGTTCCACTTAAGTGATGAATGTTTAGATGCAACTTACCAAGCGATGCACAAAGCATACTGTAATATTTTTGAACGCTTAAACCTAGATTACCGCCCAGTTATTGCTGACACAGGGTCGATTGGTGGTAGTGTATCGCATGAGTTTCATGTATTGGCTGAGTCTGGTGAAGATGCGATTGCATTTAGTGATGCCAGTGACTACGCTGCGAACATTGAAAAAGCAGAAGCACTCGCACCAAGTGAAGCTCGCCCTGCACCGAGCAAAGAATTAAAAGCATTCCCTACGCCAGATGCAAAAACTATTGATGAGCTTAAAAAGCATTACGGTGTAAAACCACATCGTGGTGTTAAAACGCTGATTGTATATGGCGCACCAAATGAAGAAGGCCAACGAGGCTTGGTTGCTTTAGTTGTGCGAGGTGATCATGATCTTAATGAACTTAAAGCAGAGAAACACCCATTAGTCGATGCGCCTCTCGAGATGGCAAAAGAAGCTGATATTATTGCCGCTGTAGGTGCAAAACCTGGTTCTTTAGGACCTGTAGGTTTATCTATGCCAATTATTATTGACCGCACAGCCAATGTGATGGCTGACTTTGTTGCAGGCGCTAATAAAGACGACGAGCATTACAGTGGCATAAACTGGGATCGCGATGTAACAGATTACCTAGTTGCTGACTTACGTAACATTGTTGAAGGTGACGCCAGCCCTTGTGGTCAAGGTAACTTACAAATCAAGCGCGGCATTGAAGTTGGTCATATCTTCCAACTTGGGACTAAGTACTCAGAAGCAATGAAAGCCGGTGTATTAAGCGAAACAGGTAAAAACCAAATAATGACCATGGGTTGTTACGGTATTGGCGTGTCTCGTATCGTCGCTGCTGCTATTGAGCAAAATAATGACCAATACGGTATTATTTGGCCTCAGCCTATTGCGCCATTTGACATTGCTATTGTGCCAATGAATATGCACAAATCTCATCGTATTCCTGATATTGCTAATAATCTTTATGAAGGGTTAAAAGCAGCAGGGTTAGAGGTGTTATTTGATGATCGTAAAGAACGCCCTGGTGTGATGTTCAACGATATGGAATTATTGGGTGTGCCTTTCACATTGGTTATTGGCGAACGTAACCTTGATGAAAACAAAGTAGAACTTAAAAATCGCCGTACTGGCGAAAAGCTAATGATTGATATTGATACCGCTGTAGAAGCAATTAAAACTGCGATGAACGTTTAATTTAACGTCAATCTAGTTGAATATAAAAGCCGCTTTATGCGGCTTTTTTGTTCCCTGCTTTTTATCATCACACTGCTTTTTTCATTGCAAGCATATGCTCTGTTATTCTGAGCTCGATACTAAGTGTCATAGATGTTTCGTTAAACTGTCGCGTTAACGTCATCAAATTTACCTAACGTAGTTATTATTACACTATCAATAACGACTATGACTAATAACAACACAAGTGATAAACAATACTTTCCCGCAGTATGGATCTCAGATGTACACCTGGGCTATAAAGATTGCAGAGCTGATTACCTACTCGATTTTTTAAACAGCATTGAATGCGATACCCTCTATTTAGTAGGCGACATAATTGATCTTTGGTCTATGAAGCGCAACTTTTATTGGCACTCAAGCCATTACCAAGTTTTAACATGCATTCAAGAAAAAGCATCTCAAGGCACGCGTGTTATCTATATTCCCGGCAATCATGATGAAACATTCAGGCAATATATAAACAACAGCTTATTCGGTATTGAAGTACACCAGCAATATATTCATACCACAAAAGCTAATAAGCGCTTTTTGCTTGTCCATGGTGATGATTTTGACTCTGCCACTCGCTACAACAAGCTAATAAGTATTG
This sequence comes from Pseudoalteromonas sp. Ld20, assembly GCF_045064175.1. Lineage (NCBI taxonomy): Bacteria > Pseudomonadati > Pseudomonadota > Gammaproteobacteria > Alteromonadales > Pseudoalteromonadaceae > Pseudoalteromonas > Pseudoalteromonas sp. Ld20. The sequence goes on from NZ_JBISHB010000039.1 coordinate 34,025, forward strand.
CAGGTGATGCGGGTTATGATTTTTTACTTTTTTTAAATCGCTGGACGAACCGTATTCGCCGGCTGTTTGGTCAGAACTACTGGTCACTTGCAGCGTGGATAAAAGCCCGCGTTCATAAAGCACGAGAAGCAATAGAAGCTTTTGAAAATGCAGCTATTCATGAAGCGAAAAAACAAGGTGTTGATGGAATTATTTGTGGTCATATCCATCACCCTGAAATTAAAGTAGTTGATGGGATTGTGTATTGCAACGATGGCGATTGGATAGAAAGCTGCACAGCACTGGTAGAGCAAGCATGTGGAAGGATTGAACTGCTACATTGGAGTGATACCAAAAAAGTGCTTAACTCAGCAGATGAATCATCACACAGCCGAGTTAAAAATAAGGAGCAAAAATCGGCTGCTTAATTAAGCAGCCACATCGCTAACTTGTTTTTCAAGGTTTTTGGTTTAATAGGCTTAGTAATGTAATCATTCATACCCGCTGAAATACACCGTTCCCTATCCCCTGCCATTGCACTGGCTGTCATAGCAATAATCGGGATATGGCGATAGACAATGCCGGCTTTATTATTTCGGATCTCACTTGTCGTATCATAACCATTAAGATTAGGCATTTGACAATCCATTAAAATAACATCAAATGGCTGTTGTTGGTGCGCTTGTAATGCTTCGAGTGCTTCCACACCATCGCTTGCACACGTAATACTGACCTGGGTTCGTTTTAAAATGGCTTTAGCAACTTCGATATTGATCATATTATCATCCACCAGCAAGACTTTGTATCGAGAGAGATCAACATGAACCTCGCCTTCAGAATCAGCTTTCTGGGAAGGAAGTAAAAAGCTATTACTTGCACCAAATATACTTGCCAGCTTATAGCTAAACTGATCTTGTGTTAGCGGCTTATTAAGCATGTGGCAGTTTTCAGGAAAGCTCGCTTTATCAGCCTTACTTAATAATAAATCACGCAAAATTAACATATACTTTTTATTTTGCTGTTCGCATAAAGCGATTAATTTATCGAGCAGTGGGTGCTCGTTATCAATCACCATGAGGTCGACATTGAACGTATCGTACTCTTCTAGATAATCAAAACGTTGTATGTTATTTAAATCAACTTTACAGTTTTTGACAAGTAAATTGGTAATATTTTGAAACACACTCTCTTTCGCAATTAGCACGCCTACTTGAATATCTGCGGCTAATTCAATAGGGGTATTTAATTTTTTCTCGGGTGCAACATGAAGATCTACATAGGCAGTAAAGCAGCTGCCTTTGCCTTTTTTACTGGTTACACTTATATCTCCGCCCATTAGTTGCGCTAGTTTTTTACAAATCGATAAACCAAGCCCTGTACCACCAAAGTGTCGAGTAGTACTTGTATCTTCTTGAGTAAATACATCAAATAATTTATCTATATTTTCTTGCGCAATACCTATGCCAGTATCCTGAATAGAAAAACTCATACGTAGTTTATCTTCAGTTAGGTATTTACAATCAAGTGTTAAACTTACTTCGCCTTGGTGGGTAAATTTAAAAGCATTATTTAATAAATTGATCAAAATTTGTTTTAAACGATGGCTATCCCCAACAAGCATTCGATCCATGACTTTATCGGTATTTAATAACACTTCGAGCCCTTTTCTCTGGCCCTGTATCGCCATTGAAGTGATCATATCACTGCAAACAGTAATCACATCAAAGCTATGATTATCAATATCAAGCTTACCCGCTTCAATCTTAGAAAAATCAAGAATGTCGTTTATAAGTGTCATTAATGAATTAGCACTACTATTTGCAAAGCTTAAATACTGTAGCTGCACGTCACTTAATGGGTCTTCTTTAAGCATTTCTAGCATCCCCAACACACCATTCATTGGCGTGCGGATCTCATGGGAAATATTCGCCACAAAATCACTTTTAGCTTGGCTGGCTGCAAGCGCTTCTTCTATCGCACTTTCAAGCTCCACTGTACGCTGTGATACTTTTAACTCTAGTGTCTCGTTTAATAATTCAAGCTCGCTCTGAGTTTGCTTCAAAGAATTAATATTTCTCAAAATCGCCGCTATTTGATTTCGCTGAGTGAACACATCAAAAACACAGGTTAAAGTAACAGAATAAAAGTGCCGGATGTTATCAGTATCTATATATACAGCTTCAAATGGTGGTTTTGCTCCTTCGTTGATAGTTTCACTTAAACTGTGCTTATCTTTATTTTTTAATTCAAATAACTGCGTAAAATTCGTTTCATTTAATAGTAAATCAAAGCTTTGCAACGCTGTTTTATTTGCATTACTGATCACACCATTTTCTTCTACAGTGACGATTGAATCTAGTGAGTTCTCAATGATTTTATTATTCTGTTCTTTCAATGAGTGAATTTCTAACTTACGGTTAATGTAACGTTGATAAAACAAGACCATAAACAATAATACTGAAAACAGTGAAAAAACCACTAAAATGAAACTCTCACGCCTATTTGCAATTTCTTTTAGTAATACCGAAGTGTCAATTGACACTACAAGCTCTAAAGGCAACATGCTAATATCGTTACTATCAAATGCAATGCGTTGCTTGAGGTAATACTGATTTGGTAAACCACTCATAGCCAAAGTATCTTGCATACTGATATCTTGGCTTTCATTGAAAACAGTTGACCATGTTATATCTTGACCAAATTCAAACCCAAATGTCAGATCTGACTGCGGGTGCGATAAAAACTGATTTTGATTGTTTAAAAGATAGATATCTACCCCATCAGGAAGACTAAAAATCAAACTATCAAAGAGTTCTTCTGCAAAGTAATTTGTAACAAGTACTGCAAAAACAAACCCTTCCTTATTAAACACAGGTTTAGCTACCCTATAAGTACTTACATAGGGAACTTGGATCTCTCCGTTTTCTCGGTTGTAGTCAATGGGTGATATATAAACAGAGTTTTGATCTAACATACTGGCTTTAAGCATATAATCTCGCTGGCCCTTATGCTGTAATTGCTCACCTTCTATACGTCTTATAACACCATCTAAATCTCTGTCTACTCTTACAACCTCTTGGCCATCATTGGCTAAAGTTATGTACCTTGCCTGTAATAAATACTCGTCTGTATTCATAAAACCACTGAAAATCCCAGCCAGACGTGTCTGCCATACTTCAATGGGTGTATTTAGAAGCGGATCTATAAAATTATTATCTGTTGCTCTACTAATACCTGAAATGGGCGGTGTGGCATTTAAAAAACGAATAGACGTAACACTACTTTTTAACTGTCTTTTTAAAGATAAGCTTTTTGTACTCAATTCTTGATTGAGGTTAGTTTGAGCTGTGCGGTAAACATCTTGTCTAACTTTAAGCTCGAATATATATAAAGCAGAGATCGCGATAATGCTAAAGACGAGCAGCGCTAATAAAGATATTTTATTGCTGCGAAAAAGATGACTAATTGAAGATTGGAAGTGCATTAATATTGCCATATAGCTTTTCAAATACAGGTTATAGTATAGAGCAAGTAGAATATGAATTTTTTAAAATTTTTAAAATTTGTACTATTTAAGAGAATAAAGAGTAAATTACTTAATACCATACCAACATCAAAATCCCACGTTCCTAAATAAACGTTTTTATGATCCGACATGTAGCTTGTTTCGATTTGACTCTGAATTTTACAGTCTCTAAAAATTGTGGTTCACAAAAACCGATAAGTGAACCGAGATCACTACAGCCGCACTACCATAGGCAATTTATTATTTGAAGCGCTGTGATAAGCTTTCTAAAAATTGGATTGCAGAATGAGTCATATCTGCCTGAATAATCCCTGCTTTGATTTGCAGTTCACTCTCATCAATAAATTTAGAATCAACAGACTTTAGGTTTATATCATAGTCATATGTTTTTATTTGGACAGGAAGAACAGCATGTTGATAACTCACTCTGCGAATAACTTCAGAAAGTGGCTGCTCTAGAATAGCAACAAAGGCTTGGCCAAATTTGCGATCTTCTTTGGCTCTTGAAAGTAACCAGTCATATTGTTTTTGACTCATATACTTATTAGGCAGCTCAAGGTACTGAATTTCATGATCAACATCACCTTCAAACTTTCCAACTAATTTATTGTTTCCTACTTTTTCATAACGTATAAATTCACTTTCATCATTGATAGGATCAATACTCATTTCAAATATCTGTTCTGCCGATATATTAGTGATTTGTGCAGCCATTTCTTTGCGTGCATCTTCTGCTCTTTGGTTAGTAACATTGTAGTCAAGTAAGTAAGCTCGCTGGGTTTTATGCTCAATAACATATTGACCTTTCCACTTTACAGTCATCTCAGTAAGCTTTTCATCTTTTAGCTGGTAATCGGTGCGTAAGTAGGTGTCGTTAACCTTGATTGTAATATCAGCAAAATGCTCGCCGCCCTTAATCACTTCGTATTTTACTGTTAAGTTATTGCTATTAGCTATCGTTTGACTGCTTATCAACAAGAAGAAAAAAATAGCGACTAGTTTAATATTTTTTTGCACCTTAACGTATATCCTTATTTATAAATTGCTTATTTTATATTCTAATTTTAATTAAAACACACTAAAATTAATTTTTCAGTAAATTATCCATATACCACTTGCCATCTTTTAAGCCAAAACGGCATTTGTTATAAACTGTGCGCTGATCTTTAAACCTTTTATCATTGGCATCAAATTTATAATATATAAATGCTTGCTCTGTATATCCCCACTTTTTATACGTTTCTTTAACAACGCTATACTCAGTATTTTCAGAGTAGTTAACAAGCTTTGATTCAACAAGACGAAAGTTTTTATGCCATCGTACTCTTTTGCGTAGTATTTTTTATGTGCCCTATCAACATGTTTGGTGATCGCTTTATCTGCATTGGGATATGATCAACAGGTGTAAAAAGTTGCTTACTTAAATAACTGTTCATCTTTATTTTTTACTATTTCTACTGCTTTAAGGCAGTTTTCTTTTGGGATTGTTAAATCAATCTCTGCGTGGCATGTAAAGCTTGCTAATAGCGACAGTGGCAATAAGTATTTATTAATTATCCTTAAAATATTACGAATTAAAAGAGCTTATAAAGTTTGGTAAATTACTCGCGTTGATAATTACTATCACGATAAATAAGCCGACCATCAAGCCAATGTGCCGCTTAAATGGGTAAACCATTTCGCTTGTTCTATCTAATGACACTGGGTATTGGTGTTTTAGTAACGAATATACGAGGGCCTCACTATCAACACTCCAGTGAGAAAGTGCTATGCTCTGCCCTTTTGTAGTATTAAAAACAAGCGATATTAAGTGTGACCTTTTTGTAGTTCTGCCAATAGAGTCATCAATTGTGTCGTAATTGTAATTCCATTTAGCCTCGATACTGACAATATCCTGTTTAGTTAATGTGCGCGGTTTTTTGTCGGTAAATAGTAACGCCGGCAGATAAAGCTCATCGCTAGTTATTTTAATATCAATAAAAGGAGATGTTTTTACTAAATAATAGTTATGGCAAACAAATGCTCGTGCAAGCCAATAACTAAAATACGTTATCACCAAAAAAGCCATTGCAGGCTTCCAGTTTTGTGACGAAAAAGCTATAAATACGGTAAGCAAAGTAAAGCAAGCTACGGTGAGATAGACCGATTTTTTCTTACTATCAGGAAGTGGCAACGCACACCTTAGAATAGAAATATTATTTTTAGCTTCAGCATTACCTAAAATAGTATTTTGCGGGAAGATTTTTGAAAACTTGTTTACTGTTGCTGAGTTTGTTTTTTCAGCCTCGGCCTCTTCACGTTTATCTGTATAAACGCGCTCAACAGTTGACAGTTTACTCACCACTAACTGCGCTTGTTTGGCTTGCTTAAAACACCTAAACGTGTAGGTGCTCAATTTACCTTCTGCTGAAGTGTAATTAATATCAATCACGCTAATGGCTTTATTATCTTGGCATGAAATTGTTTTAATCGTGCTAGTATCAATGGTGTGATGACTATACGTGAAGATTTTTTTCTTAAAAAAATAAGCCCCCAACTTTACATCTATTTGATTATTGTGCTCATCAAATTTTAATCGATGTTGAAACATCAAAAGTGCAATAATTAATAAAACATCAAGCCCATCACCTGTATCAACAATCAAGCCTTGACTTAAAACACCTAGTACAAGCCCTGCTACAGTTAGCCAAATTAGCAACCATTTAATCGTTTCTAATAGTGATTTTAATATAATTGAATTAGCCAAAATTCCCTCTTTAAATAAAAAGAGCATGCTTAGGTACATACTCTCATAACATATAAATACTTAAGGTAGTCAAAAGCTAATTAACTAGACGCAACAATGATTATCCATCCATCTTCTTTGGTAAGTTCAAATACACAGCCGTCAGACACGAATTTTTTTTCACCATACTGGGCTCTTATATCAACCTGTGCATAATTAGATTTCGATTCAGTTGATAATTTTTGAGATAAAACCTCGAATTCAGGGCTTGTTACATACTTTTGAAACTTTTCTGCCTTTTTACTCAAGTATGCGATAGCGCGTTTTTTTTCGTCCTCAGTATCTTTGAAATGCTTTGGTACAAAAGACATCAAGGTATCAATGTCTTTATCAGCTTTTGCTTTTCTAAACTCTTCGCACTTCTTTATAAATAATGGATCTTGATTATCCTTGGCAGGAAAATTCACATTTGATTCATTAGCAAATGCTGCTGTACTTAAAAATATGATGCTAGAAAGCGCTATTAATTGTGATTTCATTTCAAATCCTTTGTTAACGGAACAAATAAGGGGGATGTTGTGTAAATATTGAGTTTTTCATCATCTACACTGATTGCTGTGGCATCCATAGTAAAATGAAACCCACCATCAGCCTCTTCCCAGGTAAAGCTACTAACGTCAGGTGCTTGAGCAAATAACTTTCGTTCATTATTAAAACAAGAAACTCCCTGTAGCATTTTTTTGTTGATCTTCTACATTCCAAAAGTCATTATCTGGTTTAGAAAGGTATAGATAGCAACCACGCTCTAGACCTTCAACACTCACTTTATAATTCAACAGTCCAATATCGGGCTTTAGTTCGACAGAACCTTCAATAACACCATTAACTGAGTGTGAGTCTACACACCCTTGCAAAGCTAATGAGCTGAGCAATACACATATTGTTTTTTTTAACATAGCGTTCCTTATGTACTATGGATTATTTTTGCGTTCATTTTTTAGCTTTTTATAAAGATCATCTGCCACTGCTGTGGCTTTACCAATAATGCTATAGGACTCATCTTTTAAAAATGCATCAATTGACTCTTGCCGTAATTTTTTTTCATACCAGTATTTAAACTCTTTATATGATGCTAAATTACTTATTTTATTTTTTAACTGCTGCACATCCTCAACTTTGTTTTGATATGCAAAAGCACGTAAAACAAAAGATTTAAGTGTACTATCAACACTAAGTTCTATTTGGCTATCATCGGCTATGTAGCTTTGGAATAAACAAATGCCATCTTTGTAATAGAGTGAGATATAATCAGTAGTTGAGCTTATTTTTATCTGTTTGTTATTAAACGCATTGATATCGTTAAACTCTGTGTCTAAATTATCTACATAAAAAGGCCCCTTAACATGTAAGTAATCAGGCATGACAACCGTTAGCGATATAACCTGCTCTTTTTTGATACTTGAATAATTACTTTCACCATATACATTTTGTAAACTAAACCAGCCAGTTCCAACATCCTTAGGCACAATAAAGCTAGCACTTGTATCATCTATGTAATCTAACTGGATTGTCGGGCCATCTGCAAAGACTAATGAAGTACCACTGTCTAAGTTTTCACCGGTTATTAATACCTTATCGCCTTTGACTACACTTTTAGTCGGGATGTCTGTAATGATTGGTGTTTTTGGATGCAGTAGTGTGGCATCAATACTATTTGTTTTATAGCCATCTATAGCTAGAAAAAATGTAATTGGTTCACCACCTAGGGCAATCTTTGGGTAGTTAGGTATAACAAATTAAATTTTATTTTCTGACGTAATCGTCACTGGTAAATTAACGACGGGCTGTTTGTCATCCCCTTTTAATATTACCAAATGTGCCGCATTACCTTTTAGATTTTCTGAATTTAAATTAGCAGGGAAAAACGGCCTAGCTTTGTTAATAAATACTGCTTGGTCACTATGAGAATATGTTGTAGAACTAATGACTGGGGTATTTGATGGGTATAAGTTATTTATATTAGCTAATTTTTCTAGTGGCTGCGGATCGTTTACATCAAACAAAAAGTCGCCATCGTCGTCTGTATCTAAAAAATTAGGGATGCCATCACCATCAAGGTCATAACGGATAAACTCAACTAAGTTTAATTCTTCTGAATCTAAAACTACATTATTGTCACTATCTAAGTCTATGAAGGCTGGTTTTTTATCGCCATCTAAATCGTAGGTTGATTCTATATCATCAGTAATACCGTCATCATCACTGTCTAAATCAAGCCAGTTTGGAATACCATCTCTGTCTACATCATGGCTAAAGCTGAAGTTAGCTGTATAAATATGGTACTCATTTCCATCGGGTATTTTGTCATCATCGGTATGTTGCCCGAGGTGGTTCATGCACAAAGCAAGCTCTTTGTTTGTAGGAACGGCGTCTTTGTCTATATCAATAAATGCATGTACTGTATACGTAAAGCTATCCGCACCTAAGTTGTTTCTATCGGTAATACTTAAGTTAAATTCACCCGCTTGCTTAGGTGAGAAAGTGATAGCTTGACCTACTTTACCGACATGCTCGATGTTTGTTGGTATAGAAGAAATAACATCGCCATTATTATTAATGATGGTTAAAGACGGTGTGAAACGCTTAGCATCTTTAAAAAGAACAAACGTCACTGAAAAGTCTTCAACTAGCATTGAGCTGGGGATATTAAATTTAAAATCATCAATATCTACATTTTCAGAAATACCGCCTGTAGCTTTAAAAGGTATACTCCCAACTGGGTTTGCTTCGGCAACGTTATTATTAAACTCTTCTTCTTGAACAACCGTAATTGTGGTTTTATCCGCTTCAAACGGATAGTCATCTTGCTCATCAGGCACACCATCACCGTCTTCATCTTTATTTTGCCACGTACCTATATGGGTGGTTGGCTGAATGCTTTTTGCATGTGAAGTTGTTGTATAGGTTAGCATGCAAAAAGCACAGCTAACGCTCAATAGCGAGAGGTAGAATAGGGGTATTTTCAAGAATCCATCCTTGTGGTTAATCCATAGCTCAGCTTATGAACTTAAACGATTTAATGACTTAATACAATAGCTTCAAAGAAATGGCTTAAGAAACAAAAAAGCATCACGTAAGTGATGCTTTTTATAATGAGTAACACACTACCTAAATAGTACATCTTCTCGGTTAAACCATTTAACACAAAATGCCAGTAACGCACCTGCAATAAGTGCGGTTGCTAAAAATATTAGCCCTACAAATGTGTAATCAACTGTGCCTTTAATTATATCTTTAATGGCTAGCGCAACGTTTGTTACTGGGATAAACGCGGTTTTAGCGGTCAATTCCATATTCGGCATTATTGAAATAATGATAGGGAAGAATACACCCATGCTTAATGGAGCCATGTAGTTTTGGGCTTCTTTAAACGTACGCGCATAAATTGAGATAGCTAACGCTAAAGAAGAGAATATGGCAGCCAGTGGAAGTAATAACACAAAAATCATCAGTAAATCGGTTACTGCTAACGTACTAAAAGCCGTTTTAATAAATTCTAAGTCGGCGAACGCCAATGCAACTGCAACCCACCCGCCCATACTGACGACGGTAATTGTGGTTGATGCAATAGATGTAGTCAGTAATGTGATAAATTTACCGAGTACCAGCTCTGTGCGTGTTATGGGTGTAAGCAACAATGTTTCAAGTGTGCCGCGTTCTTTTTCACCGGCACCTAAATCTATTGCTGGATAAGTAGCCCCCATTAATACTAATGGAATAAGTAGGTAAGGTAAAAAGCCACCAATTTTTTCTCCTAAGTTTTCGCGCTTATCGGCTGTATCTACTTTAACAACTTCAATTGGGTTAAGAATAGATTTGTGCGTAGACTCTTCTATCCCAAAACTTTTTAGCTTATCAGCTTGCAGTACGTCGCTGTATTCTTGAGCAAGTTCTTTAACCCGTTTAAATAAAAAATTTATTGATTTTGCATCGTTAAATACAACTTGCCATTTGCTTTGCTCACCGCCATCGAGCGTTTTTACAGCATTACTTGGCAAGTAAATTCCCATATCTATATCGCCGGCTGTAACACCTGCTTTAAGATCTTCTATTGTATTAAAGGCTTTACTGCCTTTATAGAGTTCAAAGCTTTTGTGGTAAAACACTTTGTCGGTAAATTCTTGTGCATATTCGCCATTAATAATTACGTATGTATTAACTTTTTGGTCCGCTTCAAGTGCGGCTTGCGAACTAATAAAAGCCATAACTGCAAAAATTATTGGGAAAATAAGTACTGGCAGTGCCACAACAAACATAAGGGTTTTTTTGTCGCGAAGGAGCTCTTTCAATTCCTTTTTATATACTTCAAACATTATGCTTCTCCGTTAATATGTTCATAAACGCTTGGTTTAGCTCTTCACTGTTACCTGCCTTTTTAAATTCTTCAACAGTGCCATCAAAGCAGCTGATCCCTTCGTTGATCACTGCAACTCGATCGCACAGTAACGCAACTTCATCTAAATGATGGGTTGAGAATATAACCGGTGTGCCTTGTGCTTTGAGCCCTTTGATAAATTCGATCACAGTTTGTGTGGTCATAATATCTAACCCCGTTGTCGGCTCATCGAGCACCACAACCGCTGGCTGATGAACGACAGCACGGGCAATATTTGCTTTTTGTTTCATACCTGTTGATAGGTTTTCTGCTCGTTTATCAATAAAGCTATGCATATCAAGTAGGTCGAATAATTCATCGCAGCGCGTTTTAATCGCGGCTTTATTCATACCATGTAGTTTTGCAAAGTATTCTATATTCTCTTTTACCGTTAAGCGTCCATATAAACCTGTACTACCCGACAGGAACCCAATCGATTTACGCCCAAATAAAGGCTTTTTAACAATATCTTCGCCAGCGATGTAAATGGTGCCTTCATCTGGTTTTAATGCTGTCGAAATCATGCGTAATGTAGTTGTTTTTCCCGCACCATTGGGGCCCAGTAAACCAAGCACTTCACCTTTAGCGCACTGAAAACTGACATCACGAACTGAATGAAAATAATCTTTATCTTCACGCGGATCTACTTTTTCTAATTTATTTTTTTTATGATCTTTCGTCAGCTTAAATTTCTTTTTAAGCCCAGTTACTTCTATCATATTCGTGTCCTTCGTTTAGGTCTAAAGTAATCCGTATTACTATAAAATTCTGAGTTATTATTATCATACCAACCAGGCACCCCTAACAGAGGCAATGGCGATAGCAGGCTGTTGTCCCTTAAACAGTTGTCAACACTAATCATCTCATAAAGCATTTGATCTATAAACTGATACTGCTGTGCTAAATCTTTACAAAATATGTCAGCTGGTACTTTTACAAATAACGCTTTACCCGTTAAGCCAATATAGGGTTTTGTGAGCATTTCATAATTAGCGTGCCCAAAAATATAGGGGAAAATTGTTTTTCCCCATAGCTCGCGTTGCTCAAAAAATGCCGTAGTCCATTGATGATTTTTGAGTAATTTAGGCCACGAATCATCACTTACAGCGAGTACAACGCCACACTCATCAAATAAAGTTAACGCGTTGCGATGCTTAGTTCGCTGCTTTGTACCGTGTTGAGTTATTTCTTCAATATGACGCTGGTTGATCAGTGACTTAGTTTTAGGAAATAAGCACCATATTAGCCCGCCAAATAAATCATGCCAGTTTTGTTGTCGTGTAGGTACTTGCCCTGTATCGAAGATTATTTGTTCGTAATAACGTTCTTCTTCACTAAAACATGCATCATCAACAAAGGTAATTGCTTGTTGATTGGCATTTTTAGCATCAAGAAACGATGTAAACCACGTACATTGAGGCCAGTCAGGTAAATTACTTACAGCAAATAATGTATTTAGATGATTAAATGCTCCACTTTCAAGACTTGCACTATGCCATTGTTCATAAGGGGTAAATCGTTTCATGAGTACCTTTAGCTTTACAGTTATTATGAGGTGAGTTTACCGCAAAAACTGGTTCTCTTTAACAGAAGTTCTTATACTAGACTCACTTAAAACAAAAAAAGAGCGACTATGAAACGTTATTTTTCTCTTACACTTCTAGCAACTGCTGTACTTGCAGGATGTGCAACAACAAGTCTTACCTCTGATGATGTTACTAAAGGCTATAACTCGATTAATGATGTGCAATTAGCCGAGCATATTAAAGTATTAGCATCTGATGAGTTTGGTGGGCGCGCTCCATCATCAAAAGGTGAAGAGCTAACGCTTGCATACCTCACTGAACAATTTACAAAGTTGGGTTATAAGCCGGGTAACGGTAATAGCTTTTTACAAGAAGTGCCTTTAGTCTCTCTTGAAGCTGACTCAAACATGGTTTTAAGTATTGGCGGTAAAGACTATCAATATAAAAAAGACATGGTAATGGGCAGTAGCCGCATTAGTCAAAGCCAAGCTATTAAAGATTCCGAACTTGTGTTTGTGGGTTATGGTGTAAATGCGCCTGAATACAACTGGAATGATTACGCGGGCATTGATGTTAAAGGTAAGACCGTGGTTATGCTAGTAAACGATCCGGGCTTTGCGACTAAAGATCCTGCTCTTTTTACTGGCGATGCAATGACCTACTATGGCCGTTGGACTTACAAATACGAAGAAGCGAGTCGCCAAGGGGCTGCTGGTGCAATCATTATCCATGAAACAGCGCCAGCTTCATACCCGTGGTCTGTTGTTGAAAACTCTTGGAGTGGCGAGCAGTTTGGTTTTCAAAAAGAAAACAACAATATGGACAGAGTTGCTGTAGAAGGTTGGGTGACAACTGATGTTGCTAAAGAGCTATTTAATAAAGCGGGTCTAGACTTTAACACTGTCAAAAGCAATGCAGCTAAAGGTGCTTACAACGTAGATATGGGTGATTTAACCGCTTCGGTTGCGATTAAAAACACGATTAAAAAATCTATTTCGTATAACTTTATTGCGACGTTACCTGGCAGTGAACTGGCGGATGAACATATTATTTATTCAGCGCATTGGGATCACTTAGGCACAGATAAAAACCGTAAAGGCGATCAAATATATAACGGTGCTCACGATAATGCCACGGGTACTGGTGGTATGATTGAAGTAGCAGAAGCATTTGCAACTTTACCTGTTAACCCTAAGCGCTCTATGACCTTTTTAGCGGTTACAGCAGAAGAGCAAGGTCTACTTGGTTCAAAATACTATGCAGCAAACCCAGTTATCCCTGCAGATAAAACAGTTGCAAATATCAACATGGATAGCCTAAATTTACTTGGTAAAGTAAAAGATATCAGCGTGGTTGGTATTGGTAAATCGCAAATGGACACGTTGCTTGCTACAGCTGCTAAAGCACAAAATAGAACCGTATCTGGTGATCCTAAACCGTCATCAGGTGGTTACTATCGCTCTGATCATTTTGCTTTTGCTAATATGGGTGTACCTGCAATGTATGCCGGTGGCGGAAGCGAAGCATTTGATGAAGAAACGGCTAATTATCGCAAGCGTATGAGCTTAGTGCTAAGAGGTTGCTACCATCAACCTTGCGACAGATACCGTGATGAGTGGAATTTATCTGGCGCAGTGCAAGACTTACAGTTATTTTATCAAGTAGGTTTTGATATTTCACAGCAAAGCGAATGGCCAACATGGAATGAAAATTCAGAATTTCAAAGAAAATAATGTAAATGATATTGATTTTCATTTGATTTAAATCTAAAGTGCAACCTATACAGTTTTTAGGTTGCACTTATGTTCTCTCACACACTACCAAAAATCGCTCTGCCCGCGACACTTTTTGTTAATAACAAACGTTTATTATTGCCGTTTTTATTATTATGTTGCTTAGCTTATCCCCCTATTAGAGATATTACATTAGCCTCAATGAGCGATGCTTTTTTTCAGGTTAGTGTATTTGTTGCCGCCACATTATTTATTTACTATTACGCCATTGATCGGCTTCCACAGTTAGAGTTGGGCTATTTGAGCCAAAAATCTCCTTTACTCGAGGTAAGCTTTGCATCATTTTTAGGAGCCTTACCCGGCTGCGGTGGGGCCATTATTGTTGTAACGCAATTCACTAAAGGGCAAGCCAGCTTTGGCTCTGTTGTGGCAGTGCTCACCGCAACCATGGGTGACGCTGCGTTTTTACTCTTAGCAACAAAACCCATCGAAGGTCTACTTATTATGGCTATCGGCCTTAGCGTTGGCGTTATTAGTGGGTCTTTAGTGAATGCTTTTCATGACAAAGATTATCTTCGTCCAGAAAAAAATGACTTTTGCGATGACTGCTTAAACAGTCCTAGTAGAGCAATTATTTTCAGTAAGTCGGTATGGCAAATAATTCTTATACCCAGCGTGATCATTGCTGTATTAATAGCGTTAAATACAGACTTTAACGCTATTAATAACACCCTTGCAGATTTAATCACTGTATTTGGTGCTGTAATGGCGTTACTTGCTGTTACTACTTGGGCATTATCTTCAAAAGGGCAAAGCTATCAAGAGATCACGTCTGAGGAGGAAACAATCAACCCGCCGTCTAAATTATATAAAGTGCTTCAAGATACCCACTTTGTAACAGCTTGGGTTGTCGCATCATTTATGCTATTTGAACTTTTAGTGACCTTTGCAGGGGTTGATCTTAAAGCATGGTTTACCCACTATGCTTACTTAGCTCCTTTAATAGCTGTAGCAATTGGCTTTTTACCAGGCTGTGGGCCACAAATCGTGGTAACGACACTTTATATACAAGGTATTATTCCTTTTAGTGCGTTAGCGGCTAATGCAATCTCTAATGACGGTGATGCCCTATTCCCTGCAATAGCGATGGCACCGCGTGCAGCATTAGTTGCAACAGCTTATTCAGCAATACCAGCGATGTTTGTTGGGTATGGTCTATATTTTTATGGGGTTTAAAATCGTTGATACACAGGCAGATAAACAAGAAAATTTAGCCTAATGTGTTTATTAACAATTGTTCCTGCATCAATAGAGCCGTAGACAAGCGTTTTATTGGCAATAAAAAAGCTCAGCAATTGCTGAGCTTTTATTTGAACGTATCAAAGTAATGTAATTAACTCATTGCCATCATCATTTTAGCTGGGCTTTCTAAATATGATTTCCATAGGTTATTAAATCGTGCGATTGTCCCGCCATCAATTACTCTATGATCGCCAGACCAGCTTACTTGCATGATTGCTGCGGATATCACCTGCCCTTGTCCATCAAAACGTGGTAAGTGCTGTAATTTACCTAATGCAACAATGGCGACTTCTGGTTTATTAATAATCGGTGTTGCAATTGTGCCCCCAAGCGCACCAATATTAGAAATGCTAATCGTGCCACCTTTGAGATCATCCGGACTAACACGCCCTTCTCGGGCTGAATCTGTTAAGCGAGACACCTCATTAGCAACCTCAACAATACTTTTACTTTGGCATTGTTTAATATTTGGTACCAGTAAACCAATTTTTGAGTCCACAGCCATACCAATATTGTGATCGTCAAAATAGGTGAGTTCAGTGCAATCATCATTTACTTTAGAGTTTAAAACCGGAAACTCTTTCATTGCCAATGATAAAGCTTTAATGAAAAACGGCATCATAGTCAGCTTAACGCCTTGCTGCTTATACTGCTCTTTGAGATCGCTGCGCAGTGCGATTAAATTTGTTAAGTCAATTTCATCGCAAAAAGTAAAGTGCGGGATAGTTGTAACAGAGGCAACCATCTGCTTCGCCATTGCCGCTTTAATGCCTTTAATTGGTTCAACGCGAGAACCACCTGTGCCATTTGCTGGGTTTTTACTCGTACTCTTATCAGCTGCGGGTTGTAACGGTGACGTATCAATACTATTTGGTACTTCACTTTTGATAAATTGCGCTATATCTTCTTTATAAATACGGCCATTTTTACCGCTGCCTGGCACTGTTGTTAAGTCAACATCAAGTTCACGAGCTTTACGACGCACTGCTGGAGAAGCCACCGCTTTTTTATTAATTACTGGTGCAGAAACTACTTTATTTTCTGATTCAATCGGCTTTTGTTCAACGGCTTTTGTTTGTGCTTTTACTAAAGCGTCATTTATATCAACAACGTTTGCTTGCGTACCTGCAATCGACATTTGAAATAACGGGCTGTGCACTTGTGCCACATCACCTTTGGCATAAAATAATTTAACAACGGTACCTGTGTATTTAGCCGGAATTTGGACTAATGCTTTATCTGTCATTACATCACACACAGCCTGATCTTCTTCTATCTTATCCCCTTCACTTACCAGCCATTCAACAATTTCACATTCAACAATACCTTCACCAATATCGGGGAGAATAAAGTCTTCAAGTTGTTCATCGCTTGTAACGGCAGGTGTGTCGGCTTCAACATTAACGGCTGATTCAACCACCGGTAAAGGAATATCACCCGCCACATCCATCGCAAAAAGTGGCGCATGCACAAGTGCAATATCGCCTTTGGCGTAATATAGTTTGCTGATCACACCATCATGAACCGCTGGAATTTGAACTAATGCTTTATCAGTCATCACATCACAGATTGGTTGATCTTCAGCCACAGTGTCACCTTCAGCAACAAGCCATTCAACCACTTCACATTCAACTATGCCTTCACCGATATCCGGTAAAATAAAATCTTTTGCCATGATAACTCCTAAAATTCGACCGATTGCTTGATTGCAGCAAGTACTTTCAACGCATCCGGCACATACTCTTTTTCAAGCGCTAATGGATACGGTGTATCTAAGCCGCACACACGTAAGATGGGTGATTCTAAATGTAAGAAACATTCTTGCTGAATTGTTGCCGCTATTTCAGCACCAAAGCCATTCGTGATTGGCGCTTCATGGCTGACCACTAAGCGGCCTGTTTTAGTTACAGACTCAGCAATCGTTTCCATATCCCACGGCAAAATACTACGTAAATCAATCACCTCACAGCTGATCCCTTGTTCACTTGCTCGTTTAGCTGCATCTTCGATGATTTCCATCTGTGCACCCCAAGCAAGCAGTGTTACATCAGTACCTTGCGTGACCACTTCTGCTTTACCCAGTTCAATGCTGTAATCTTCTTCTGGCACCTCACCCGTTGACGCCCGATATAAACGCTTAGGCTCAAAGAAAATAACCGGGTTATCATCTTTAATCGATGCTCGTAGTAACCCTTTGGCTTGATAAGGGTTACGAGGAACCACTATTTTAAGGCCTGGCGTGTGTGCAAAATACGCCTCTGGTGATTGTGAATGATATAACCCTCCCGCAATACCACCGCCGTAAGGAGTACGAATCGTTAAGTTACCAACGTCGAATTCATTACCACTGCGATAACGAAACTTTGCGGATTCATTTACAATTTGGTCAAACGCAGGAAAGATATAATCTGCAAACTGAATTTCGGCCAGTGCTGGTGCACCAAATGCAGCGAGACCATTGGCAAACCCCATGATCCCCTGCTCTGTTAGTGGTGTGTTGAAGACTCGGTGTGAACCATATTTTTCTTGTAATCCCGAGGTCGCACGAAACACACCGCCAAAATACCCTACATCTTCACCAAAAATACATGCTTGAGGATGTTCGGCCATTGTAATATCAAGGGCTGAATTAATTGCATGTAACATATTCATTTTAGGCATTATTTAATTCTCCCTGCAGTGACTGGGTAGGCATCTGGGTGTTGCTTAATATGCGTTTTCAATTGTTCATACTGGCGTTGTAACGAAGGAATTGGCGTATCATATACATCTGAGACAAGCTCTTCTAAAGCGGGTTTAGCAACCACTTCAGCACGCTTTAATGCCGCAAGAATATCTTCTCGTATTTGCTCTTTGGCTTTGGTGTCTTCCTCATCATTAAGCCAATTTTTCTTAATGAGCCATTTACGAAAGCGCTCAATTGGGCAAGATTGAAAGTTTGCTTCTTCATCTTTAGAGCGATAACCACTAGGATCATCTGATGTAGAGTGCGCACCTAAGCGATAAGCAATTGATTCTATCAATACAGGCTCACCTGTTTTAGTGGCAATTTCGCGTGCTTTTTTGGTTGCCGCATAAACAGCTAAAGCATCAGCGCCATCAACACGAATGGTCTTAATACCGTAACCTACACCGCGAGATGCAATACCATCACCTTTAAATTGTTCATCCGCAGGCGTCGAAATCGCATAGCCGTTATTTCGAGCAAAAAATATCACAGGAGATTTATGTACTGCAGCCATATTTAAGCCGGCATGAAAATCACCTTCGGATGCAGCACCTTCACCAAAATAGCAGATAGTGACATTATCAATTGTGCTATTTAACTCACCCGTTTTTGCATCGATATGTTTGATTTTTTGTCCGTATGCATAACCCGTTGCTTGCGGTATTTGGGTACCCAACGGTGATGAGATAGTCATATAATTGAGGGCGTTTGAACCATAATGGATAGGCATTTGACGTCCTTTACCTAAATCCAATTCATTTGAAAACATTTGATTCATAAACTGGTCAAGTGTAAAACCACGATAATGCAATGCCGCTTGTTCACGGTATTGCGCCATGATCATATCGTCTTGGTCCAGTGCCGCCGCCGATGCAGTGACGGCTGCTTCTTCACCCAAGCATTGCATATAAAAACTAACGCGGCCTTGACGTTGAGCTGCTTGCATTCGTTCATCTAATGCACGAATAAAACGCATAGTTTCATATAATCGCAGCGCCGTACTTTCATCAATATCAGGTGCGGTAGCCCCTGTGTGAATATCGCCGTCCTCATTTAAGATGCTTACGGTCGGAATATTCAGCGCATGACCATCAATAAATGCAAGATCATGACTAATATTCACCGATACGTTATTTGGATTACTCATAACCTACCTTCTTTTGTTGTCGAAAACAGTGCAAGTCACTTGTTATTATTGGATGTGACCTACAGGATAAACTTTGCAGAAACTGCACTGTATTTAAATTAAAGCTGCCGACACCTTACGTTAACGTAAAGCGTTATTCAACTAATCATAGACGAAACAAAGTTAATTGGCGAGAGTTGGGCTGGAAAGTTAACTATACATTCAAATTAAACATTTAAAATCATATAGTTAACTCTTTATTTTGGTTGGTTAATACAATTTATTAAATAATATTATCTGTGTTTTTTAATGGTATTACGGTTAACAATGCACGCTGACCAAGGGCTACATCAGAATTTGGAAATATAATTGCCTCACCATCGACTTCAGCGTAATAACAGGTCTGACCATCGGTTGCGAGTAATTCACCTTTAGCAAAACCAGTAAAATTCTCGGCGTCATCGGAAAATGGAAACGAAAATACGTGTTCGGTCCGATTAATTGAACGATGAACTGAAAACAGTTCAAAATCACTTGCATCAAATTCTTTATAAATCACTTCTTTTTGGCTAATTAATGCAGTGAGTGTTTGCTTTGTTTTTTCAAAGCGACTCATATCATTTTCGCCAAAAGGCTTGACCTGCCCAAGTTCAACTGTAAACGAATCCGCGCCATGCACAAAAGATGAATAATAGCTAAAGGTCGTCGCGGCTGATTTCATCATAAGGACTGTATTTACACCGCAGCTAAGCAAAAATTGTAATTGCGCTTTCTTCCATGGTTTGCCATGTAAAAAAGGATAGACTGCAAACTTATCGTTTTTTGAGCCACGTATTGCCGTGTGTAAGTCATAATGGCATCGCTGACTTACTTGCGAGCCACGATAATAAAAATCACTGACGTATTGTTCAAGTTTCGCAGCTCTGACACGCTCATTATTCATTGGTACACCTTCAACTGTATGATGACCATTAAATAAACGGTTAAGGTTTTCACCTATAAAGCGTTTGCCAATATTGATTGATTGCGGGTTACCAAAAATAAACAAAGCGCGTTGTGCTAATTGCAAATCGCCGCTAATGATCCGCTTAATTAATTCATCGCAGATTTCAATTGGCGCGGTTTCGTTGCCATGGATTGCACTCGAAAGTACCACATCTTTCGTAGTGATGCCTTTTGGTTGGAACTCTATAACCCCCGTATCATGCACCGTTACTGCTGTACCGTTATCCAACGTAAAAGTACTGGCATCTAAGTGCCATTCATTGTTACGACTGAGCGTTAAAAAATCACCATTTTGTTTTAATTCATTTAAGTAACTTAAATTGGCTGACATACTTCTAAAGCCTTTATTTTATTGTGTGAATGAGAAACAAAAACGGCTGATTAAATCAGCCGTTTTAATAATGTATTATACCCAAGCCACCTCAATATATGAGGTTCAGTTGGACGTTTCACAGACGTTCCTTTCATTGTTGTTACTTATCAAAAGGACTATCAAAAGGGACAGCCATTATTGCAAAGTAACGTATTGATAATAAACGCCTGTGAAAACGCCAAGCTCTGCATCTTAAGACGGTTTGGGTATATCAGTTAGCTAATCACTGAATCAACCAACTTTTTAGCTTCTTTTTCAAGTAATGCTAAATGCTCTTCACCCTTGAATGATTCAAGGTAGATTTTATAAATATCTTCCGTACCTGACGGTCGAGCAGCAAACCAACCATTTTCTGTCACCACTTTTAAACCACCAATTGCAGCATTGTTACCTGGGGCATGGGTTAGTTTTTGTAAAATAGGCTCACCTGCAAGTGTATCTGCGGTGACGTCTTTTGCACTGAGCGCTTTAAGTCGATCTTTTTGCGCTGTACTTGCAGGTGCATCAATACGTTTATACAAAGGAGCCCCAAACTCTTGCTCAAGTTCTTTGTAACGTGTAGAGGGTGTTTTGCCTGTCACAGCTAAAATTTCAGCCGCTAATAAGCCCATAATAAAACCGTCTTTATCGGTATTCCATACTGAACCATCAAAACGTAGGAACGACGCCCCTGCACTTTCTTCACCACCGAATGCTAAAGTACCAGTACTTAGGCCTTCTACAAACCATTTAAAACCAACGGGTACTTCTTGCACCTGACGGTTATTACGAGCAACGACACGGTCAATCATAGCGCTTGATACAAGTGTTTTACCAATTTGAACTTCTTTAGACCACTTACGATGATTTAATAAATAGTCGATCGCTACAGCTAAAAAGTGATTCGGGTTCATTAAACCATCAGGGGTTACAATACCGTGACGGTCATAATCAGGGTCATTACCAATGCTAAGATCAAAGTCATCTTTGAGTGCAATTAGGTTTGCCATTGCGTAAGGCGACGAACAATCCATACGAATTTTGCCATCTTTATCAAGTGGCATAAACGCAAAACGTGGATCAACGTTGTCATTTACAACCGTTAGGTCTAAATTGAATTTCTCAGCAATCACGGGCCAAAAATTAATACCCGAGCCGCCAAGTGGATCAATACCTATTTTAATTTTTGCTTTTGATATCGCTTCTACATCAACCACATTGATTAAATCATCGATATAAGGCGTCATTAAATCTTGATATTTAATAAAACCAGAACGTGCAGCCTTAGCAAACGGAAAAAGCTCTACTTCAACTAAATCTTCTAATAAAAGTTGATTAGCTCTGTCTTCAATCCATTTGGTTACATCGGTATCCGCAGGACCGCCATTGGGTGGGTTGTATTTAAAGCCGCCATCTTCTGGTGGGTTATGCGAAGGCGTAACAACAATCCCATCTGCTAATTCATTAGGGTGTAATTTGTTATGACACACAACTGCATGGCTGATAACTGGCGTTGGTGTAAAATCGTCATTCTCTTGTGTAATAACTTGCACTTCATTAGCAACTAATACTTCAATAGCTGAGTTATAAGCTGCTTCACTTAAAGCGTGTGTATCTTTACCTAAGAAAAGTGGACCAAAAATATTGTTCTGTTTGCGATAATCACAAATCGCTTGTGTAATGGCGAGAATATGAGATTCATTAAACTTCACATCATATGAACAGCCACGGTGTCCAGATGTACCAAAAGCAACACAATGCTCAGGGTTTTGTTCTAAATCAGGCTCATTTAAATAATAAGCTGATACTAATTTTGGTACGTTCACTAAATCAGATTGTGTTGCAGGTTTCCCGGCACCGGAATGAATCGCCATTACATGTCCTTTTATAGGTAGTCTCGAATTTTTTCGGCTTGTTCAGCACTGTAACCTAAGCCAAGTGCCACTTCGTGTAACATCATTTTTTTACGTGTTGTATTTGAATTAGTCATTACCCAATATTCACTGTCAGTGATATTTTTTGGATTCATACTACTTCCACTGTTAACGAGCGCTTCTTTACTGGTTGCAAAATAAACGCGATCACGCCCTTGTACATCCAGAACGGCTGAAAAATTAGCCTTATGCGTTCGATGCAAAGCAGACAAAATAAATAGAAAACGTCCAACAACACCTTTTTGCATCGCTAACTCTTCTTTATTTAGAATATTAAAAACATTAGCGTTTTGCTGAGTCATTTGTGTGACAGTCGCACTGCTTTGTGTTTTTTTAAGCGCTTGTAGATCACTTTTATCTGCTTGTGATTCGTTGTTAGTTGATTGTTTTGTGGGAGCAACTGATAGTTCCGGCTCACTATTCGCCGTTGAGACTGTTTCACCGTTGAGGTTTAATAAACGACGTAAAATAGTGGATGCGCTTTCACCAATGCTCTGCGTATTGCTCGCAATGTATTGATATAACTCGTCGTCTATGTCAATTTTTTTCATGTTCTTCCTGTCGTTACGGGTCACATTTTTTCATTCCAATGCATTATACCCAAACCTGATTTAATTCTCTATGTTTTGCAATTTGTTATTTCACTAGGCAAACTACGCGCTCTTTTATTGGAGAATGTCATGCTATTAAATTATAAACAATCTGGACACGGGCCTGATGTCGTTTTGATTCATGGGCTATTTGGTTCGCTCGAAAACTTAAATGTGATAGCCAATGCATTAAGTGATAACTTCACAGTAACGAATATTGACTTGCGCAATCACGGACGATCACCCCATAGTGAAGTCATGGATTACCCTAGCATGGCAAACGATGTTTTACGATTGATGACCCATTTAAATATTAATACAACTCACCTCGTTGGCCACTCTATGGGCGGTAAAGTAGCAATGCAAATCGCATTAAGTACCCCCTGCGTGGTCAATAAA
The DNA here is from genome assembly GCF_045064175.1 of Pseudoalteromonas sp. Ld20. NCBI lineage: Bacteria > Pseudomonadati > Pseudomonadota > Gammaproteobacteria > Alteromonadales > Pseudoalteromonadaceae > Pseudoalteromonas > Pseudoalteromonas sp. Ld20. Next base: position 57,385 of record NZ_JBISHB010000039.1, read on the forward strand.
CTCGTTGTGCTTGATATTGCCCCCGTGGCTTACCAAAGCCGCCATGATGATATTTTCACTGCGTTAAACACTGTAGCAACACATCAAATCACCGACAGAAAACACGCCGACCAAATCATGCAAGCGTTTATCCCTGAGCTGGGTGTTAGGCAATTTTTACTGAAAAGTTTAGCTAAAAATGAATCGGGTCAATACCAGTGGCGCTTTAATTTACCAACATTGAGTCAAAAATATAGTAATATTCTAACAGATTTAGAAGATAATGATTCTTGTTTATGCGATACTTTATTTATTAAAGGTAATGACTCTGACTATATATTGCCGCAATACCGAGCTGCCATAACAGCACGATTTAAAAATGCTAAAGCAAAAATCATTCATGGCGCGGGGCATTGGTTGCATGCACAAAAACCACATGCGGTTAATAAATCAATTACTGATTTTTTAATGGTTAATTAAGTTAAAATTTAATCACGTAATTTTGGCTGCAGCTACTAAATTATTGGTTTTTTTTATGCTATAGTACGCGCCGTTTAATTTAAAGGTTATACGTTGATGGTCAGTCAGTTAATTAACGAATTTGATACCCTAGGGTTGTATTTTGGCTTAGCCGGTGTGTTCTTTTTTATCGGTATGGCTATTCAAGATGTACTAAAAAAAGGTAATGTACCTAAGTTTGGTCGTTATGTAGTGTGGCTTGTACTCTTTTTAGGTTGTTCAGGGTTTATTGCAAAAGGACTTATTCAAGTTTTTTGGCAAGGTGCGGGTGTTGGTTAAGCATGGCAAAGTCAGAGACTGATAGAACAACGCTCGATTTATTTGAATACGAGAAACGTCCAGGTAGGCCTAAAACGAATCCCCTTCCAAGGGAAATGCAGTTAAAGGTTAATAAACGTAATCAAATAAAAAGAGACAAAGCACGCGGTTTAAAGCGTGTAGAATTTAAAGTTTCGTCACAGCTGTATCAAGCATTAAGTGATATGGCCGATGCACAAAATATTAGCCGTAGTGCGCTGATTGAAACAATTTTACAAGAAAGATTGGCTATTGATAGATAAAAGGTTTTAAATCCATGGCAAGTGTAGGTATTTTTTTCGGAAGTGATACAGGTAACACAGAACACGTAGCTAAAATGATCCAAAAAGAATTGGGTAAAAAATTAGTTGCTGTGCACGACATTGCTAAAAGCTCAAAAGAAGAGATCGCAGAATTTGACTTAATCTTATTTGGCATCCCGACTTGGTATTACGGTGAAGCGCAATGTGACTGGGATGATTTTTTTCCTGAGCTAGAAGAAGTTGATTTTGATGGCAAGCTAGTTGCTATTTTTGGTTGTGGAGACCAAGAAGATTATGCAGAATACTTCCTCGATGCCATGGGTATGATCAATGATATTGTGTCTGAGCGTGGCGCAATTGTTGTTGGACATTGGCCAACTGAGGGCTACGACTTTGAAGCATCTAAAGGCATGGCTGACGACAAGCACTTTGTAGGCTTAGGTATTGATGAAGATCGTCAACCTGAACTAACAGAACAACGCGTTAAAGCGTGGTCTGCACAAATTTTTGAAGAGATGTGTTTAAGCGAACTTGCTGACTAATAGCAACCACTAGACGCTGACCTATTAAAGTTCTATATTTTGGTTAGCGTTTAAGCTTTTAGGAACGTTTCTTTGAATTGTTCTTTGCACTTCATCGCATAGCGCGTTATCCTATTTATTGCTAATGTGTCGTGCACATCTTTCTAAGATGTCTAGTATAACCAAATAAAATTGAGACAGATTTAATGACTGATCACAACTTGGAATTAAAAAAAGCCGGTTTAAAAGTTACTTTACCGCGTATTAAAATTTTAGAGATTTTACAATCTCCAGATAACCAACACATCAGCGCTGAAGATGTTTACAAAATTCTTTTGGACTTAGGTGAAGAAATTGGTTTAGCGACTGTATACCGCGTACTTAACCAATTTGATGACGCTGGTATTGTTTCACGCCACCATTTTGAAGGCGGAAAGTCAGTATTTGAACTTTCGGGTAGCACACACCACGACCACCTTGTTTGTTTAAAATGCGGTAAAGTAATTGAGTTTGAAGATGAGATGATTGAACGTCGTCAGCTTGAAATATCAGAAGAAAATGGTATCAAGCTGACTAACCATTCTCTTTACCTTTACGGTGAGTGTACAGACACTGCAGCCTGTAAAGCGTTCTCTGATAACCAATAATTTTATCGGTTAAATAAAAAAACCTGCTCATTGGCAGGTTTTTTTATTTCTGATGCTAAATCGCGAGCAGAATTACTTCTGCTCTGTTTTAGTCCACGAATCACGAAGGCCAACGGTTTGGTTAAAAACGATGCTCTTTGATTTTGTATCTCGACTAAAATAACCTGTTCGCTCAAACTGGAACCCTTGTGCAGGTTCTGCATTTGCAAGCGATGGTTCTAATTTTGCATTAGGCAATACAATAAGTGAATCAGGATTTAATGTTGTAGCAAAATCCTCTGCCGCTGCAGGGTTTGGTACATTAAATAAACGATCATACAAACGTACTTCAGCCGTTAATGCTTCACTTGCTGATACCCAATGAATAACACCTTTAACCTTACGGCCATCACTTGGGTTTTTACCAAGTGTTTCAGGGTCATAACTACAGAAAATCGTTGTAACTTCACCATTTTCATTTTTTTCAACACGTTCTGCTTTAATCACATATGCACCGCGTAAACGGACTTCTTTATCAAGCACTAAGCGCTTAAACTTGTTGTTCGCTTCTTCACGGAAATCTTCACGCTCAATATAAATTTCACGTGTGAACGGCACATCGCGGCGTCCCATCTCTTCATTATTAGGATGGTTTGCAACAGATAATGTTTCAACCGTATCCGATGCGTAATTTTCAATAACAACTTTAATTGGATCAAGTACAGCCATTGCACGTGGTGCATTTTCATTAAGATCTTCACGGATACAGGCCTCTAACATGCCCATTTCAACCATGTTTTCTTGTTTAGTTACACCTATACGCGTACAAAACTCTCGGATTGAACCCGCCGTATAACCACGTCGACGAAGACCTGCAATTGTTGGCATACGAGGGTCATCCCAACCTTCAACATGGCCATTGACGACTAAGTCATTAAGCTTACGCTTAGACATAATCGTGTATTCAAGGTTTAATCGAGAGAATTCAATCTGTTGTGGATGACATTCAAGGCTAATATTGTCTAAAACCCAGTCATACAAACGACGATTATCTTGGAACTCAAGCGTACATAACGAATGTGTAATACCTTCTAACGCATCAGAAATACAATGCGTAAAGTCGTACATTGGATAAATACACCACTTATCCGCTGTTTGGTGATGATGTGCAAAACGAACACGATAAATAATCGGATCACGCAAAACCATGAACGAGCTGGCCATGTCAATTTTGGCACGCAGTACACACTCACCTTCTTTAAATTCACCTGCACGCATTTTTTCAAATAACGCAAGATTCTCTTGTGGTGATGTATCGCGTGTTGGGCTATTTTTACCTGGCTCCTTTAACGTTCCGCGATATTCGCGTGCTTGCTCTGGTGATAAAAAGCAAACATACGCTAAGCCTTTCTCAATCAACTCAACCGCATACCCGTACAATGCGTCAAAGTAATTTGATGAGTAATTAATTTCACCATCCCAGGTAAACCCTAACCACTTTACGTCTTCTTGAATAGAATGTACGTAGTTAATGTCTTCTTTTTCTGGATTAGTATCATCAAAACGTAAGTTACATTTACCGCTGTAATCTTGCGCTATACCAAAATTTAAACAAATTGACTTAGCATGACCAATGTGTAAAAAACCATTTGGCTCCGGTGGAAAACGTGTATGCGTAGATGCGTGTTTTCCTGATGCTAAATCGTCATTAATTCGGGTTCTAATAAAATTACTTGGGCGATTCTCTATTTCCGCCATAGGAGTATAATCCTCTGAATATTGCGTGGTGACAAAACTACTGCATTATTACAAAAACAAACCTTAACATACAGCAATAAGTAGGCGTGTTTACTACATATTGTGGCGTTAATAAGAAATACAAGGTTCTAAAGGCACCCTGTGCATAATTATATCCCTCAATACGATTTTTTTTGTTCCAGCGCAATAAAATAGTCATTCAATTACGCTACTGTAGCGTAATTAAAGCATACTTTATTAGGGAAAATTAATGGCTTCACTTTCACAAAACCGCGTCTATATTCCAACGACTGCAAGGGCTAACCAATATATTCTTGCTGAATTTAAACCAAGTGATAATTTTTATGCGCGCTTTACACATACCGAACAGTGCTATGAACGTTTAACCCGCCAACTATTTGCCTTGTGTGATGAATATGAATTACACAATGTACACTTGATTGCTAATGATAAACTACCCGTCGTCAGGTTTCATGAAGAAGCTTACTATTTACAAACAAAAAAACAAATTTTGTTTTTTTACAACCCCCGCTATCACGAAGCCCATAAATGCTTTAACAATAGCGAAATACCGAGCAAAAAGATTAGGTTTCTATTTTTAGCAACCGGTGATGAACTGCGATCAAATGCAGCTATATTCCACACCAAAGTAAAAAAAGTATTAAATACACTGCAAAATACATTGCTTGAAGGGGAAGCCCAAATCAAAGTGCGCGACCACCAGCATTTAACATACGATTTATTTGCCAAAGCAAAAGGTTCTAAAGAAAGTTACGGTTATAAACTACGAGGCTTGCACCAGCGCTATCAAAGCCGTCACTGCTCGCTGCCAAGCAAACATAACGAAATGACCTACGCAACATTTGCGATACCCATTACCCGCACTATAAAAACTCAATTTCAGCACTTATTAAATAAGCCAACGCTAAATGAATTTTATCAGCAGTTTTATGATGCATTTATTAAAGAATGTACGGCTAAAAATTTAAACCTTGCATCAATGATTGCCAATGGGACCACTCCAATCGTTAGAAACAGTAAAATTGATACTAATGACGGTAACTCAGAACTGCAAAAACTCAGCTTTGCAACAGGTGACGATATTGAACAATACAGCCACTACTGGCAATCAGACAAGTTAGTTGAGACCATGCATTTTGTGATTGTTGCAAGCGAAAATGATGAGCAAGGTATTGGCCATGGTCGTTTTATGAATCATGTCGAAAGTGTTATTCGAGCAATGGTAGAACCCTTAGCAATAAATAAAGAACGCCAAGATATTACCGTACGTTTTTTCCAACACATTAGTTACTTTGAATAATTGTAATAGTCACTCTACATAAAACTAAATACAAAAAGTGCGTGATCCCCGCACTTTTTTAATATGGTTTTAGCTATTGAATTATATGAACCACTTCTAATTTTAAGCTTTACTATACCCAAGCCACCTCAAAATGCGAGTTTCAGTTGGAGTTAAAAGCGATTTAGACAAGGCATTGATTGCAAATAATGGTTGCTCCCTTGTTAAAATCAATAACGCAGTATAAATCGTTTTTAAACCAACCCGTTGGGCGTTTCACAGGGGCTTACTTTCTACGTTGTTACTTCTTAAAAGGGACGACCATTATTGCAAAGTAACGCCTTAATATTAAGCCCCTGTGGAACGCTGAATTTTGCATCTTGAGGTGGCTTGGGTATTTATTTGTTGGTTTAAGGACATCAAAGGGGTACGACTATTTTTGTTTTTTAAATGGAAATAGCTGCTGCTTTAACATGCCATTAGGTACATAATCGCCAACTACTCCATAAGCCTTTGGCCATTCATTTTGCCCCTTAACAGCTGTACCAAACACATAATCTAAAAATGAAAAGTGGGCAGCATAATTGCGGTCAATCGCAGCTTTATCTGAAGCATGATGCCAATGATGAAACTGTGGGGTAACAACTAAATATTTCAACCAGCCAAATTTAACCTGTACATTCGCATGATTAAATACAGCCTGAAAGCCAACTATAATCACATAAAGACTGATCACCTGTTGTGAAAAGCCTAATACAAAAATAGGCGTCAGTACTAAACTGCGCGTTACTAATATCTCTAATATATGCTGACGAGAACCGGCTAGCCAATCCATTTCTTTTGCACTGTGATGAATACCATGAAAACGCCATAAAAAAGGCACTTCGTGATAAGCACGATGCACAAAATACTGCATTAGATCAGCAACTAATATAATTAGTACCACTTGCAATATAAACGGTAATTGATCGATATAATTTTGTAATGTAGTCGAAACAGCCCAGCCAAAGCCATAATGGACAAAGTGATTAGTAACCAATAATACAAAACCAATAATAAGGTGATTTACAAAAAAGTGATTTAAGTCGCCCCGCCATTCACTACGTAATATTTTTTGTTCTTTACGATGCGGAAATAATTTTTCAATAAGAATGAAAATCAAAGTAGAACCAAGTAAATCTAAAATAAACCAATCGAGTCCAATATAGGGCGTGTTATCAGAAAAATTAGTGACTTCTACATTAGGGCCACCAAATGCAATTGCCAAAATAACAAATAACCATGCAGTTGCACCTAAGCGTTTATTTTTATTGCGGATAAAGTTGAGTAGCCCCAAACTCCCAGCTAATAAAAGTGCGCCAAACATTAATTGCCGTAAGAATTCTACGCTGTAGTTTTGTCGCAATTCTGGCGTTGTTAAATATTCAGGGAAATGAAAAGCCAGCACACCTAAGCATGAAAGCATCGCTAAAAAACACGCGATGTAACCACTAATATTACCTTCACCAATTTGCAGGTGATTAGTACGAAAAAGATGGGCTTTTAGAGTATTGATCATCAGTAATTCCTTTTATAACTAACGCAAGAATACCATATTATTTCCCTAATGCCAGATACAAAAAAGCCGCGATATTCGCGGCTTTGTTGGATAAAGCTAAACTATTAAAGAGTACTTATTACAAGTACTGACCTAGCGCTTTAACTTGGTCTAACATGCGGTTTGAGAAACCCCATTCGTTATCATACCAAGCCATAACTTTAACTAATTTGCCATTAGCTTTAGTTTGCGTTGCATCAAAGATAGACGACGCTGGGTTATGGTTAAAGTCGATTGAAACAAGCGGTAGCTCGTTGTATTGTAAAATATCTTTCATTGAACCAACAGAAGCGGCTTTCATTATTTCGTTGATTTCTTCAGTTGTTGTATCGCGCTTAGTAATAAACGTAAAATCAACGACTGATACATTGATTGTTGGTACACGTACTGACATACCGTCAAGTTTACCAGCAAGTTCTGGTAATACTAAACCAACGGCTGCTGCTGCACCTGTTTTAGTCGGGATCATAGATTGTGTTGCACTACGAGCACGGTATAAATCAGGGTGGTACACGTCAGATAAGTTTTGATCATTTGTATAAGCATGAATTGTCGTCATGCTACCTTGCTCGATACCTACTGTATCGTTAATTGCTTTTGCAATTGGCGCTAAACAGTTAGTCGTACACGATGCATTTGAAATGATGTTGCTATCAGCGTTAATTACGTCGCTATTTACACCGTGAACTACCGTTGCGTCTAAGTTAGTACCAGGCGCTGAAACAATTACTTTTTTCGCACCGGCTGTAATATGCTTTGCTGCATCTTCACGCTTAGTGAAAAAACCCGTGCATTCTAAAACGATATCAACGTTTAGTGCTTTCCACGGTAAGTTAGCTGGGTCACGCTCTTGCGTTAAAGTGATAACGTCATCACCAATCAGCATTGTGTTATCTGCAAGCGTAACTTTATGAGAGAATTGGCCATGCACTGAATCATATTGCGTTAAATGTGCATTAACATTAGCGGGTGCCAAATCGTTAATTGCGACAATTTTAATTTCGTTATTTTGTGCAGACTCATACAGTGCACGTAAAACATTGCGACCGATACGGCCATAGCCATTAATTGCTACATTAATCATTTAAAATTCCCCTTTAATTATTTAATTTCACTTGCTTGGCGAGCAAGCGCTTCAATGGCTTGCCAGTCTTTATTTTCAATTAGTTTTTTATCTAGCATCCACGTACCACCCACACAAATTACATTGCTTAGCGCTAAATACTTAGGTGCTGTTGTAAGGCTAATTCCGCCAGTTGGACAAAATGTAACGTGTGGCAATGGACCGCCAATTGATTTGAGCATGGCAGTACCGCCCGCAGCTTCTGCTGGGAAGAACTTTAAAAACTTAAAACCATGGCTTGCTAATTTCATTACTTCACTTGGCGTTGCGGCGCCCGGTAAAAATGGAATGTCTGATTCTTTCGCAAGTGCAAGTAACTCATCATTTACACCAGGGCTCACCATAAAGTCAGCGCCTGCGGCAACTGATGCATCAAAGCTTGCTTTGTCAACCACGGTGCCTGTACCAACATAAGCCTCTGGTACTTCGGCTTTCATAAGCTTTACAGCTTCAGCAGCAATAGGCGTACGTAAAGTAATTTCAAGAGCTTTTAAGCCACCGTTATAAAGTGCACGAGCTAGTGGTGCCGCATCTTCTAATTTTTCGATTACCACTACTGGCACTACGGGTGCCGATGCTAATATTTTTTCTATACTCATTGTTTGATCCTCATACCCAGTCTGGCGAATTATTATTCTATTCCAAAGGCGCTAGCGCCTAAGTCTGCGCTACTTACAATGTTTCTAAATCCGGTGAACAATTCACGACCTGTACCAAATGTTAAGCTTGCTTCACTTAGTTGTAGTTCTCGTTTTTCTAATTCTTCATCGCTTACATGTACTTTTAATATACCCGCTGGTGCATCGAGAGTGATTAAATCGCCTTCGTGAATCTTAGCAATAATGCCTCCTTCAACAGCCTCTGGCGCCAAGTGAATTGCAGCAGGAACTTTACCTGAAGCACCTGACATTCGGCCATCTGTAACAATCGCTACTTTGTAACCTTCATCTTGCAAGGTTGCCATTACCGGCGTTAACTTGTGCAGCTCTGGCATGCCTTTCGCTTTCGGGCCTTGCTCTTTTAGAACAGCAATAAAATCTTGGTTTAACTCACCGCGTGAGTACGCTTCTTGTAAGGCACTTTGTGATGCAAATACTTTTGCCGGCGCGGTTACAACTTGATGCTCTACAGCTACTGCAGATACTTTAATCACCGCTTTACCTAAGTTGCCAGTAAGTAGCTGTAAGCCACCTTGCTTGCTAAAAGGATTATTAACTGGGCGCAATACGTCTTCGTCTAGTGAGTTTTCTGGACACGGTATCCACTTCACTTTACTTGGACCTGTTGCACTACTCATAATTAAGTTGTGATCAGTGTCTAAACGCGGCTCTTGCGTATACGCTTCAAGTCCTTCACCGACAATCGTTTTCACATCATTGTGTAAAAACCCTGCGCTAACAAGTTCTCTCATAAGGAAACCCATGCCGCCCGCTGCTTGGAAATGATTTACATCAGCAGAACCATTTGGATAAATACGCGTTAACAATGGTACAACTTCTGATAAATCAGACATGTCTTTCCATGTCAATTCAACACCCGCTGCTTTTGCAATAGCTACTAAGTGGATCGCGTGATTGGTAGAGCCGCCCGTTGAAAGCAAGCCAACTAGACCATTAATAATGGTCTTTTCAGTCACTACATCTGCTAAACAATTAGCATCTTTGCTTTGAATTAATTGTTTGAGCATGGTTTCTACTGCATTACCGGTTAAACCATCGCGCAGCTCAGTGTATGGGTTGATAAATGAGCTACCTGGAAGGTGCAGGCCCATAATCTCCATTAACATTTGATTACTGTTAGCAGTACCGTAGAACGTACAAGTCCCCGCACTGTGGTATGACGCGCTTTCGGCTTCTAATAGTTCTTCACGGCTAACTAGACCTTGTGCAAATTTTTGGCGAATTCGTGCTTTTTCTTTATTTGGAATACCTGACTGCATCGGCCCTGCAGGCATAAAGTACACTGGTAAATGGCCAAACGATAAAGCGCCAATCAATAAACCGGGGACAATTTTGTCACATACACCTAGGCAAAATACGCCATCAAACACATCGTGAGATAATGAAATCGCGGTAGACATCGCTATTACATCACGTGAAAAAAGCGATAACTCCATGCCATCACGACCTTGAGTTACACCATCACACATAGCTGGTACGCCACCGGCAACTTGTGCCGTTGCATCGTACTTTGTTGCAATGCTTTTAATTAAATCTGGATAATCTTTATATGGAACATGCGCAGACAACATATCATTGTATGAATTGATAATTGCTAAATTTGGCTGTTCATCAGCTTTTAAGCGCGCTTTATCATCGCTACTACATGCAGCAATTACATGGGCTATATTGCCACAACCTAAACCAGAACGGACTCTTGTTTGTTTTTTTGCATGGTTTATACGTGCTATATAGGCTTGGCGAGTAGCTTTACTGCGTTCAATAACGCGTTCGGTGACTTCTTGAATACGAGGATGCAACATAAAAAATTCGACCCATCTCTATGGTTAGAGGATAAAGGCTCAGTGGCAAGGGCATACTCCACGAATGTACTTGCACTGAGCATCTTTGATTTACCCGTTCAAAGGTATAACGTTGTCAGGTTGTCTCTCACAATCAACCTGACACCGGTGTCACTGTATTAACGCATGACTATGACACCGGTGTCAACCTTATCCCTTAAATTTAGTTTAATTATTTAACATGACCAAATAATGACCGTGAAAAATACATATCCAAGCCACCTCAAGATGCAGAACTCGCATCTTGAGGTGGCTTGGATATGTGTATGGATTAATTTTGAACAACAAATGAAATGAAACACATTACTATTATATTAAGTGGCATGTTTGCAGACTAACAGTTCTATCAAAAAGCGAACCGATACCGTATCGCCATATACTACAGAGCAGCAATGAGGGGGGATGTTAACAAAAGATCTATTTAGCCACTTTCAATAAAGTACTTTTTGTGAACTAAATAAAAAAGCGCCCGATCAAGCGTCACTCATGCTCGGGCAACTGTGAAAAGTGGTTATTTAACGTGTGCTGTAGATTCTCGGGTGATCAAACGTGCTTCTAGAGTGATCTGGTATGCATTCTCTTGTGGTTCACCAATATGCTCAATTAATTTAGTCACTGCTTGCTTGGTCATTTCTTCAACAGGCTGCGCTATTGTGGTCAATCCTGGCCATATATGCCGCGCAATGGGGGCGTTATCAAACCCTGCAATCGAAATGTCGTCTGGCACTTTTAATTGACGTTGCGTTGCTAATTTGAGTACCGCTGCGGCCATGTAATCATTAGAAGCAAAGACAGCTGTTGGTCTTGGGGTTGAATCTAAAATGCTACGAGCACTGTCAACGCCTGAGTGATAACTAAAGTTACCTTCTTCAACCAAACGCTCATTAAACGTAATATCATGCGTGCTAAGCGCCCTTAAGTATCCTTTAAAACGTTGCTCTGTCGCACTGTGATCTGGGTGACCTTTAATAAACGCGATTGCCTTATGCCCGAGTTTAATTAAATGTTCAGTGATCTCAAACGCACCTTGCTCATCGTTGCTGCGTACAGAAATTGAATCATCATCAAGCACCGCTGATGCTACCCGTGCATACGGGATATTTTTACTTTTAAGAAAATCAACTAACACTTGAAAATCTGAAAACGGCGGGGTTAACACTAAACCATCAAGTCGCGATGACTGCAGTAACTGCTCTATATTATTTATCAATGCATCACCACGTAAATCACATGGGTGGATCAGTAAATTATAGTTGTTCTCTTTACATGCAGCTAATGCACCGGTTTGTACTCGCGTGATATAGCTTTTACTTGGGTTATCGTAAATACAACCAATTATAAAACTGCGATTTTGTGCCAAGCCACGGGCAATTGGATTTGGTGTGTAATCTAGCTCTTTAAACACTTTAAGAACTTTTTCACGGGTTGCATCACTTACATTTGGCTCATTATTTAAAACACGAGATACCGTTTTTTTAGATACACCAGCATAACTTGCAACACTATTTATTGTAACTTTCTTCATCCAGACTTCCCAATAACATCCCTATTTGCGATGTATTATGATTGCCCATTAGTGTGCAAACAGGCTGCGGCACCAATAAGTGGAATATTATCTTGAGTGACTAATGTCACCGGTATTTGACTCACATACTGTGACATGATGCCTTTAGCTGCAAAACGCTCAACAAAACGACTAGCTAATAAACGGGCTTGCATACGAGGCAAAATACCACCACCGATAAACACACCACCAAGCGCGCCAAATGTTAATGCCAAGTCACCTGCTACACTTCCAACCCAATCGCAAAACTGATCCAGTGTTGCCTCGCACACTGCACACTCTCCAGTAGTTGCAAGTTCACTAATTTGAGCTGCGGTTAAGTTTTTGGCATCCACGCCTTTTACAGCCGCCATTGCTTGATATAAATGACTAATACCAGGGCCTGAAAATACTGTCTCTATCGATACATGCGCTAACTGCTTGCGTAACTCAATGATCAATTGAGTATCTAAGTCATTCACTGATGCAAGCGTAATATGCCCAGCTTCACAACTAAGTACTGCACTACCTTGCCCTGAGCGAACTAAACATGCTGCGCCAAAGCCCGTACCAGGCCCCATTACTGCAATATTCGCATCAGTATCTGCTTGCCCTGGTTTAACTGCAATATTTTGTTGAGGATCTAAATAAGGAGCTGCATAAGCAAAAGCGGCAAAGTCGTTGATCACTTCAAGTTGTGTAAATTCAAATGCTGTTTTAACTTGCTCAACACTAAAGTGCCAACCTAAATTAGTTAAGTGTACTTGGCCTGTTTTGATTGGACCTGCGACAGCTAAACAAGCGCGAATTGGTTTAATATGGCTAACTTGAGATAGGTAATGCGTTAATGCATCTTCTAAAGAGCCAAAGTCCGCACTCGCAAAGGTAATATTATACTCAACAACAAATTGTTTTTTTTGTAGGTTAAAAGCTGTTATTAGAGCAAAACGAGCATTAGTGCCACCAATATCGGCCACTAAGATAGGATCGAATTTTGAACTAGGCTTGGAGTCCATCGTGTTTTTCCTTTGTCTAAGCAGTTTATAGACTTAACGATAATCATGCTTATTGTTGTTATTTCAATGGCCTAGCCATTGCTATGAGATATACTTTGAGCTATCACCTCAAAGTGTTTATCCTTGTATTAAAAAATGCTGCCCAATAAATGGGCAGCCAATACGTTTTGACAACAAAATGATAAAACGCCAACATTATGACACCGGTGTCAGGCTTGAATCAATAAAAATTTTAGATAACTGATAAATAGCTTGAAAAAATCAACAAATAAACGAGAATGGCACGAATTATTTGCAGTTTATTTACTTATAGCAATTAGGTTGTGTGTATGAAAGGTAAAGCTACATCGTTTGATATTGCCCATTATGCGGGGGTTTCACAATCGACAGTGTCTCGCGCACTTCGCAATAGTCCATTAGTAAACGAAGAGACTCGTCGCCGAGTTCATGACATTGCAAAACAGCTCAATTACAAAGTAGATAAAAACGCCAGCAACTTACGCACTCAGCAAAGTAGTACCCTCGCATTATTATTGTTTGAAGACCCAACTGCCGATGGATCTCAAATCAATCCGTTCTTTTTAGCCATGCTAGGCAGTATTACCCGCGCATGCGCAACTGAAGGTTACGACTTACTTGTGTCGTTTCAATCCACCAGCGCTGATTGGCAGGCAGACTATGAAGATAGCCATCGTGCTGATGGCATCATATTATTAGGGTATGGAGATTACATTGACTACCAAGCAAAATTTAGTAGCTTAATTGAGCAAAATACTAAATTCGTGTGTTGGGGAGCAAGTGTTGATAACCGTTCCGATCTGACTGTGAGCTGTGATAACTATGGTGGAGGAGAACTTGCAGCCACCCATTTACTCAAAGCAAGCCGAAAGGACTGTGCATTTATCGGTGATGCATCAGAGCATAGCCCTGAATTCTTTGCTCGCTATCAAGGATTTAAAGATGAATTTAATCGCCATGGTATATCACTAAGCGAGCGTAAAATGGCAAACGCCATATCAACCGAAGAGTCAGGTTATCACGCCACACGCTCACTAATCGCTAACAACATCCACTTTAATTCTCTGTTTGCCGCTAGTGACTTAATCGCCATAGGTGCGATTAGAGCGTTAAAGGAAGCTGGTATAAAGGTACCTGAAGATGTTCATGTTGTCGGTTTTGATAATATAGCGGTTGCAAGTTATGTAAACCCACCACTAACAACGGTACAACAAGATACAACGCTTGCGGGGCAAATGTTAGTTGGTAATTTATTAAAGTTAATTCGTGGCGAAGTGGTTGAAAACACCCTACTCCCACCGTCATTGATTATACGCGGCTCAAGCTTTTAAGTATTAAACGAATCCGCAGAGCACTCTAAATTGTACAATACAGCATATAGATACGTTCGCGGGTTCTAAATCTTCGAGTAGCTATTTGTGTTACTTGGGGTGTAACTGACCCCACCCTTTGCCAACAATGAAATTACCACCGAGTGTTTTACTTACAGTTATAAACCCACTTTATAATAAGGTGCGATCTAAACAGTTAGTGTCACCCTCGAACTCCTGCGATAAATTATCTTGGTAAACTGTAAATGATTACTGGATTCAACTAGATCACTAAAACCAACGAGCAATTTGAAAAAGTAGATACACCCTATTCGAATTTGACATTTCGCCCTAGAAAAGGGTTGCTCTTTAAATCGGACGTTATAACACAAACTACCAAAAATCACGGCTGAGGCCTGTTCTTACGTCATAAATTTATCGCTGAGTTAATATTCAAACTCGCTTGCAACTTTTCTCTTTAATTTTTCAGTTTTAATCTCGAACTAAAAACAAAAAAACCGCGGTTCATTACAAACAGCGGCTTTTTTGAAAAGCTTAAAACTTACAGGTCTAATGCTTATTTAATAACTTCAAGACCATTCATATATGGACGAAGTACTTCTGGCACGACTACTGAACCATCAGCTTGTTGATAGTTTTCTAAAATAGCAACTAGGGTACGTCCTACTGCTAGGCCTGAGCCATTGAGTGTATGCAGTAATTCTGGTTTTTTCTCTCCAGCACGGCGAAAACGTGCTTGCATACGGCGAGCTTGGAAATCAACCATGTTTGAACAAGATGAAATTTCGCGGTATGTATTTTGTGCTGGTAACCATACCTCTAAATCGTACGTCTTTGCTGAGCCAAAGCCCATATCACCCATACATAAAATCACTTTTCGGTACGGCAGCTCTAACGCTTGTAAAATTTGCTCTGCGTGACCTGTTAGATCTTCAAGGGCTTGCATTGAGTCTTCAGGCTTTACAAGTTGTACTAGCTCAACTTTATCAAACTGATGTTGACGAATAAGTCCACGGGTATCGCGGCCATAGCTGCCCGCTTCACTTCTAAAACACGGTGTGTGTGCTGTTAAACGAATTGGTAAATCTTTCTCGTCGTAGATTTCGTCACGTGCACTGTTTGTAAGTGGTACTTCAGCTGTTGGTATTAAACTAAAGCCTTCTTGTTCTTCGCCGTCATCGTTTACAAGACCTTTAGTGTGGAATAGATCTTCAGCAAACTTTGGTAGCTGCCCTGTACCAAATAAACTCTCACGGTTTACTAAATATGGCACGTACATTTCTGTGTAACCATTTTTGTCAGTATGCGTGTCCAACATAAATTGTACCAGTGCACGGTGCATACGGGCTGTTGCGCCACGCATAACAGTAAAGCGTGAACCGGTAATTTTAACACCCATTTCAAAATCTAGACCGTTTAGGTCTTGACCTAAGTCAACGTGATCTTTTACTTCAAAATCATACGCTTTAGGCTGGCCCCACGTTAAGATTTCAACGTTATCTGATTCATCAGCCCCTGCTGGTACTGACTCATCTGGCAAGTTAGGAATTGCTAAAGAAATATCTTTAAGCTGCTCTAATATAACATCTTGCTCAGCTTTAACGCTGTCAAGTTGCGCGCCTAAATCGCTTACTGCATCGAGTAATGGTTGTGCGTCTTCGCCTTTTGCTTTTGCTTGGCCAATTGCTTTGGAACGACTGTTACGCTCACTTTGCAACTCTTGTGTTTTTACTTGTAATGTTTTGCGTTTTTCTTCAAGTGCGCTGACAGTTGCTGTATCAAGCTCATAACCACGTGCTGCAAGGCGCGCCGCTGTTTGTTCGATATCTTGACGTAATAATTTAGAATCTAACATGTTAGTTTTTTAACCTTTTTGCATTACTAGCTGAAGGCCCAGCCAAGCCATAAAAATACACACCACCACATTTAAGGTGATATTGAGGGCCATTTTTAAAAAGTGACCTTGTTGCAGTAGCAACAACGAATCCATTGAGAATGTAGAAAAGGTGGTCAATGCACCTAAAAAACCAATTCCGATTAGGGTTTTGGCGGGGCTAACGGTGATAATTTCGCGCTCTATCAAACCGTATAATACGCCCATTAACAATGAACCAAGAATATTAACCGTCAACGTGCCAAAAGGGAATCCCCTACCGAGCAGTTTTAGCATGGTTTCACTAATAAAAAACCGTAAACAAGCACCACTTGCGCCACCAAGCGCGATCATCATGTATAACTTAAGGCTTGTCATAACGTTTTAAATCGCTTTGTTGGTCACGTTGTTTTAAGTAATCAAGTTTTTGTTTAATTTTTTGCTCTAATCCACGATCGGTTGGAAAGTAATATTGGGTGTCGGCTATTGGCTCTGGTAAGTACTTTTCACCCGCTGCATAAGCACCTTCTTCATTATGTGCATAACGATACTCTGCGCCATAACCTAAGTCTTTCATTAAATTTGTGGGGGCATTACGTAAATGCTCTGGAACAGGGTAACTAGGCTCATTTTGCGCATCCCGCTTTGCTTGCTTAAAAGCGTCGTACACTGCGTTGCTTTTAGGCGCACTGGCTAAATAAATGGTTGCTTGTGCGATAGCGCGCTCCCCCTCACTGGGACCCACTCGTTGAAATATATCCCATGCATTGAGCGCAACTTCCATAGCTCTTGGGTCAGCATTGCCTATGTCTTCGGTAGCAATAGCCAGTAAACGCCTTGCAACATACAGCGGATCACCGCCTCCAGCCAAAATACGGCAATACCAATACAGTGCGCCATCTGGCGAGCTGCCACGCACTGACTTATGAAACGCCGAGATCAAATCGTAAAATTCATCACCGCCTTTGTCATATTTTGCCAAATGCGTTGGTAATACTTGGCTTAATACATGTTCATCAACTAAGTATTGGCCATTTTGTTCGACTGTTAAATCGATTGCTTGTTCAAGTAAATTAAGTACTTTACGGGCATCGCCGTCACTTGCTTGGCATAATGCGCCCTTAGCATTATCAGCAAGAATAATGGTTTTAGTGCTTAACTCGTCGTCGTTTTTTAATGCCCGCTCAATTACTAAATTCAAATCTGCGTCTTGCAGAGATTTAAGTACATACACACGCGCTCGCGATAAAATCGCGTTATTTAGTGCAAACGATGGGTTTTCGGTGGTTGCACCTACAAAAATAAATGTGCCGTCTTCTATATGCGGTAAAAAGGCATCTTGTTGAGATTTATTAAAGCGGTGCACTTCGTCTACAAACAATAAAGTGCGTTGCCCGCGCCCTTCAAGGTTATTTTTAGCTTCGCTCACAGCATCACGAATATCTTTAATACCCGCAGTCACCGCCGACATTTGGATCAGTGCGGCATCAGCATGATTGGCAATAATTTGTGCCAGTGTGGTTTTACCCACCCCAGGCGGACCCCATAAAATTAAGCTGTGACAACGCCCCGCCAATATTGCTTGGTATAAAGGTTTATCGTGGTTTAATAAGTGTTGCTGACCAATATATTGTTCTAAACTAGTCGGGCGCATACGCGCCGCGAGTGGGCGCACATCGGGGGCGAAATTAAAACCTAAATTGCTCACCTGTGACTACTCGCCTTGGCTTTGGTCGTCAATTTCAACGCCATCTGGAATTGTGAACTCAAATAATGATGTTGTTAGGCTCTCATTTACTTTGGCATCGCTAAACGTAAATGTTGATGATTGCCCTGAGCTATCTTTGACTAATAACGACGCTAAGCCACTCTTGTTCCCTGAAAATACAATATCAAGTTGCTCAACTTGGCTTTCAACGCCTTTGTTGGGCGTAACGCTAAACCCTTTATCAGTGCTTGCTACATGGTATTTTTGCCATTGCGCAGGATCTTTAGAAGTCAGCAAAACAAACGGCGTTGAATCAATCAAGCTATGTGTTTTCATTATCGTGACTTGCTCAGCAAAGCTGTCAAAGTAATAGGTTTTATCACCGTTTGAAACGAACAAGGTGTCATCCGGGCTTGCTTGCTGCCAGCGGATCATCATTGGCTGTTGTAAGGCAATATTACCTTTACCTTGCATAATTGACTCGCCTTGCGCATCATTTACTTGCTGAATAAATTGCGCTTGAAAACTCTTTAAGCCAGCAAGTTTTGCCTGTAATGCTTGGCTGTCACTTGTAAACGTCTCGCCTGCTAGGCTTTGGGCTGTAAAGAATGACGCTGATAAAAAACAGCTTACAGCTAATGCTAAAGATTTAATTTTTTTCATTTAATTTGCTCCACCGTTGGGCACTAATACATCACGGGCACCGTTATGACCTGGTGCACTCACAATACCCGAAGTTTCCATTTGCTCTACTAAACGTGCTGCGCGATTATACCCTACGCGTAGTTTGCGTTGTACACTTGAGACAGACACTTTACCTGTTTCAATAACAAATGAGACTGCTTCATCATAAAGCGGATCTGATTCTTCATCCGCATTTTCACTGGCTTCACCTGGAAGTAAAATATCTTCTGTGGCATCACCATTTAAAATTTCATCTATATAGTTTGGTTTAGCACGCGCTTTCCAATCATTTACCACGGCATGAACTTCGTGATCATCAACAAATGCACCATGCACACGTATCGGTACACTTGTCCCTGGCGGTAAATAAAGCATGTCACCCATACCTAGTAAGTTTTCAGCGCCTTGTTGATCTAAAATGGTGCGCGAGTCTATTTTACTTGAAACCTGAAACGCCATACGAGTTGGTATATTGGCTTTAATCAAACCTGTTATAACATCTACCGATGGCCGCTGCGTTGCAAGTATCAAATGTATACCTGCAGCACGGGCCTTTTGTGCAATACGCGCGATCAGCTCTTCAACTTTTTTACCTACAATCATCATCATGTCGGCAAATTCATCAATAACCACGACTATACTCGGTAATTTACCTAACTCGTCAGGCCCCTCTTTCATGCCATCGGTGTCTTTAAATAATGGATCTAAAATTGGATGACCTGCTTCTTTGGCATCCATTACTTTTTGGTTATACCCTTTTAAGTTACGAACACCTAACGCTGACATTAACTTATAGCGACGCTCCATTTCACCTACACACCAACGCAGTGCATTGGCAGCTTCTTTCATATCAGTGACTACTTCACATAGTAAGTGTGGGATACCTTCGTACACAGAAAGTTCCAACATTTTTGGATCGATCATAATCATACGCACATCATCGGGGCCAGATTTATACAGTAAGCTTAATATCATGACATTAACGCCCACTGACTTACCAGAACCTGTTGTACCTGCCACTAATAAATGTGGCATTTTTCCTAGGTCTGCACAGATCGGCTCACCGGCAATATCTTTACCTAGCACCATGGTAAGGGGTGACGGGTTTTGCTCAAATTTTGGCGCGTCGATCACTTCTGATAGACGAACTATTTCACGGTGTTTGTTTGGTAATTCAATCCCTACATATGTTTTACCGGGGATCACTTCAACTACTCGGACACTCACAGCAGAAAGCGAACGGGCTAAATCTTTTGCAAGACCTGTAATTTTTGATACTTTAATGCCCGGTGCTAAATCCAGCTCAAAACGCGTTACAACAGGTCCAGGGTACACTGCGACAACCGTCGCTTGTACGTTAAAATCAAGTAACTTGGTTTCAACTAAACGCGATACAGCTTCAAGCTCCTCCGGTGATATCGGGTTTTTAGCTTTATCTGGGCGGTCTAATAAATCAAGCGTTGGTAGCGGTGTGCTTGGTGGTTTTTCTTCTAATAACTGCTCAAATTTTTCTTTTGCTGTCGGTGGCGGCTGATACGTACTTTTTGGCTTAGGCATTGGCCTTGCTGGAGACACCACCGTGGTAACTGGTTTTTCAGGTTCAGCAACGTAGCTTTGATCCAGTGCATTTAATGCAGCAGCCGTGTCCATCGGCTCATCGTCAATGGCACTAAAGTTGATTTCTTGATCTAAAATATCGTCTAAATCATCAAACGGGCTATGCTGTGGTGTGGTCTCAATTTGATCAGCTGTAAAACGCTTTGCTTTTGTCGCACTCGTTGGCGCAGGCTCTGTAAACGTGATTTTATCTTGGTCGTTAAGATCGCCTTCGATTAACGGTTCATTAATCGGTTTTTCTTCAATCGCTACGCGTTCACGGTGTAACCAGCCTTTAAGCTGCGAAGTAATCACACGGTATATACGGACAACCCAATCACCTAAGAAATCAACAAACTGCACCCACGATACACCAGTTAATAATGTTAACCCTGCAAAAAAGAAGCACAGTAGTAAGATAGACGTGCCAGTGAAATTAAATGCGGGCATCATCGCAGTTGCAATCACATCGCCTATTACACCGCCTGACGAAAAGTTATAAATATCATCAAAATTGATACTACTAATTGCGGTCGCTGAAGTTATAAATAGCGCAAAACCAATTACACGCAAAGCAAGTGTTGTATAGTCTAGCTGAAAAATTTTATGCGGTTGCTTAAATAGTAAATAGCCAAATACTTGAATGGCCGCAGGCACAAAGTAGGCTAGCCAGCCAAAGGTGAGTAATAAAATATCTGCAATCCATGCACCAGCTGCGCCAGTGACATTTCTGACTTCGCTAAAGCTGGTTTGTGACCACGCAGGATCGGCAGGATCAAAGCTTATCAGCGCACACAAAATAAATACTGCGGCAAAGGTGCTGATTATTAACCCTGTTTCTAATAGTCTTTGTACACCGTTTAGGCGCATAATTCCCTAATCCTTATTATCTTTGCATTTTTACTTAGCAGTGAAATACCTTAGCAGGAAATGCTTTTCGTTGCACTTTATCTTAACTATGATGGACTGATAATGAACGTGTTTTTATAAATTATGAATACCTTGGGCAAACCCGTTATTTGCCATTTATTATATCATCTATAAACCCGTACAAAACTTAGGCTATATATGGGCGAATAATCACCCCTTGCTCGCCTTTTACTTCTTCCATCACCACATAAGTGCGACTTTCACTAACGTTAGGAAGCTTTAGCAAAATATCACCTAAAACACCACGGTACTCAGACATATCGTTAACACGAGTTTTGAGTAAAAAGTCAAAATTACCAGATACCAAATGACATTCAATTATTTCGTCATGTTTTTTTACCGCAGCACTAAACTCATCAAATACATCTGGCGATGTCTTTGTGATCGTCACTTCAACGTATACAGATAAGCCTTGACCTAGCTTAGCTGGGTCAACTACCGCTTTATAACCTACAATATAACCTTCGCGTTCGAGCTTTTTTACTCTTTCCAGACAAGGGGTAGCACTTAAACCAACACGCTTAGCTAATTCCACGTTGGAGATACGGCCATCGTGCTGTAATTCCATTAAAATCTTACGATCTATTCGATCTAATAATTGATGCATATTACCAACTAGTTTTTTATTCTGTTTATTATTAATATTTAGATTATATCACTAGCCTCACACTAAAAAAAGGTGAGACACACTGGCTTGTCATGAATATAATAGTGGAAAATTTCATTCCGTTCAAACAAGGCAATATTATGATTATCGGTGTACCTAAAGAAATAAAAAACCATGAATACCGTGTAGGTATGGTCCCTGCTAGTGTTCGTGAGTTAGTAAACCACGGCCACCAAGTTTTTGTTGAAACTAATGCTGGTATGGGCATTGGCTTCACTAACGAAGATTACATGCTAGCTGGTGCAGAAATTCTAGCAACAGCAGCTGAAGTTTTCGCAACAGCAGAGATGATTATAAAAGTAAAAGAGCCACAAGCTGTTGAACGTGCGATGCTACGTGAAGACCAAATTCTTTTCACTTATCTGCACCTTGCACCTGATCTTCCACAAACAGAAGACCTAGTAAAGAGTAAAGCAATTTGTATTGCATACGAAACGGTTACTGATTCACGTGGTGGCCTACCTCTTCTTGCGCCTATGAGCGAAGTTGCTGGTCGTATGTCAATTCAAGCAGGCGCACAAGCCCTTGAAAAATCAAACCACGGTCGCGGCATGCTACTTGGTGGTGTACCGGGCGTTGAGCCAGCTAAAGTTGTTGTTATTGGCGGCGGTATGGTTGGTCGTAGCGCAGCGCAAATGGCAGTAGGCCTAGGTGCTGAAGTTGTCGTACTTGATCGTAACATCGATGTACTTCGTGCTCTTGATGCACAGTTTGGTAATAAAGTTAAAGCTATTTACTCAACGGCTGATGCACTTGAAAAACACGTACTTGAGGCTGATCTTGTTATTGGTGGTGTACTTATCCCAGGTGCTGCTGCGCCTAAACTAGTTACTGCTGAGCACATTAAAGCGATGAAGCCTGGTTCTGCTATTGTAGACGTTGCAATCGACCAAGGTGGTTGTATCGCAACATCTAAAGCAACTACGCATGCTGATCCTACATTCATCGTTGATGACGTTGTTCACTACTGTGTTGCTAATATGCCTGGTGCTGTTCCGCGCACATCTACATTTGCACTTAACAATGCAACATTGCCTTTCATCATTAACCTTGCAAATAAAGGTTACAAAAAGGCATTATTAGATGACGCTAACTTCCTTAAAGGTCTTAACGTGATCAAAGGTCAAGTTACTTACAAAGAAGTAGCTGAAGCATTCAACATGGAATACGTTGATCCACGTACAGCTGTTGAAAACGCATAATTAACGTACGTTAATTAGTAAAAAAGCAGCGAATTCGCTGCTTTTTTTATGTCTAAATTTTGCTTTAATTCGCTTTATATAAATCGCTTGATAATAAAATCAACCTTTACACGCTTTGCTTGGCCAAGTATTTTTTTAACTGCTGGCGGGTAGTCGTCCATAGTCTCTAAATCTTCAGCACCGGATAAACGGCGGCAGTGTTTTAATATTTCAGCTCTTTCATTATCAATTGCTGGCATTAAACTTTGCTCTGGATCATCTAATAAAATACCGTTTTCAATGTCTAAACCCCATGCACGCGGGTTTAAATTGTGACCACTGAGTAAATGGTACTTTTGATCAGAGCAAATGCCTTTTAAATGAAACGAGTTGCTTTCGTGTTGCCACAAGTAAACATTTAAATTTCCATTCGTTATATGGCGTTGTTGCGACTTTAAAAATTTATGCAAAATCGTTTCATACAAATACGGTAAAGCACCTATTTTACTAAATGCCTCACTTGGGGGCGTATAAAAATCATTGGCGGTTTTGTCACCCACCACAATTGTTATTTGCTTACCTTGTTTAAGTAAACGCCTTAACGAGCGCATTAACGGTGCTGGAAAGTTAAAATAAGGCGTGTAAAGAACAAGCTCTTTTTCAGTCGTATCAAATAACGACTTTATCGCGCGATTTAATTCGTTATTTCGTCGGCCTAACCCTAAAAATAAGCGTACACCTAATGGTTGTTCGTTATTTTCAGGTCCATGTGCATATGTTGCTTGTTTAAGTGCCCGCATTAATTGCTTTTGCACTACTTTAATGTCGTTAAACTTAGTTAATGGACGCACATCAATACGCGGTACAGCCTCAGAACTTAATAATTCTTGCTCTATAAAATCGACCACAGCATTACATAACGCAAATTGATTAATCAAAAAGTAACGATCAAGCCGATAACGTTCTTCAAATTGTAAATAAACGTTATTGAGACTTGCGCCGCTATATAACAACGTATCATCAATCACAAAACCCTTTAAATGCAGTACCCCAAATAGCTCTTTAGCTTTGACTGGTACGCCATAAATTTGTACATTTGATTGATATTTTTCTTGGTATTCACAATATAAACTTGCGTTACCATCCGATTTAGCCGCGCCAATCAAACCACGTTGAGCACGATGAAAATCCACCAGCACCTTTATTTCTAATACTGGGTTTGCTAATGAAGCGTGGTGCAATGCTTCTAAAATTTCTCGCCCAGCTTCATCATCCTGTAAATAAAGCGCGGTAATATAGATCCGTGTTTTCGCGTTTGCGATCAGATCCAGAAGATTCGAACGATATTCTTGTGCATTGGTTAAGACGTTAACGTCTTTTGAAGTCAACCCAAACGCGGGTTTTTCCTGCCAAAATAACATAGATGCCTATTCACTTAGGTCACGCCAAAACAGCGCAACAAATCAAAATTAGTTAAAACATATCAAAAAAATACAGCGTGGTCATGAATTAACGATGCTTGTTAGGGTAATAATAGATTAATAGTGTACATATCGTACAGAACAGCTATTTTTCACAATCTTAGTACACAATATTTGACAGCTTTGCGATTTATAAAAAAAAATAATCATCGCTTTTATTTACTTCCCCCTTGTTTCTCTTAAAATCGAGCGCATTAATACGCTATTAAACGTTTAGGATAAAAAACATGAGTGAAGCAAAACATTGTAAGTTACTAATTTTAGGATCTGGCCCTGCAGGTTACACCGCAGCCGTTTACGCAGCGCGCGCAAATTTAAACCCTGTATTAATTACAGGCATGCAACAAGGTGGTCAACTTACAACGACAACTGAAGTAGAAAATTGGCCAGGTGATGCTCATGGTTTAACAGGTCCGGCATTAATGGATCGCATGAAAGAACACGCTGAACGTTTTGAAACTGAAATTGTATTTGACCATATTAATAAAGTCGATGTATCTAAGCGCCCGTTTACACTTACTGGTGACCAAGGTACGTACACATGTGACGCGCTAATCATTGCTACAGGCGCATCAGCGAAATACTTAGGCCTAGAGTCTGAAACTAACTTCCAAGGCCGTGGCGTCTCTGCCTGCGCAACATGTGATGGCTTTTTCTATAAAGGTCAAAAAGTTGCGGTTGTAGGCGGTGGTAATACGGCTGTTGAAGAAGCGCTTTACTTGTCAAACATCGCAGACGAAGTTCATGTTATTCATCGCCGTGATAGCTTTCGCAGTGAAAAAATATTAGCTGATCGTCTTGCTGAAAAAGCAGCTAACGGCAACGTGGTATTACATTACAATCGCACACTTGATGAAGTATTAGGCGATCAAATGGGCGTAACTGGCATTCGTATTAAAGATGCGCAATCTGACGCAACTGAAGAACTCGATTTAGCAGGCGTATTTATCGCCATTGGCCATAAACCTAATACTGATATGTTTGTAGACCAGTTAGAAATGAAGGACGGCTACTTAGTTGTTGAATCAGGTCTTAACGGTAATGCAACGCAAACAAGCGTACCTGGTGTATTTGCTGCAGGTGATGTCTCTGATCACATTTACCGTCAAGCAATTACCTCAGCGGGTACTGGCTGTATGGCTGCATTAGATGCTGAGCGCTTCTTAGATAATCTATAAATATTTGTTTGTATTCTTAAATGCAAGTATTAAGGGCTGATATTTCAGCCCTTTTTTATATTCCCCCTTTGTAATTTTAATCTTGCAGGTTACACTTTTTAATTCGTCTTATTTTTTATTTACTGATGTTATGACTAAACAGCTTTATCAACTCTCCAATAGCCACTTTGAGTTTCCTAACCCAACACATGCACTTGATGATCCCGATGGCTTACTGGCTGTGGGTGGTTGTTTATCTATAGAGCGATTGAAAAATGCATACATACACGGCATTTTCCCATGGTTTAGCGAGTATGAACCTATAATGTGGTGGTCACCAAGTATGCGCGGCATTATTGAGCTGAATGAGTTTCATGTTAGCCGCAGTTTACGGAAACACCTGAAAAAACACCCAGTAAAAGTAACCATTAATACCGCTTTTAATGATGTTATTGAAGCATGTCAACAACAGCGCCAAGATATTGAAGGAACATGGATCACAAGTGAAATGATCAATGCTTACCAGCAAGCACACCTAGCTGGTGTTGCCCACAGCCTTGAAATATGGATAGATGATGAACTTGTTGGTGGCTTATACGGAATGATGCAAAACGGCGTGTTTTGTGGGGAATCTATGTTTCATCATCAAACTAACTGTTCTAAATTAGCGATGTGGGCTTTAGTGAATTGGCTTAAGCGCCACAACGCACATTTCATTGATTGCCAACTAGAAAACCCTTACTTGCTATCATTGGGGCAAAAAGTCCTACCGCGAAGCGAATTTTTAACTAAACTTAAACAAGCCAGCAGTTTTAAAATACCACCAACGATGTGGCAAGCGCAGGAGCTTATAGCTATTTATGACTGACCATTTACCGGCTCGTTTAGGTTTGAGCCAACAATTTGATTGTAGCTACCTTACTGATAGGCAAGAGCAATTATTAGTGATCCTCGAACCTAGCTGCTACAGCAGTGAAAAATTTGAAGCATTATTAGCACTTGGCTTTCGTCGAAGTGGTGACCAAATTTACCGTCCACACTGCCCTGTTTGCAGTGCGTGTAAGTCAGTAAGAGTATTAGCTCAACAGTTTTCACCGACAAAATCACAAAAACGTAAACTTAATAAGGCAAAAAATCAATTTACAGTGACGTATTCACGACAAGAACGCCTTGAATATTACCCACTTTACAGCAAATATATCACGCAGCGTCATCAAGAGGGTTCAATGTACCCTCCTGAACAATCACAATATCAAAGTTTCTTATTTTGCCAATGGTTACCTATTACGTTTATTGAATTATGGCACCAAGAAAAACTTATCGCTGTGGCCGTAACTGATTGTATGAACAACGCCATTTCAGCTATTTATACTTTTTTTGACCCCGATTTTGAGCATTTTAGTTTAGGCACATTAATGATTTTAGAGCAGATAAAGTTTGCTCAACTACACAATAAAGATTTTGTCTACTTAGGTTACCAAATTGATGAATGCGCTAAAATGCGTTACAAAACTCAATTTTTACCTGCACAAAATAGGGTTGCAGATGAGTGGCTGACTATTTAATTTGCAAAAATAGCTACTGTGGCTTTACTTATTGGAGTATTTTCGGCAGAATCTGCATCGTTTAACTATTAAAGAGGTGTTACGCTAAACATGGCGAAAGAAGACGTAATCGAAATGCAAGGGACGGTCCTTGATACTTTACCAAATACAATGTTCCGAGTTGAGCTTGAAAATGGTCACGTAGTTGTGGCTCATATTTCAGGTAAAATGCGTAAAAACTATATTCGTATTTTAACCGGCGATAAAGTTACTGTAGAAATGACCCCATACGATTTATCGAAAGGTCGCATCGTATTCCGTGCTCGCTAAGTTAGTGCGTTAACGAAATATCAAGTTTTTAGCTAAGTTGTCTAAGTAACTTAGTTACTTACTACATTAGCTTGAAGCGTTTATTAAATGTAATTGAATGCAAGTTGCTGACCATTACATTTAATAAACAAAAAGCCCAGCATTTGCTGGGCTTTTTGTTATCTGCGTTATTACAAACGCTTTTATGCAGGGGTTAAATTCGTTTCATAATCAAAACGAAGTTTTTTATCTTTAAGCGATACTTTCACTGTTCCACCATCAATAAGTGCACCAAATAAAATTTCATTGGCTAGTGGCTTTTTAAGCTGCTCTTGGATCACCCGTCCCATTGGGCGTGCACCCATTGCTTTGTCATAACCTTTATCTGCAAGCCATTCACGCGCTTTAGAAGTAAGCTCAAGGTTAACTGATTTTTTAT
This sequence comes from Pseudoalteromonas sp. Ld20, assembly GCF_045064175.1. Taxonomy (NCBI): domain Bacteria; kingdom Pseudomonadati; phylum Pseudomonadota; class Gammaproteobacteria; order Alteromonadales; family Pseudoalteromonadaceae; genus Pseudoalteromonas; species Pseudoalteromonas sp. Ld20. The sequence continues at coordinate 85,366 of NZ_JBISHB010000039.1, forward strand.
CCAGTTGTGCTTGAAGCTCAACAATAAATTTATCAACAACCAGTAAGGTCACATCACGGTCTAAATGATTAAACCAAATAATGTTATCTAAACGGTTTCTAAACTCCGGTGAAAATACTTTATTAATTTCGCTCATCGCGTCATGTGAATGATCTTGATCAGTAAAACCAATTGATTTACGCACTGTTTCTTGTACGCCCGCATTAGTGGTCATAACAACAACAACGTTTCTAAAGTCAGCCTTACGACCATTGTTGTCAGTTAAAGTGCCATGATCCATTACTTGCAACAGAATGTTGTAAATATCAGAATGCGCTTTTTCAATTTCATCAAGCAATACAACTGAGTGTGGATTTTTGATAACAGCTTCGGTTAGTAAGCCACCTTGTTCAAAACCAACATACCCTGGCGGTGCTCCGATCAAACGACTCACGGCATGGCGCTCAACATACTCTGACATATCAAATCGAATAAACTCAACACCCATGCACTTTGCAAGTTGCTTAGTCACTTCTGTTTTACCAACACCCGTCGGGCCTGCAAACAAGAATGAGCCTACCGGTTTATCTTCGCTTGATAAGCCAGAACGAGATAACCGAATTGCCGACGTTAATGCATCAATTGATTGATCTTGTCCAAACACTAACATCTTCAGGTTACGGTCAAGATTTTTTAACGTCTCTTTGTCACTTGATGACACACTTTGTTGTGGAATACGCGCCATTTTGGCAACAATTAGTTCTATATCAGCAACACCAATGGTCTTCTTACGTTTAGAGATTGGCTGTAAACGCTGACTCGCGCCCGCTTCATCAATAACATCAATCGCTTTATCTGGTAAATGACGCTCATTAATATATTTAGCACTAAGCTCAGCTGCTGCCTTTAACGCTTTTTGCGTATAGCGAATACCATGGTGCTCTTCATAACGCTCTTTTAGACCGTTTAGAATTTTAGTCGTGTCTGCCACGCTTGGTTCAAGTACATCAATTTTTTGGAAACGACGCACTAAAGCACGATCTTTTTCAAAGATATTTTTATACTCGTTATATGTAGTCGACCCCATACAACGTAACTTGCCACTCGAAAGCAGCGGTTTAAGTAGGTTAGATGCGTCCATAACGCCACCAGAGGCTGCGCCGGCACCAATGATGGTATGAATCTCATCTATAAATAAAATCGCGCCAGGCTTTGCTTGAAGCTCTTTTAGTAATGCTTTGAAGCGTTTTTCAAAATCGCCTCGATATTTAGTCCCTGCAAGTAAAGCGCCCATATCTAATGAATATACAACGGCATCTGCAATGACCTCCGGCACTTGTTCATTAACTATCCGATAAGCTAAGCCTTCAGCAATGGCTGTTTTACCAACGCCTGCTTCACCTACGAGTAGCGGATTGTTCTTTTTACGACGACATAACACTTGAACCGTACGTTCAACCTCACTATCGCGCCCTACGAGCGGATCAATATTCCCTTCACGGGCTTGCACATTTAAATTAGTCGTAAAATTATCTAATTTACTTGGTTCTTCACCTTGTGCACCTTGCACTTCTTCATGAATATCGTCTGACTCTTCACCACCTATTTCATCATCTGATTTAGCTATACCATGTGAAATAAAGTTAACAATATCTAACCGTGAAATATCGCTTTTCTTCAGTAAATAAACCGCTTGGCTTTCTTGCTCAGAAAAAATAGCAACTAATACATTTACGCCTGTTACTTCATTTTTTCCTGATGATTGCACATGAAACACAGCTCGTTGTAAAACACGCTGAAAGCCAAGTGTTGGCTGAGTCTCACGCTCATCTTCCAGATCTGGAATAACGGGTGTTGTTTCATCAATAAATTCTGATAACTCTGTTTTTAGTGCAGCCATATCCACTGCGCATGCGATTAATGCCTCGCCTGCAGAGGGATTATCGATCAGCGCAAGCAATAAATGCTCCACTGTCATGAATTCATGGCGGCGTGTACGCGCTTCACGAAACGCCGCGTTTAAAGTTAGTTCTAAGTCTTTGTTTAGCATTGGCAACCCCTTACTGAGATAAATAAATATACCGTTGTGATGGGTATTCTGATCACCCTACCTTGGTATTATTCCTGCTCACAACTACATAGCAGTGGATGCTCGTTATCACGTGCGTAACGATTAACTTGGTCAACTTTGGAATACGCTACATCGGCTGTATAAACACCGCAAATAGCGCGACCATTCTGATGAACCTGAAGCATCACATCTGTTGCTCTATCGCTATCCATATTAAAAAACGTCGTAAGTACTTCTATTACAAAGTCCATTGGCGTGTAATCATCATTATTTAAAATGACTTTATACTTTCGCGGTGGTTGCAATTTTTGCTTTTCACTATCGCGAACAGTATCTAAAACATCCGAATCTTTCATGCCACTCATAATTAAATATAGTCTTGTCTTTGGAACTCAAGCAAACTTGAATTAAAAATAAATTAAATGTTAAAAAATAGTTTAAAACACTTGACTGATCGGCGAAATAAACTACAGTCAATTGTAGATTGATTAAACCTTAGTCAGTCTATCAAACTATACGGTTTAGAATAACTAAATTAGTCAACTTATAGAAGGATGTAGAAGTATGGCTTGTGGTAAAGTCAAATGGTTCAACAACGCCAAAGGTTTTGGTTTCATCGTGGAAGACGGCTGCGAGAATGACATATTCGCCCATTACTCAACGATTGTAATGGACGGTTATAAAACGCTTAAAGCTGGTCAAGATGTAACATTCGAATTGCAGCAAGGCCCAAAAGGCATGCATGCAACTAATATCGCTCCTAACGAAGAGTTAGTGTAGCTGTATAAATATTCGACTAAAGCGAGCGTTCTGTAAAGATCCTCGCTTAATCCTCCCTACAATTTTCTTCATCAAACGTGTTTTAATGTAAAAATAACCCGATATAGTTAGAAATTAAACGTTCTTAATGAACAAAAACTGCCCTTCCTCTTGAAATTCTTTTTTAATAACCCCATGTCCTATTTGTTATTAGCCCTTTTGTGCCAAGCTTGTTACACTCTTTGTGCTTAAAAACGGCCTTACATAGCTCTTTAAGTGGCAATACCTATGCTAATGGATCATTTAATTGGCTACAAAATTACAGTAAATTTAATACAGTTCGTCAGGTGTGGTTATTTATCACGTCCATTGCATAGTGCAAAGGACTTACAGTATTAACACCTAACAGACTGACTATTGCTCAATCGTGCTTGCATGATAGCGATGGTATTCTTTGCATTGTTGAATATGGCTTTTATGCCTACTATCTAGGAATGATGATGACATCAAAAATTATCTACACTAAAACAGACGAAGCTCCGGCACTAGCAACTTACTCGCTGCTGCCGATCATCCAAGCTTATACTAATGCCGCTGGCGTTGAAGTTGAAACACGTGACATCTCTTTAGCTGGTCGTGTTATTGCTAACTTCCCTGAGTATTTAACGCAAGAACAACGCATTGGCGATGCACTTGCTGAATTAGGTGAGCTTGCTAAAACACCTGAAGCTAACATCATCAAACTGCCTAATATCAGTGCTTCTGTTCCACAATTACGTTCTGTTATCAAAGAACTACAAGAAAAAGGTTATGCACTTCCAGATTACCCTGCTGAACCTAAAACAGACGAAGAAAAAGCAATTCAAGCTACATACGACAAAATCAAAGGTAGCGCAGTAAACCCTGTATTACGTGAAGGTAACTCTGACCGTCGTGCGCCTGGTTCTGTAAAAGAATATGCACGTAATAATCCTCATTCAATGGGCGCATGGAGCAAAGATTCAGCTTCTTATGTAGCTAGTATGAGTGAAGGCGACTTTTTTGGTTCTGAGCAATCAGTAACTATTGATGCTGCAACAGATGTACGTATTGAACATGTTGCTGCAAATGGTGATGTATCTGTACTTAAGGCAAGCACACCGCTACTAGCTGGCGAAGTAATTGACGCATCTTCAATTAGTGCTGCTAAATTACAAGCATTCTTAGCTGCAGAAATTGAAGTAGCGAAAGAAAAAGGCATCTTGTTTTCATTACATATGAAAGCAACCATGATGAAAGTGTCTGATCCAATCATCTTTGGCCACGCAGTAAAAGTATTCTATAAAGATGTTTTTGCAAAGCACGGTGCTTTATTTGCTGAGCTAGGTGTTGATGTAAACAATGGCCTGGGTGATGTTTACGCTAAAATTCAAACTTTAGATGATGCAAAACGCACTGAAATCGAAGCTGATATTGACGCTGTTTATGCAACTCGCCCTGCAATTGCAATGGTTGATTCTGATCGTGGCATCACTAACCTTCACGTACCAAGTGATGTGATCATCGATGCATCTATGCCTGCAGCTATCCGTTCAAGCGGCCAAATGTGGAATAACGAAGGTAAATTACAAGATACTAGCTTTGTAATTCCTGATCGTTGTTATTCAAGTGTATATCAAGCAACGATTGATTTTTGTAAAGAGCATGGCGCATTTGATCCTACCACTATGGGTAGCGTACCAAACGTAGGCCTAATGGCCCAAAAAGCGGAAGAGTATGGTTCACACGACAAAACGTTTGAAGCACCTGCAAACGGTGTCATTCGTGTTGTAGATACAAATGGCACAATTTTACTTGAGCACAGTGTTGAGCAAGGCGATATCTGGCGCATGTGTCAGGTTAAAGATGCACCAATCCAAGATTGGGTTAAGTTAGCGGTTAACCGCGCACGTGCTACGGGTAACCCTGCAATTTTCTGGCTTGATGAAAACCGTGCACACGATGCGCAAATCATCAAAAAAGTAAATGCATATTTACCAAACCATGATACTTCTGGCCTTGATATCCAAATTTTAGCGCCACTTGAAGCTACGTTATTCTCTCTTGCACGTATTAAAGACGGCCTAGACACTATTTCAGTAACGGGTAACGTACTACGCGATTACCTTACTGATTTATTCCCAATTCTAGAGCTTGGTACAAGCGCTAAAATGCTGTCAATCGTGCCTCTTATGAATGGCGGCGGTTTATTTGAAACTGGCGCGGGTGGTTCTGCACCTAAGCACGTACAACAGTTCGAAAAAGAAAACCACTTACGTTGGGATTCTTTGGGTGAATTTTTAGCACTTGCCGCATCACTTGAGCACCTGAGCACTACAACGGGTAACAACAAAGCACAAGTACTTGCTGATACGCTTGATAAAGCAACAGGAACTTTCCTTGCTGAAAATAAATCGCCTTCGCGTAAAGTGAAAGAAATTGATAACCGTGGTTCTCATTTCTTCTTATCTTTATTCTGGGCGCAAGAGCTTGCTAAGCAAGACGACGACAGTGAACTTAAAGCACAGTTTACTCAAATCGCCAGCGATTTAGAAAGCAATAAAGAGCAAATCATTAATGAACTTAATGACGCACAAGGTCCGGCAGTAAACATCGGTGGTTATTTCCAACCAAATGATGCTGCAGCATTCGAAGCAATGCGTCCAAGCACTACATTTAACGATATATTAGCTAAATTAATATAAGTATCGGTTAAAATTAAAAAAGGCGTTCACTGTTAAAGTGAGCGCCTTTTTTGTGCCTAATACAAAGATCCATCTTTTTCAATACCGACTCAAATTATTCCAATTCTCTTAATTATGAGATCTATTTTGTGGCAAAAAAACCTTGTCGATAACAAGGCAAAAATATCGTCATTTAGTTGTTCTAAATAAGAAATTTTTAACGCCGTTAGCGTCAGGTTTGATACCTCAAAATGACTTAGTATTATTGCGGATTGAAATTAACTTCAGTAAAGTTTAGCACCAAACTCACCAATGAGTTCATGCAACGTAAGAGACCCTAGACATAGAAGCACCAGTCAGTATTAACAGCTGACTGGCACTGAATTTGAATTCAAGATTGGTTTCCTAGCAAAATATCACTTTACAGCTTGGAGCTTCGCTTGTTCTTGCTGACTTGCCATGAATTCATTAAATGTACCGTGGAAATTCACAACTTCTTTATCACGAATATCGATAATACGAGTCGCCAATGACGATACAAACTCACGGTCATGGCTTACAAAAATCAATGTGCCTTCGAAGCCTTTTAATGCATTGTTTAGCGCTTCAATAGCTTCCATATCCATGTGATTGGTTGGCTCATCCATTATCAACACATTTACGTCTTGCATCATTAGCTTGCCAAATAATAGGCGGTTTTTCTCACCACCCGAACAGTTTTTAGCTTTCTTGTTAGAATCATCAGCAGTAAACAACAACCGTCCTAACATGCCACGTACCATTAAATCATTATGTTTGGCCGTGCGCCATTGTGACATCCAATCAAATAAAGTTAAGTCATTATCAAAGTCTTTACTGCTATCTTGAGGGCAATAGCCTACAGATGCGTTTTCTGACCATTTAACCACGCCATGATTCGCTTCAAGCTCCCCCACTAAACAGCGAATGAAGGTTGATTTACCAACACCGTTTTCGCCGATGATGGCTAGTTTAGAACCAGCTTCTAAAATTAGCTCACCATTTTCAAACAGTACTTCGCCATCAAAACCATGACCAAAATCTTCTAAAATCAATGCTTGGCGGTGCATCTTTTTACCTTCATCAAAATACAGTGAAGGTGCCATGCGGCTAGATGATTTCACTTCATCTAAGCTAATTTTATCCATACGCTTTGCACGTGAACTCGCTTGTTTAGCTTTTGATGCGTTGGCACCAAAACGATTTACGAAATCTTGTAGCTCTTCAATCTCAGATTGCTTTTTGGCATTACCAGCGAGTAACTGATCACGAATAAGTGTTGATGCTTCAATGAATTTCTCATAGTTACCAGGGTAAATACGCAGTTCACCGTAATCAATATCGGCCATATGAGTACATACTGCATTTAAAAAATAACGGTCATGAGAAATAATAATCATGGTACATTTACGTTGGTTAAGTTCATGCTCTAACCAGCTGATTGTGTGGATGTCCAAGTTATTGGTTGGCTCATCCAGTAATAATATATCTGGATTTGCAAATAAAGCCTGCGCTAATAACACACGTAATTTCCAGCCAGGGGCGACTTGTGACATTAGACCAAAATGAAACTCTTCTTCTATACCTGCTTTTAATAAAATGTCACCTGCACGACTTTCCGCGCTGTAACCATCCATCTCTGCAAAAATACTTTCAAGCTCAGCAACTTTCATACCATCGGCTTCACTCATTTCAGGCAATGAATAAATACGGTCACGTTCTTGTTTAATTTCCCACAATGCAACGTCACCCATGATCACGGTATCAACCACTGAGTATTGCTCAAAAGCAAACTGATCTTGGCTCAAGTTACCTACTTTCAGACCTGGTCCAATTGACACATTACCTGATGTTGGAGCTAATGAACCATTTAGGATTTTCATAAAGGTCGACTTACCGCACCCATTTGCGCCAATTAGGCCATAACGATTGCCGTTACTAAATTTAGCAGAGATGTTTTCAAATAATGGTTCAGCACCAAACTGCATGGTGATATTAGCGGTAGAGATCAAGATGAATTTCCTAAGCACGTACTGCCGAGCACGCTATTTTTTATTTCAAAAAAAGCAGCCCTGACAATAGTCGGTGCGATTATACGGTATAAAGAGGACGCGAATTATACAGACGGCTAGCCCCACCTGTCGAGCACTGTCTGGGTTTGTATGCATTTTATTACGTTACTTTACGCTTATCTCGTAATTTACAGGGAAAGTACTCGTGGGTTTGCCCATAAAACCTCGTTTATAAATGCGAATGAAGCCACGCACCTTGGGTTTCACCGTGGTTTGTTTTTACATCATACGCAGCACTTGCTTTATTCAATTGTTCCACAATCTTATACGCTACAGTATTAGCATCATCAGATAAGGTCTTACAATCACGCTGAGGGCGCATGCTTTTTAGCGCATCCTCTATTTTTGAAGCAAAAGTAATAGCTAACTCACCGTGACCTTGTTCATGCAGAAGTAGCTTTGAATACCACGTTGCCCATACTGTGTTTACTTGCTGGCTATCAGAATCGAGTTCTGGCATTGTGTATTTAAGTTGTAATATTGTTTTTACACGCACTAACCGGCATCGCTTCGCTGTTTTTTCCCAATTAAAGCGCCACCGTATGTCAAAACGTGTATAACCATGAAAAACCTTCCCGTTTTCTCTTATTGGCGATGCATGATTAACCGACTCAAGCAGTTTTTCTTTACTTGAGACTTTGACTTTATAGTAAGTCGTATCTTGTTCTATTACCGGTTCAGCTATTACTATAGGTGTAAATAAAAAGATTAAACTCAATATTATCAATCTCATACTACTATTTCCTTGTTAAATTTTTTAGCAAAAGAGATTGCTCAGGTTTTAATATATCAGCATAGTTAAATTCTTTGCGGTTCAAGTAACTTAAAATTATCAACGGGTTTTCACCCAGCCTATGCTTAACAAATACCTGTTCCCTTTTACTATTTTAGATACTTGATGCTCCGATACATCAGGTCGAAAAAACTTGATTCGTTTAGTTTAAAATAGTGGGTTTTTACAAATAAAGTTTCCGCCTTGCTCTGCATTTTTTAAAATAATATTTAATCTATAGTGCCTACCACATTTAACTTTATCCGTATGAGGGGCTATCTCACTACCTTGTGGAAATTTAAGTAAGTAGGTATCAAACTTAATTGGCCACAACGCACTACATAGTAACATTTTGTCATAACCTGATTGCTGTCTACCGTGCTCCCATCTAAATAACCTGTTTAAAATAGACATATTCAACCCCCTTTATTATTTATTGCTGGGAAATTTCATAATACCAATTGTAGAACTAGTAATTTATCATAACGATAAGAAATGATTACGTTTTAACTAAAGTGGGTATAACACTGCTTGCAGGCTTTAGTCATTGAATAATATAACTTGCCAGTTCTTGTGATGATGCTGACAATAAAAACTCGCTATTGATAAACTCTTGGCCCTGCGTCTTGTAAAAAATAATTAATTCTGTGTTTCCCATGAATGAACCAAAAAGTAAAAGAAGCCAAACGGGCTCCTTTTAATCAAACTATGCTTTCACTTAAGCTTTAATATGCAACTAAACGTAAGCCCAACATAACCAACATAACAAGATTGGCTCCCACTGCGGCTAAGAAGAAGTAACTACGTGGGCTGGGATTCTTTTCTGTTGCAATGCTATAGTAAAATACCATATGTAAAATACGGGCTACAACGTACACCCAAATACACATTGCAAAGATGGCACTGTGATACCCAATAATAAAAGAAAAAAGCACCGTCCCTAAAAATAAAGGGCTATTTTCAAGCGTGTTATGAAATGTACGATGCGCTCTAAAAATAAAGCTTTCGTGGCTTAGGGTATCATCAATTTTCCCTGGTATCGCATTTGGCTTGCTTGCTTTACTAAACGTTGCAATAGCCCATTGGATAAACAACATAATCAAATAGAGATAAAGCGCATAATAAGCCGATAAGGTAAGTTCAGTCATCAATATTCCTTTTTAGTATTTGTACTTTAGTAAAGCAAAACACAAGCCAATTATAATTACATGATTTTAAATGCATTATATTTTTACGGCGCAATTTTTTGTAAATCTGAGTTGATACTTTATAAAAGCTACATGGTTAACCTTAAATACATACCCAAGCCACCTCAAGATGCAGTTTCAGTTGGAATTAAAAGCGATTTAGACAAGGCATTGATTGCAAATAATGGTTGTTCCTTTATTAAAATCATTCCCTTATTAAAGTAACGCAGTATAAATCGCTTTTAAACCAACCCATTGGGCGTTTCACAGGCGCTTACTCTCATCGTTGTTACTTCTTAAAAGGGACTGCCATTATTGCAAAGTAACGCCTTGATATTAAACACCTGTGAAACGCTGAAGTCTGCATCTTGAGGTGGTTTGGGTATATAGCCTATACTTTTGAAAATTTAGTAATTATTTTATATTTTAAATCATTACGTTAGTCAGTTTTTTAAGCCGTGTTTAAGCTAATTATTTATATTTCACATTTATACTTTCTGTAATAGCATCAGCAAAAACTATAACTGGCCCCTTTATCAATCATGCTAGAGCACCGATCAGTATACATTCTAACCAGATCGACATTTGCTTCAATTCATGATCAAATAGCGTGTCTTAGCTAACGTAGTCATATCATGAAATATAATCGCCATTGGCAATGCCCTGAAGCATTGAGTAAAAAAGAAAAATTAATCTGTAGCCGTTTAAAAACACATGGCAAACTCTTCGTATTTCTTCGTGAATATCGACATGAAATTCTCAATGAAACCAT